>NZ_JADEXU010000030.1 GCF_015206895.1 Nostoc sp. LEGE 12450 | reverse complement strand
CTCTTCCCCTCTGCCTCTTGTGCCCAATGCACCATTAATCGTGATAAAACCGACTGTCTCCATAAGTAGAAACAGGCGGTTGCAAAGTGATGATATTAAACCGAATTTAGGCTTCCCGATCCAAAAAGCCTTGAATTTGTCTTAAAGCCGCAGCGCCAATATTAAACACTGCCCAGCTAGCAGCAATGACAACTGGTGCTAAAACGATCGCTATACGGTAATCGATATCCATATCTAGAACCCCTCTCTTAAGTAGAAATTAAAGTTTTGTCAACTGCTCTCATTTTTATTTTTAGCTGAAGTGGGTAACTTTTCCCAACATATATGTAAAGAATGTTTAAATTATTGAAAATTGGGTATGGGGCATTGGGCACAAGAGTCCGAGGGGAAGAGAGCAGGGAGCAGAGGGAAAAGAGGTAATTTTTATTCTCCCCCTGCCCCCTGCCTCCTTCTCTTTAAGACTTACTAAAGCCAATATCAGTACCTTTCCCAGCATGAACTAAAGCTAACTTTTGGTAACGTTTAGCGTGTTCAATTAGTTCTGCGGCTTCAGCTTCTGTTAATTGTCGTAACACTTTGCCTGGAACACCTACAACTAGTGACAAAGGCGGTATATTTTTAGTTACGACTGCGCCAGCACCAATAATGCTACCAGCACCCACTCGTACCCCGTCTAAAATAACCGCGCCAATGCCAATCAAACTTCCACGCTCAATGTAAGCGGAATGTACCACAGCGCGATGCCCTACGGTAACATGATCTTCTAAAATTGTCGGAAAACCAGGATCGCCATGTAGAATTGCACCATCTTGAATATTTGTGCATTCGCCAATTTCAATGCGTTCTACATCTGCTCTAACTACTGCTCCATACCAAATGCTCACCCCTGCTGCTATATTTACCGAACCCATAACAACAGCATTGGCTGCGATGAAGGCAGCTTGAGAAAAATCAGGAGATGTCCAGTAAGAAGCGGTAGACACGATAGAATATGAATAATGGTACCAAGGAACACTGGAGAAACTCCAACCTTTGAGGCTGGTTGCACGACCAGGATATCACAGCGTCAAGCCTCTACGCTGAGGAAAACACTAATGAACAATGTTATTGCCGCAACTCTGTGTCTGTGCAGCAGTCAACAAGTAACCCAAAGTGGTAGAGCCGCAGTGTATAATTCAATACACTGGTGCTGGTGAAGACAAAATTATGTTTGTACGCACTTCATGATGAATCCAGGCTTTCAGTACCCGATGTTTGGGCCGGAAATACAGTGTCCCCATTGTCGCCAGACTATTCCGGCGCTGACATTAACAGATACCTATTTGTGTCCGCGTCATGGCGCTTTTGAAGCTAATCCTCAAAATGGAGAGTTAATCCATTTGCAATCAGGCCGTCATTGGCGGAGGTGGAATAATGACTGGTATAGGCAGCATACTCATCCCGACGGTATTCGGTTTGAAATTCACGAAGCATTAGATAAGCTCTATACCCAAGGTTATCGAGCCACAAAAGTGATTATTGCTCGCCGCTATCAGGAATTGATGAGTGGCTATTTAGAACGCAGTACACCTTGGCGTTCTGGACAACCAGAAGTTACCGCTGCTCGACTATACGGCTTACCGGTAGAGTTTAGCCCCGATACCTCAGAAGATCCCTGTTGGGAAGTGATTAATTTTGACTTGGAAAAAGAGCCTGGTGTCCCTGTACGCTACCCTTATTTCAGGTTGTTTGAATAATGGTCATTAGTCATTTGTCATTTGTCATTGGTCATTAGTGAATCAGGGATTACCAAGAAAAAAATTATCCAATCTTGTGGGGTGGACATCTTGTCCGCCCTTGGTTATGGGTGGGCGAGACGCTCTGAATTGATACCTACGAGCGGGCTGCACCAATGGCGGAAACCACTGCTCATAGTTCTCTCGTCCCCACAATAAGAATTGGATTTAGTTAAAAGTGCCTAAACAAAGGACAAGTGACAAAGGACAAAGGACAAATTATGCACCACGCTTCTATTCGGACTGCGAATATTCATCGAGCGATCGCTTTCTACGAACATTTAGGATTTACAATTTCGGAACGCTTTACTACAGGCTACACGCTAGCTTGCTGGATGGAAGGATTGGGCGGCAGAATTGAACTGATCCAAATTCCCGAACCAAAGCCAGCCCCAGATGCCTTTGCTGACGAGCATTATGTGGGGTATTATCATCTCTCGTTCGATTTAACTGAGATTACACCAGATTTACCTAGCTGGTTGATAAATTTACAAGAACGTGTATTACTTGCGGCGGCTGAGAGTCAAACCGAAGAATTACAACCGTTAAAGGTACTTTTAGAACCGACACAACAGCAAATAGGCGATCGCATTTACGAAGTGGCTTTCATCGCCGATACAGATGGCTTACCTCTGGAATTCATTCGAGTTTTAGCAAAACTGCCATAATTTAGCTTTTTTATCAGCTTTATTGCTAATATATTGTTTTTCTGTATTGTTGCCGAGGTAACAGATTTTTTGGCCACATTAAACTCTGGTCACTCACCAAAATAATTATGTAAATTAATTTACAGATATATTTCCGAAGTACATGTATGGATTGTCTAGATTTTATAAATACTCCTTGCCGTTATTAATTTTAAGCTTATGGCTAGTAGCGGTTTTTTTGTTGAGCGATCAACCTGCTAAGAGTCAACATACAGCCATATCTAATAAAGAAAAATCCCAGTCAACCTTGCTAGCAAAAAGAATAATGCCCTCAACACTGACAGAAAACGTCCATAAGACAGTGCTGGAGAATGGTCTAACTGTCCTAACAAAGGAAGTGCATACTGCGCCAGTGGTGACGGTGCAGGTGTGGTACAAGGTTGGCTCACGCAACGAAGAACCAGGGGTGAATGGCATTGCCCACCAACTGGAACACCTGATGTTTAAAGGCACGAAAAATCGTCCGATTCAATTTGGCCGTTTGTTTAGTGCTTTAGGTAGTGATTCCAATGCTTTCACCAGCTATGACCAAACTGCATATTACGGTACTGTGGAGCGTAACAAGCTAAAACCGCTCTTGGTATTAGAAGCGGACAGAATGCAAAATTCCCAGATTGAGCCAGAACAACTAGCGAGTGAAAAGCGAGTAGTAATTTCTGAGTTGCAAGGTTACGAAAATAGTCCAGAATATCGCCTCAACCGCGCCGTCATGCAGGCAGTGTTTCCTAATCATGCTTATGGTTTGCCTGTAGGTGGCACTAAAGCTGATGTCGAAAAATTTGAAGTTGGGCAAGTACAGAAATATTACCGTAATTTTTACAGCCCCGATAATGCTGTCTTAGTGATTGTTGGAGATTTTCAAACCGCGAATACCCTCGAAACAATTAAAGAGGTGTTTGGCAAATTACCAAGGAGGCAGGAGGTAGAAGGCAGAAGGCAGGATAGCGAAGCGGTAGCGAGTCCGCGAGCGTCGGCAGAAGGTAGGAGGCAGGGGGCAGAAGGCAGGGGGCAGGAGGTAGGAGTTATTTCTTCGTCATCTTCCTCATCTCCTATAGTGTTGCGAGAACCGGGAGCAGGGCGACTATTACAAGTTGTTTATCCGCTACCAGATGCAAATCAACCAGATGTGCCGGCGTTGGATGTGATGGATTACATCTTTACAGAAGGACGGAATTCTAGACTTTATCAGGCATTGGTGGAATCAGGTTTAGCTAGTGAAGTTACAGCATCTGTTACCAGTTTGCGAGAATCTGGCTGGTATGAGGTTTTGGTGACGGCTGGATCTAAAAAAGATTTGAAAAAAATTGACTCAGTGTTGAGCCGCGCGATCGCAAATGTAGCAGAAAAAGGCGTGACAACTGAGGAAGTAGAACGAGCCAAAACCCAATTAACAGCAGATGTGATTTTGAGTAACCGTGATATCACTTCTCAAGCAATGCGATTGGGTAATGATGAGACAACTGTTGGTGATTATCGCTACACTGACCGCTATTTGGCTGCTGTTCGTCTGGTGAAGCCGACGGATGTTGTCGCTGTGATTAACAAATACCTCACAAAAAAAGCCCGAAGAGTAGGCTTTTTTGAACCAACTCAAAAGCAAATAGCAGGGGTTGGCGATAAACCAGACTCAACCCAAACTACAGAAAATTTCTCTCCTGGCGTGCCTGTGCTTCCTTCTGAGGTAGTGAAATACTTACCACCTGTGGATTTGGCTACAGATGCGATTGCTCAAGTTTTACCACAAAAATTTAAACTTACCAACGGACTGCGGATATTACTGTTACCCGATAATAGTACTCCAACCGTTACTCTAAGCGGCTACATTCAAGCCGGGACAGAATTTGATCCAGACGATCGAGCAGGATTGGCTGCTTTTGTGGCAGATAATTTGCTAAATGGTACTAAGAGCAAAGATGTCTTAACTATTGCCAAAATATTGGCAGAACGAGGGGCGAGTCTAAACTTTGAAGTACATCGTGAAGGAGTGCATATCGAGGGTGATAGTTTAGCAGGGGATTTGCCAATAATTCTGGAGATATTGGCAGATGTTGTTAAAAATAGTACCTTTCCCGCACAAGAATTGGAATTACATCGCCAACAAACTTTAACCGATTTGCAACTGGAATTAGATGAGCCAGCAGAAGTAGCCAGAAGAATATTTGTGCAGTCAATTTACCCGAAAAAACATCCTCTACATACTTTTCCCACAGAGGAGAGTTTGCAGCAGATTCAACGCCAGGATGTGATCGATTTCAAAGCTAAACATTATCGTCCAGATACGACAGTGTTGGCGCTGGTGGGAGATTTCGATCTAGACAAAGTGCGATCGCTCATTAAAAATGAGTTTGGTAACTGGGAAGTTAGCGGCCAAGCACCCACATTAAAATATCCTCCGGTATCAATGCCGGAGAAAATAGTGAGTGTCAACCCAGTTTTACCAGGTAAAGCCCAAGCTGTGACATATATGGGTTACACAGGTATTAAGCGTTACGATCCTCGGTTTCACGCAGCCTTAGTATTGAACCAGATTTTGGGAGGCGATACTTTATCTAGTAGACTTGGTGCAGAAGTACGCGATCGCCAAGGTTTGAGCTATGGAATTTATAGCTACTTTCAAGCTGGGAAGAGTGCAGGCACATTTTTGATAGAAATGCAAACTAGTCCAGCAGATACTAGTCAAGCGATCGCTAGTACTCGCCAAATACTACAGCAAATCCATCAACAAGGTGTCACAGCACTAGAAGTAGAAACAGCTAAACGCACCCTCATTAGCAACTACAACGTTTCCCTGGCAAACCCAGAAGAATTAACAGACAGAATTCTGATGAATGAGGTGTATGGACTAGATAAAGTAGAATTGCACACCTTTACTGACAAACTCCAGAAAGTCACCTTTGAGCAAGTTAATCAAGCGGCTCGTGAATTACTCCACCCAGATCAAATCGTAGTCGTTACTGCTGGGCCATCTGTGTTAGCAGAGAAAAGCATTAGGTAGAGATGGGCGCTGGGCATGGATAATAAAGAATAGGTAAATCGGTTTTTCCCGCTACCTATAAATTGTTCCTGCTCATCAGCATTGCCTTTTGAGAACTACCAATGAAAATTTACAACCATTTATACCAAATTTTAATTACATCTCTGGCTTTTTCAAATGTTGCTTGGGTGCAAATATTACGGCAGAAGTACGTAATATTTGCGTTGCTCCTGAGCTTAAATTTCATCACTGCGACTCCAGCAATGGCGGCAAATTTATCTGGTGATTTGCTTAAGCAACCAGCTACAGAAATTACAATTAGCTTGGGTAATTTGGCTAACGAACTCAAATTTGAGCCAAATCATCTAGAATTCGAGGCTGGCAAACGCTATCAACTTCGGCTTACCAATCCCAGCCAACTGAAGCACTATTTTACTGCTAAAGACTTTGCCGATGGCATCTGGACACAAAAAGTCCAAGCAGGCAAAGTAGAAATTAAAGGAGCCATTCACGAACTGGAACTCAAGCCGGGTGCTGAGGCAGAATGGGTATTTGTGCCCTTAAAATCTGGAACTTATGGCTTACGTTGTTCAATACCAGGACATACGGAAGCAGGTATGACTGGAGAAATTGCCATTAGTAATTGAAAATTATTCGACTCACGTATTTAATAGCACCATAGTGTTTCAATTAAAGATAATTGGGCTAAATCGTATAGTGGGGAGCAAAAATAAGTTAGGGCGATTTTGTTTGAAGTCTAAAATATTAAGAGTAAGTGAATATGTTATTATGTATACATTAGTGACTAAACTGCAATAATCCTTATCAGGGATTGAAATAGCTTAAATTATAGATATTATTTCTCAAGTAATCTAGAGAAAGCATTCATACTTCATCGGCAAAGCCACCAGTAATTATTAATTTCCCATGAACATTTTCAGTAACTTACTTTCTCAAGCGACTCAGCCTACACCTGCGAAAAAACAACGCCGAGGAATTGAAATTAAATCGCCGCGTGAAATTGAAATCATGCGGCAATCATCGGCAATTGTGGCAACTGTCTTAAAAGAAATTTCTGAGTTAGTAAAGCCAGGAATGACGACGGCTGATTTAGATGCTCACGCAGAAAAACGCATCCGCGAAATGGGTGCAACACCGAGTTTTAAAGGATATCACGGTTTTCCTGGTTCTATCTGCTCCAGCATTAATAATGAAGCAGTGCATGGCATTCCTAGCCCTAAAAAAGTGATTCGCGTAGGGGATGTATTAAAAGTAGATACTGGCGCTTATTACCAAGGCTTTCATGGTGATTCTTGCATTTCAATTGCTGTCGGTGAAGTGACAGAAGAAGCTGCTAAATTAATTCGCGTAGCAGAAGAAGCTTTATTTAAGGGCATTGAACAAGTAAAGGCTGGTGTATACCTACTTGACTTAGCTGGAGCAATTGAAGACCATGTGAAAGCTAACGGCTTTAGTATAGTTGAAGAATTCACTGGACACGGCGTTGGTCGTAACTTGCACGAAGAGCCTTCAGTATTCAACTACCGTACCCGCGAGATGCCAAATGTTAAACTCCGTGCGGGGATGACGCTAGCAATTGAGCCAATTTTAAATGCGGGTTCTAGACACACCCGGACATTATCTGACCGTTGGACAGCAGTCACCGTGGATAATTCTTTGTCGGCTCAGTTTGAGCATACAGTGTTAGTTACAGACACAGGTTATGAGATTTTGACTGACCGTTCTAAGGTTTAATTGTTAGTTGTAATTATCTGTTGTTAAGAGAGGTAAAGCGTTCAAAAATGGCGATTTACCTCTTTAATTTTTTTAACCCCTCTGCGCTTCGTCTTCCCCCAGGGTAGATTCCAAATTCTATCTTATCCGCCTTATAGATTTAGGTAAAATTATGCTGGACGATGAGGCTTATCACAGATAAGGTAGGAAAAAACACTCGTATTTACTCAACAATGGCAAGTTTTTTTGAACCTATACCTCAAATTTATTTTGCTGCATTTTACCTGTGGGTTTCTACTCTTAATTTTTTACCAATAGCAAATGCTGCAACTCCCAAAAATGCTAACAGACAAGTGACTTGTCAAGCCAAGAAACTAGGATATGAGGAAGCACTTTTGTTATACCTCAGAAAACCGCAAGGAGAATTTGAAGATGGAGGTGCAATTAATTTATATGAAGATGCAAAGTTAAAAGTACTAGCTAAAGGTGTTGAAAACTGGATTTACATTAGCGTTATCGATGCAAATAGTCCTAAAGAAAAAGGCTTAGAAGGTTGGATACGTAGTAGCAGTCTAAAATGTACTGGCAATGTAGCTCAAGTTAAGCCTGCACTCTGCGAAATAACTGGGTTGCAATCGGGGCAATTAGCTTTACGTACCACACCTGGCGGAAAGTCAACAGCAGGTTTAGATAATGGCAACAATATTACATTACTCAAGCCAGATATTGTATCACTTCAAGGTCGCCCGACACCTTGGGTTAAGGTGCGTGTTACTAATAGCCCAAACAATAGAATCTTAGGTAGGGAAGGGTGGATTAATTCTCAGTATATAGATTGCTATAGCAAAGAAAGCAATGATGCAATAAATTATCCGTAAAATATTTGAGGATATACCTCATTATATCGAGATGTGAAAATTTGTGTTTTCCAGATACCCAACTTATTGAAGAAGTTGGGTATCTAATTTTTTACGAATAATCTAGAACTGCTATATTTGACTAATAGCGGCATAATTAATTTTATAAATAGTAAGCATTTCTTTAGCTTGTACAGAGACAGATGTACTCTCTGGAATAGCTTGTAATAAATTGATTGCTTGCACCCATTTATATTGTGCTTGTTGCCGAAGTAGTAGTGAATGAGGTGAACTGTTTACAAAAAGATTAGCTTCTATTGCTAGTTTTTGGGCTGATTCTAATTTTGCTAAGGCTTGCTTTTCTACTAATATTCTTTGACTGATAGATTTATAGTTAATCTGATAGTAAGCTAATTTCTTCTTTGCCTTGTCATAAACTGATGTTTGATGAGGAATACTATCTAATAAGATTATTGCCTGATGCCATTTAGTTTCTGCTTGTTGCCAGACTTTTAGAGGATGCGGTGGTTTTTGAACTAGAGAAGCAGCCTCCATACCGAATTTTTGAGCAGATTTAAACTTAGCATTCGCACTTGCTTCTTGAGTTAAACTTAGATTCATCTGCTGCCATTGGAGACTTTGTTCTTGAATTTTCCAGCTACCAAAACCCAAGACTACTAAACTTGAGACTACGATTAAAACCGAACGTACTATCTTAGGTGTCGAAAACTTTGGTAATATTTGTACATGCTGGCTAATAGTTGCTTTATTATGATTTTCTTGTTCTATCTTTCTGAGGGCTTGTTCTGCCTGTTCCTTTAAAGTGTCACCCTGAATAATTAAAACAGCAATTTGTTCTTGGAGACGATCGCAATCATTAAGAATATCGGTCAATTCTTGAAATTTACTGTCACTCGATATAATTAATTCGTGGTCATCATCTAACCACTCTAAAGCAAAGCCAGATTTTCCACAAAAAGCAGACACTCCTAATAAAATATTTAATAAGCTACGACTATTTTTAATAGTATTGAAAACATAATTTAACTTCTGTTTTAATTGTAGTAATTCATTTTGGTAGTTATTAATTTTTTGAATTTGATTTTCTAAAATATGAGATTTTTCAAAGACTAAGTTAATTTTTAAATTTTCAGAAATTACCTGAAATTGTGCAAATAAGCTGAGATGATTAATATCAGAATTTAGTTGATTGACTAAATTATCATCACTGAGAATATCAGCAGCTATTGCTTGCAAAAAATAACCCCATTCTATCCAGTCATCGATTTTGGATTGTAAATCAGTTAATGATATTTTAGTTTTCGAATGTCCAAATTTTTCTGCGATCGCTGGATCTACTAATCCAACACTAGGTAGAAACAAACTAGCTACAGTATCTATTCGAGGTAGTGTAGCGATCGCAGGATTTTTGACGTTCTCCAATCTCAATTCCTGAGCAATTAATTTTTTAATATTTCGTAGTTGTTCTTGAGCATTATTGATCGAAATAATTTGTTCCATGATTTTATTAGAATCGCCAATAGTCAGTTTTAAATTCTGAATTAGTGTTGGCAATTCACTAACAAGTATTTCTAGGTTAGCCATAAATACCTCTTAGGGATTTGTCGAAAGTTTATGCGAAACAATTAAAATAGCTGGAGTCAGAACATAACCACACATCTAAGCATCCTAGTTAAGTGACAAATCTTAGGATCTATAAAATGTATAATTCCCGTAAATCCTGGTAAAGTAACAATTTCAGTTTAAAAATCCCAGAGAAAGACAAAATTACCCATTCACTAACCTATGAATGAAGTTGATTTAGCATTTACCCCAGCACTAGAGTTGGCGCAATTAATTCGTCGCCGGGAAGTATCGCCCCTAGAGTTGGTAGAAGTATATTTAGAACGGATTGAGCAATTAAATCCCCAATTAGGAAGTTATTTTACGGTGATGGCAGAACTAGCGATCGCAGATGCCAAAGCCAAAACAGAATTATTGACAACTACCTCGGAACTACCGCCATTTTTTGGTGTGCCAATTTCCATTAAAGACCTCAATGCTGTAGCTGATGTTACCTGTACTTATGGAAATCCCATATTACTGAACAATATACCTAACTATGATGATGGAGTTGTAACGCGGATTAAGCAAGCCGGGTTTACTATTCTTGGTAAAACAGCCACTTCTGAATTAGGTTCATTCCCTTACAGCGAACCCACGGGTTTTCCTCCAGCGAGAAATCCGTGGAATTTAGAATATACCCCTGGCGGTTCCAGTGGTGGCGCGGCGGCGGCGGTAGCAGCAGGATTGTGTGCGATCGCTCAAGGTTCTGATGGCGGTGGTTCAATTCGTGGCCCTGCGGCTTGTTGTGGTTTGGTAGGACTCAAACCATCCAGGGGCAGAGTGAGTAAAGCACCTGTAGGCGAACGCCTCGCTGGAATTGCCGTCAACGGCCCCATCGCCCGGACTGTGGCTGATGCTGCTGCCCTATTGGATACTATATCTGGCTATGTCACAGGCGATCCTTACTGGTTGCCAGATCCGGAGCCATCATTTCTCGCTGCTACTCAGACAAAATTGGGTGCTTTGCGAATTGCCTTTGATACTAATATTTCTCCTTTGGGAGAAGCTGATGCTAACTGTCAGCAAGGTGTCCGTCAAACAGTCCAGTTATTAGAACAACTCGGCCACCACGTTGAACAGAAATCCCCAGATTTTAGCGGTTTAGTTGAACCATTTCAAATCGTTTGGCAAGCTGGGGTAGCTGCGTCAGGACTTCCTGTTGAAGCCTTGCAACCATTAAATCGTTGGCTCTTTGCACGGACAGGTTCTGTTGCCCAGTACCTCCAAGCAGTTTCCCAAATGCAGATTGTGGCACGACAGATTGTAGCCTTTTTCGATACCGTGGATGTGCTGGTATTGCCAGTTTATCTCCATTCACCTATCCGTGTTGGGGAATGGGCTTCCCTGAGTCCAGAAGAGACATTCCAAAATATTATTGAGTGGATTGCCCCTTGTCCACCTGCGAATGCAACTGGACAACCTGCGATCGCAATTCCTGTCGGCTTTGATAGTAAGGGTTTACCCATAAGTGTGCAACTAATTGGTAAACCTGCGGCTGAAGCTACCCTCATCAACCTAGCAACACAATTAGAAGCAGCTAACCCTTGGATTCATCATCGTCCAGCCTTTGCGATATCAGGCTAATCATGCAGGCATCCCTGGAACAACTTTCGCAAATTATTGTGTTTGCAAGTTTAGAAACAGCAGACAAAGTAAATTTGCAACCTTACACTCAGGTGCAACGCCATCGCAAAGGAGAGATTATTCTCCATGAGGGTGATGTCTTACCAACAAAACTCTATGCTGTTGCCAGTGGAGAAATTCAAGTTACCAAAATAGCAATGACGGGGAAAGAAACGATTCTCCGCATCTTAGCGGCTGGGGAAATTTTTGCGGCTCCTGCTTTATTAGGCAATGGAATTTCCCCAGCAACCGTAACTGCTGAATCTGATTGTGAAATTATCACTATAGAAAGAGATGCTTTATTAAAAGCTATTGGACAAAACCCTGAAATTGCATTACGAATGCTGATGGTGTTTAACAGTCGGATTCAGCAATTACATGAGACAGTCCACGGATTAGTTTCTGAAAGAGCTATTGTTCGCCTTGCCAGATTAATTCAATATTTTGCTGCCGAATCAGGAACTGAATTAAGTCCACAAGGCGAGTGTTTAAAGGTCAAATTGTCTTATTATCGCATGGCTCGCAGCAGTGGGATTACTTACGAAGAATGTGTGCGGTTAATTAAAAGTCTCAAGTCAGTAATTGGCTATCGTCGTGGTGGGACGATTATCATACTCGATCCTAAGAAATTAGATGCGATCGCTTCTGGAAATATAGATCGATAACATTTGTTAAGTAGGAAGTTGCAATTATTTGTAAGACGCATTTCGACTTCTCTGCGAGACGCTCCGCGTTAGCGGAACTTTCGCTTTAGCGATACGCTCAATGCTCGATTTCTGAGAAGACGAGGGTTGAGCGGAGTCGAAACCCACCAATCTAGGTAAGCTTTAATTTAGCCTTCCTACTTACAAGTTTTCTGAGATCCAGGACTTACTCAAAAAATAGCCCAAATCTTTATTCTCCGGTAGGGGCAATTCATGTAGACGCATTCGCAAAGCGTCTCGTAGAGAAGCGGCTACTCTTACGAGAACGCTTTCAGCGAACCCGCAGGGTATTGCCCCTACCACGTGTAGTTTTGCGTAAGTTCTAAGATCGAAAAAGGTAACATTTTGATGTATTGCCTTTTTCCATAAGGGATTTACAACAGAATTTAAGAGTCATAATTCAGAATGGGCTACGCTAACGGAAGTAAAACACGCTTTATTCCTGGCTTTGAAACTTAGCTTGTATACAATACCCAACTTGAAATCTGCTGTACGTATCCCGCAACCCGAAAAATTTAACGTTTACAACGACTCTAAATAGCTCAAAAGATCGGCCATTTCTTGGGTGCTAGGCTGGAATTTTGGCATTGGCGGGGTTTCGCCACTGATTACCTGGTGAATCAATCCATATTGAGACTTATGCTTGGAAACAGCCTGCAAACTTGGCCCTACTCGCCCGTCTGCTTCCAAACCATGACAACCAGCACAGTTAATTTGAAAGATCGCGTGTCCTTGAACTGGGTTTCCTGTTAGAGATAAAACACTCTTGACATAAGGATCGGAGGCTTGAACCAACTGAATACCAAAAAAGCCCAAAGGGACTGATAGCAGTATGGCCAGCGTCAATAAAACGATGCGCTGAATCAAAATTTCAGGTTTGGTAATCTGGTTATCCAAAAGGTTTGCGGTGAAAGTCTAGGTGTGCTAAAAAGTTTTCTTTTCCTACACATAGCTTAAAAGTTCTTGATCGTGTCTGCAAGCACAGAAGACTATTTTTTTCTGAGCAGTCGCCCTCCAAAAAGTCTATAGGACGCAGGATTCATACTAAATTTGGTAAAATCAAAAACAGGCAACGAATATTTAATCATTACAAAGAGGAGATTTCCAGTGGTTGAACCCCTGCTATCAGGTATTGTCCTTGGTCTAGTTTTCGTCACCCTCGCCGGACTGTTTTACGCTGCCTATAAGCAATACAAGCGCCCCAATCAGTTGGGCGGTTGAGGGAGTTTTGTTAGCTGTAGCGAGGCATTTAGCCTGTGCTGTTAGCGGATAGCTAAGGTTTAGCCCGTGCTGAGTAGGGGAGACAAGGGGACTAAGGAGGACAAAGAAGCAATTTTTCTCCCCTCTCTCCCTTATCTTTTCCACTCCCTTCTCGTCTCATTGCACAATTCTGTAGAAAGTAAGTGATGTGTTGCCGTAAACCTTCTCGCGGCAAATTTCCCAAGAGGGAATCTCTGGCGGTGTCCAACCTTGTGAGGCGTGTTCAACAGCGATTTCGCCACTAGGATCTAAAAGTTGATAGTGAGCGATCGCTTCTAATACTGGTTGGAACAATCCACTAGCATAAGGTGGATCAAAGTAAATTCTATCGAATTGCTTGCCTGATAAAGTCTTTAACTGCTGCGTAATATCTCCCCGCAATACCCGAAATTCTTGCTCGTCGGCATTAGCTACCTGCTGCCAATTTTGTTGGATGGTGGCACAGGCTCGGCTCGATTGTTCAATTCCCACTGCTAGGCTGGCTCCTCTACACAAAGCCTCTGCGCCCATTGAACCAGTACCGGCGCACAAATCTAGCCAGCGACAACCTGCAATTTCTCCCTGCCAAATATTAAAGACTGCCTCCCTTACCCGCGCACTGGTAGGTCTAGTTTCTTTCCCTGGTAAAGTTTTTAGCTGGCGATTACCGTAAATTCTCAGGCTCATTGGTTATTAGTCATTGGTCATTAGTCATTAGTCACTTGTAATGAGCGTAGTCGAAGTATTAGTCATTAATTTTAGACAAAGGACAAAGAACAAATGACAAAAATAGATTAGGCAGGAATTTTTTCACGGACTTGAGCAA
Source organism: Nostoc sp. LEGE 12450 (assembly GCF_015206895.1). Classification (GTDB taxonomy): domain Bacteria; phylum Cyanobacteriota; class Cyanobacteriia; order Cyanobacteriales; family Nostocaceae; genus Nostoc. Next base: position 50,760 of record NZ_JADEXU010000030.1, on the reverse strand, counting down.
CAAAATTAGACAAGATTTGCAATCCAATATTAGAGGATTTTTCGGGGTGAAATTGAACTGCCATCAGATTTTCGTGAGCGATCGCAGCTGTGACGGTTTGAGTACCGTGGGTGATGGTTGCTGCACGGATTAGCGGGTCTATTGGGTCAACATAGTAAGAATGGACAAAATATACCCAAGGATCGGACGGCAAATGCTCCCACAAAATACTTTTTGCCTGAGTCATTTCCAGCTGATTCCAACCCATGTGAGGAATAGTGATGTCAGGTTCTGGACGAAATCGGCGCACTTTTCCTTTGATAATTCCTAGTCCTGGTTGGGTACCTTCTGCACTTGATTCAAAGAGAATTTGCAATCCTAAACAAATTCCCAAAAAAGGTTTACCAGATGCGATCGCATCTTTAATAGGTTGTTCCAAACCACGCGCTCGCAGGTGTTGTACTGCTGGATCAAATGCTCCCACTCCCGGCAGAACTATTGCATCTGCCTGCTCTAATTCCTTTGGAGAATAAGTAACATTAGGAGTTGCCCCAGCTTTTTCCAACCCTTTACAGACTGAATGCAAATTTCCCATCTCGTAGTCTACGACCGCAATTACTGGCATTTACCTGCTCCTTGTAAATTTATTAATGGAGGGTTTTTCTATTCTAAATAATATTTGTTATGAAGAAAAGAATTCTATTAACTTATTTTGACATTTGCCTAAAATATCAACAGTCAAAATTCTTCTGATGATTTATTACTTGAAGTTACCAAACTCGATCTGATACCAGATGACTTGAGTTTTTTACGCCAGTTACCCGTAGATGTCCAACTTGCCAATACTCAGGTAATGGAAAAAATCAATGCAATTCAACCCGAAGACATTATCTGTTGTGAGCAGGCTGCAATCCTTACACAATTAAGTGTGGAAGCATTTGTTAGCTGTGGAGAAATTAGAAGTTGATATAGAAAAATTAGTGGCGAAAGAAGCATCAATTCAGATTAGCCACGACTGCGGTCAATTTGTTTTTACTATTTAGGCTTGGACTACTTAGACCAAAATCAACTTACGATCCGTTGTCTTTTTACCCACGTCCCGGTTCTAAATCAAAAAAATTTGATGGAAATCTTGCAGATTTCGTATTAATTATTAACAAACTGGCACTTTCATCAAGTTGTTAATGTCTGTATGGTGAAAGAAATATCTAAGTATATGTTGCCATTGTTACTAATTTTCCCAATTGCTCAATCAACTCCTATCACACCACCACCTGAAGAAGTCGTACAAACACAAGAAGTACGTCCTTTACCAGGTCAATTGGATACAGTGCCAACTTTTAACAGTAATAGTCCAGAATTGGTGTTGAAAGAAGGAATTTTACTCTCCACTTTTCCACCAGATGGCAAAAAAGTGCCAACAGCGCATTTGAATTTTCCCTTTCGGGGACGATTTGATATTTTTGCCCATCACGTTGCTAGGGCTGAACCATCAGAGAATTTGCGCTCGCTCTATTTAGGGATAATTTTGCACAACCCTAGTTCGGAAGCAGTAAAGGTGAATATTTGGCAAGCGGCGAGTTATTTGAGTCAACCGGATGCACCATTTATTCAATTACCATCTTTTAGCCAAAATCCTTTAGGGACAATTTTTGCTGGCCCAGGCGATCGCGTCATGTCTGATGTACTGCGGGGACGACGACAAGAGATTTTCCCTGCCCAAATTGAGATTCCAGCAAAGCAAAGTCGGATGTTACTAAATTTACCAATTCCTGTCCAGGGATTGACACCACCTCTGAATGGTCGGTCGACATTGCTCCGATTGCAAAGTAATGGCACTGTCTATGCAGCTAGCCTCGCCATGTTTGCACGGGTGAATTCTGATGGCAGTGAGCGATCGCCTACTTTAGAAGAGTGGCAGAATTTACTAGATAATGGTGATTTGTCTGGGCCACGGGATAAAGCGCCCACTCCTCTAGAGGAAACTGGCAAGCCAAGAATTTATGGGCGTGTTGCTGGAGTGGCCAGTGGTTCACGATGGAGAGCCTTATTACTAGACAATCCTAAAGCTAAGTATCTAACTATTCCCCAGCCTGGTCAAGTGTTTTCCTACGCCCTGAGTACCCTGCATGGCGGTACATTAGGAACTGGTCAAATTCAAAGTGCTACTATGCTGGTGCGCTATCCTGACACCGCATATCGCGCTCATGGCAACTATGGAATTCAATATAATCTCAAGTTGCCGTTATACAACAATACTCAAAGTCCTCAAACTGTCAGTGTGTCCATACAAACACCACTGAAGGAGAATCAGTTAGTCAAACCAGGGTTACGCTTTCTGAGTACACCAGCCCGTGAAGTATTCTTCCGAGGGACAGTGCGGGTACGTTACAAAGATGAGCAAAATCAGCCGCAAACTCAGTTTGTGCATTTAGTACAAAAGAGAGGTCAACCAGGAGAACCCTTAGTTTCATTAAATATGAAAGCTGGCGATCGCTCTTTAGTAGAAGTAGACTTTCTCTATCCACCAGATGCCACACCACCGCAAGTATTAACAGTGTCAACTCAGGCACAAAGTCGGTAATAAATGATGGGTAATTAGTATAGCTTTTCTCCAATTACCAATTACCTATTAAACTAAGTAAGTTGGTAGAAATAAACCAAATTATGTTGTGGGACGTAAATAGTCTTAAATTCCTTGCTAATGACCAATGACAAAGGACAAATGACAGCGCTTGCCAGTTAGCTTTAATTGCGCCAACCTACTTAAAAGACATCTAATTTCCATATTAAAATTTTCTCAATATCTTGTGGGGTGGGCATTCTGCCGCCCTGATTATGCAACTTAAATTTTGTTGATTTCTCCTAAAGCTTCCTAAAATAAGTTATGCAAATATATGGGTACACTAGCAATTTCTGGCAACTCTCGCTTAATAATTTAGCCGTCAAGCTTCTTTTAAACTAGATATAAGACATCACACAAGGTCATTACAGATGGTTGCAACTCCAAATTCTAGCTATATTTCTCCAGAAGACTATCTCAAAGGAGAAGAAACTAGTCCTATCAAGCATGAATATAGACAGGGACAGGTTTATGCAATGGCAGGAGCAAGTAATACCCATGTAATTATTAGCGGAAATGTGTTTGCTATGCTAAGAAATCATTTGCGCGGGAGTGGTTGTCAGGCTTATATCTCAGACACTAAAGCACATATTGAGTCCATTAATGTCTATTACTATCCCGATGTTATAGTAAGTTGTGACCAACGAGATAGAGCTTTTAACAACTTTCTGCGTTATCCCTGCTTAATTGTAGAAGTGTTATCTCCGACAACAGAAGCCTTTGACCGAGGTGATAAATTTGCTGACTACCGACAGATGGAATCACTTCAGGAATATGTACTTATAAGTCAAACTCGATTAAATGTTGAGTGTTTTCGCCGTAACCCAGAGAGCCAATGGGTACTTTATCCTTATGGAAAAGAAGATATAATTCATCTGGCAAGTGTGGATTTTCGGTGTGATGTTGCAGATTTCTATGAGGATGTTACTTTTGAATCGCTGTAATTGACTGACTACTAGCTTAAAAGCCAGAAACCAGAACATTGAGGATTTAAAAATGTGTTTTTATAAAGCAAAATAAAAAGGCAAAAGAAAATTTCTTTTGCCTTTTTACTTTTTACATTTTAATAGAGACGCGAAATTTCAAGTTTCTATTCGTCGTCGAAATCATCCTCGTCGTCTTCCTCTTCTTCCTCGAAATCGTCGTCGTCTACGACTTCATCGGCGATTAATTCATCTTCATCATCTAGAACTGACCTCTCTGCACGTCTGCTACCAAAACCAGATTCCCCAAGAGTCGGAGAATCTAAATTATAGGTACGAGCTGTGCGGTCATCTAAGACCATATCCAGAGGATCATCAACTTCATCCAAGACACTACTGCTAATCTCAGCAGCATAATCATCGATCGCTCCGGGTTCTTCATAGGTGTTGTACCCAGTACCAGCCGGAATCAATCGGCCGATAATCACGTTTTCTTTTAATCCACGCAGCCAGTCAGATTTGCCTTCAATAGCTGCTTCGGTAAGTACCCGTGTTGTCTCTTGGAATGATGCGGCAGAGATAAAGCTGTCGGTGTTCAACGATGCTTTAGTGATACCCAACAATACTGGGGTATACTGTGCCCTGGCACCGCCTGTAATTGCCATAGCTTCGTTCACCTGCTCAACTTGGCGCAGTTCTACCAATTCGCCGGGAAGCATTGTAGTGTCACCACCATCATCAATCCTGACCTTGTTGGTCATCTGGCGAACAATTACCTCAATGTGCTTATCGGAAATATCAATCCCTTGAGACTGATACACCATTTGCACTTCATTCACTAAGAATGTCTGTACCTTCTGCAAGGCAAGGCTAGCACAAGCATAGATTCCGTCTTCGGAACCAAGGCTAAAGAAGATTTCCAAAATTTCGTGGGGATTCGATGGACCATCAGTTAAGGGTTGTCCCGCTAATACTATTGATCCATCTGGCACAATCAAGTTTTGTCCAGGGCCCAGAGGATAATCTGTCACCACGCCATTTGATTCTACGACCTTAATAGCGATCGCTTCATCACCACTTTCAGCGTAAACTACCTTAACTTCTCCGCCCCGCCGACATAAAATGCAGGCTTCTTTCGGTTTACGAGCTTCAAGTAGTTCCTCAATTCGGGGCAAACCTTGAATGATATCTCCGGTTTTGGCGCGTTCAAACACCAGCAACACCAAGTTATCACCCCGTTGTACCAAATCGCCGTCTTCTATCTGCAACACAGCACCAGGGCTGACTCGATAAGGGCGACCTATACGGGTAGTAACAATGTAGTTTTTAGTACTCAGAGCTGATTCCCCACCAGATGCAGCAGCAGCATTTTTAATATCTACTACCTGTCCTGATTCTGGAGCAAAAACTCCAGGAGCAAGTTCTGTACCTTCTACTAGCAAGTCACCCACTTTCACCTTTGGCTGAGTACTAGTATTAATGGTAAGTCTGTCAGCATCACGCAACACTAAGCAGCGACGGACGTTTTCGGTTCCTTTGCGGACACCCCGCACTTCCCCGCCTTCTTTACACAAGATTTGGGTACGTGCGACTACAGAACCTGGGGCGATGGTTAACCCATCGTATACCTCAAGTGTGGTCTGGGTGCTACCTTGGGTGGCATCGGCGGTAATGTCTCGACGAATTACCAAGGATTCCAAAATTACCAGTTGTAAACGTTGAACTTCTGGGTCTTCAGTATCCTCTACTAATTCAATATCTGCTGCCAGGGGTGAAGCATTATGGTCTTGTTCCCCTTCTTGCTCAATTTCCAGTACTAGCTGGGTTCGCAGCAGTTCTACACCTTCAACAGATTTGACGCGTTCTGAATCTTTGTAAGGTAGTCTTTGTACCGCTCTTAATTGAATCGAACGCCCGGTTTGTTGACTTACCGATGTAGTGGATGGCACATCTGGATTATCTGGTACAGCAAACTCGACTACTGGACGACTCAACAGGGCAGGACCTTCTGGTGTCTCCACATACTGGATATAACGCAATTCCGTGGCGACATTACCTTGGAATTCCTCACCTGGTTGGATGAAGGTGTTATCTCGCCCGATGACTGATTCTGGATCGTCAACCATCAGCAGTTCCCCTGGCTTCACCACAACTTCCCGCAGAATGTCGTTTTTCTGGGTCACTTCTACCACACCACTGTTTTGGCAGAAGATATCTTTCACCACTTCGGTGCCAGCTTCGACAAACTGACCGTCTTCTACCAACAGTAAGGAGATATCTTTATTAACTTCGTGGCTTTCTTCAGGAATCCACAACAGGGTACCGCCCTGTACGACTTCATAGCCCAGCTTGGCTTTGCCTTTTTTCTGGACTTCTACACCAGCAAATTTCAGGAATCCACCTGTGGTTGTGCGATAGCGGTCATCAATTAACTCAGCGACTACTTGACCATTTTGCACTTTTGTGCCTGGTGTAGCTCGGAGGTTAAATACCTGGTTGTTGCCAGTAGATACTAAGTAGTTATTACGACCTTGAGAACTTTGGACTGTCACGGTTGCCTGGTCTAAAACCACAGAAGCAGTGATAATCTCAATTTCCCTGGTACTCTTACCTGGGGTAGCTTCTGGCAAGCGCACCACACCGCCGTGTAAACTGGCTAATTTGGTTTCTGCTAAAACTCCATTAGCAGCGATCGCATCACCATTTTTCACCACCAATTCTGCCCCAGGTGGCAAGTTATAAACTTCCCCAGACAAAATCCAAATCAAACCACCGCGTGCGGCTGTGGTTGTGGTATTACCTTGACGGTCAGTTTTTTGTTCTGGAACAACTTCGGCAAATTGCACTTCCCCAGCTAAGTCAGAGGCAACATCTTTAACTGCTTTTTCTGTATTAGTCCGAGTTGTACGTCCACCAAGGGCTACCTCTGCCAACAACTGCCCTTGTTTTACCTTATTTCCATCAAATACATATAGTGTTGAACCTTGGGTAAGATGAACCTCTTGGTTCTCTGGAGTCACATCACCTACTTTTGTTGGCTCCAAAAGCATGATGCCATTCGCTTCAACATAGAGGGCATCTTCCCCGTGGCGAGTCCGATATGTTCTAGTCTTTAGTTTGCGGGGAAGTTTGACAGTCCCATCAATTTTGGAACGAACTTGTTGTGCCACTTCTCCAGTAAACACCCCACCAGTGTGGAATGTCCGCATGGTTAATTGAGTACCAGGTTCACCGATACTTTGGGCAGCAATAATCCCTACAGCTTCGCCCAAGTCCACCATCTTGGCGTGTGCCAAACTCCAGCCGTAGCAGTGTTGACAGACAGAACGTGCGGCTTCACAAGTTAGTGGCGATCGCACCACAACTTCTCCCACCCCAGACTTTTCAATTTTCTTCGCCAAGTCTTCAGGAATTGGCGAATTGCGTGCTGCAATCAATTCTTTTGTGACCGGATGCACCACATCTTCACCAATTACCCGTCCCATCAAGCGGGTCCCCAGAGGAATCAAGGTTTTGGCCCCTTCTGTCATTGGTCGAATCGCAAGACCTCTAGTGGTTCCGCAGTCAAATTCCCGAATGATTACATCCTGGGATACATCCACCAATCGGCGGGTGAGATAACCAGAGTCAGCCGTCCGTAAGGCAGTATCCACCAATCCTTTTCTGGCACCGTAAGACGAAATAATGTATTCCGTCACAGTTAGCCCTTCACGGAAGTTGGTTTTGATCGGTAAATCGATAATTTCCCCTTGAGGATCTGCCATCAGTCCCCGCATCCCCACCAACTGCCGGACTTGTGAGATGTTACCCCGTGCCCCGGAGAATGCCATCATATATACGGAGTTAAGGGGATTAGTCTTCTTGAAGTGAACGACTACTTCATCTTTCAAAGCTTCACTGGTACCATTCCAAGTATCGATTACCTTTTGGAAGCGTTCTACTTCAGTGATTTCTCCCCGTTGATAACGGGTTTCAGTAGCGCGAATTTCTTCCTCGGCTGCTTCTAAGAGTAATCGCTTAGTTGGTGGTATCATCAAGTCATCTACACTGATGGAAACCCCTGCTTTGGTAGCATAGCGAAATCCCAAATCTTTCAATTTGTCCGCCATCACTGCGGTTCGCGCTGTACCATAATTCGTAAAAGCCCAAGAAATTAAATTTCTCAGTTGACCTTTGTCAACCACGCGATTGCGAAAAATCATTTTTTCGTTAGTCATTAATCATTAGTCCTGAGTCATCAATAATTAATAATTCGTAATACTCGCCAAACGCGAGAAGCAAACTACGTAATTCGTAATTAAAGAATTAATTACGAATTACGAATTAGAAATTACGAATTAACTTGCTAGTGCTTCCTGAATGGCATTGTTGTAAATAACGCGGCCAGGAGTTGTGTATATATACTGTGAAAGTACATTGCCCTTAGCGTCTTGTCTGACTCGACGGAACTTATAGAGTAATGTGCGGGTACCATCCTCGTTTTCCGTCACTTTCACGGGTTCTGTATCCGGCTGGTCTGATTCTATTTCGCCGTCAAACCTTACGTAAATATAGGCGTGCAAGTCAATTTGATCTTGCTGGAAAGCCATAATTACGTCCTCCAGCGAAGAAAAGTAATTTCCTGCCCCTTTTGTCGCACCGGGATTTTCTGCTGTTAAATAATAGGCTCCCAACACCATATCTTGGCTAGGCGTGATGATCGGTTTACCTGTGGCTGGTGACAAAATATTGTTAGAAGCCAACATCAACAACCGCGCTTCAGCCTGACTTTCTAATGACAGAGGCACGTGTACCGCCATTTGGTCGCCGTCAAAGTCGGCGTTAAAGGCTGGACACACCAGAGGATGAAGTTGAATCGCTCTACCTTCTACTAAAATTGGTTCAAAAGACTGAATACCCAAGCGGTGCAACGTTGGTGCCCGGTTTAGCATTACAGGGTGTCCTTCAATCACCTCTTCCAGCACATCCCAAACACTGGGATCATTACGTGATATCAGCTTTTTCGCAGCTTTGATGTTATTTACCATGCCGCTACGAATCAGGCGGTTAATCACAAATGGCTGAAATAGCTCAATCGCCATTTCTCTAGGCAAACCGCACTGGTGAATTTTCAGCTTTGGCCCGACCACAATTACCGAACGTCCAGAGTAGTCAACCCGTTTACCTAACAAGTTTTGTCGGAAACGTCCTTGCTTACCCTCAATAATGTCGGACAAAGATTTCAGTGGTCGGTTATTTGCCCCTACCACAGTGCGTCCCCGACGACCATTGTCAATCAAAGCATCCACTGCTTCTTGCAGCATCCGCTTTTCGTTCCGCACAATAATCTCTGGTGCTAAAATTTCTTGCAAGCGTGCCAAACGATTATTGCGGTTAATTACCCGCCGATACAAATCATTCAAATCGCTCGTGGCAAACCGTCCGCCATCTAGCTGCACCATTGGGCGCAAGTCGGGGGGAATCACGGGAATGACTGCCATTACCATCCACTCTGGTTTAGAACCAGTGGCGATAAAGTTGTCAATCACCCGTAGTCGCTTAATTAGCTTGGCTCTCTTTTGTCCCTTGGCGTTGCCAATTTCTTCGCGTAGGCTTTCGGCTTCTTGCTCCAAATTGATATCGGCAAGCAAACGCAACAGCGCTTCAGCACCAATACCCACCTCTACGCCTTGCAGCACAGAATCTTCGCTATAAATTTGGTCTTCTATTTCCAACCACTGGTCTTCACTCAGCAGTTGTTTGTAACTTAAGGTTTCGGCATTACCTGCACTCAGGACAACATAAGAGTTGAAATAGACAATCTGCTCGACATCCCGCAATGGCATATCCAACAGGATGGAAATATAGCTAGGAATGCCTTTGAGATACCAAACGTGAGCTACTGGTGCAGCGAGTTTAATATAGCCCATGCGGTGGCGACGCACCCGTGACTCGGTGACTTCTACCCCACAGCGCTCACAGACAATACCTCTATGACGAACTCTTTTATACTTACCACAATGGCATTCCCAATCTTTCGCTGGGCCAAAGATGCGCTCACAAAATAAGCCATCCATTTCTGGCTTGAGAGTTCGGTAATTAATCGTTTCTGGCTTGGTAACTTCACCGACTACTTGACCATTAGGCAATGTTCTTTCGCCCCACTGCCGAATGCGTTCGGGGGAAGCCAAGCCGATTTTTACGTAGTCAAACTGATTAGTTTGGGCAGGTCTCATACTTAAGTGCTGAGTTTCGAGTTATGAGTTTTGAGTATATTTAGTTTTACAACATTGGGAACGGGGCATTGGGCATTGGGCATTTTTCCCATTCCCTATGCCCGATGCCCGATTCTCTAATTCTTATTCGTCATCTTCCAGCGATTCGCGGGAAAGAGATTCATAAGTTGGTCGAGGAGGTGTGCGACGGGCTGATTGGTCTGCCATCAAATCGACTTCCACATCTAGGGAACTGCCGTCTGCTTGGGTTTCTACCTTGTGTACAGCAATATCCAATCCTAATGATTGCAACTCGCGCATTAGCACCTTAAAGGACTCTGGAGTTCCAGGACGAGGAATTGCCTTACCTTTAACGATCGCATTTAACGCTTCATTCCGTCCTTGCATATCGTCAGATTTAACTGTGAGCAATTCTTGTAAGGTGTAAGCCGCACCAAAGGCTTCCAATGCCCACACTTCCATTTCCCCAAACCGTTGACCACCTTGTTGTGCTTTACCACCCAAGGGTTGCTGAGTCACCAGTGAGTATGGGCCTGTAGAACGGGCATGGATCTTATCATCCACCAAATGCACCAGTTTCAGCATGTAAGCCACACCGATGGTAATTGCTCGGTCAAAGGGTTCGCCTGTACGACCGTCATACACCATGATTTTGCCAGGATTATCTGGGTTATATACCCAGTCTTTCCCTGTTTCATCACGCGCTTCTTGCAATTTGCCATGCACGATTCGGCGCGATGACTCTTCACCGTACATTTCATCAAAGGGAGTAATCTTAAATCGTACTCCCAAGGTTTGACCAGCCCAACCCAAGAGGCACTCAAATACTTGTCCGACGTTCATCCGACTGGGTACGCCCAAGGGGTTAAGTACAATGTCCACTGGTGAACCATCGGGTAAATAAGGCATATCTTCTGCCGGTAATATTCGAGAAATAATCCCTTTATTACCGTGCCGTCCTGCCATTTTGTCGCCAACTTGGATTTTGCGTTTTTGGGCAACGTACACCCGGACTACCATATTGGCTCCTGGTGGTAGTTCATCGCCTTGTTCACGAGTAAACAAGCGCACATCAACTACGCGGCCTTTTTCACCGTTGGGGACTCGCAGGGAATTGTCGCGCACATCCCGCGCTTTTTCACCGAAAATCGCCCGCAATAGTTTTTCTTCAGGTGGTTGGTCAGATTCACCTTTGGGTGTTACCTTACCCACCAAGATATCTCCAGCTTCTACCCATGCCCCTATACGAATGATTCCTTGTTCATCCAACTGACGCAAGGCATCTTCCCCGACATTGGGAATTTCTCTGGTAATTTCTTCTGGGCCTAGTTTGGTTTGTCTAGCTTCAATTTCATATTTTTCAATGTGAATTGAGGTGTAGACATCATCCTGCACCAGTCTTTCAGAGATTAAAATCGCATCCTCGTAGTTGTAGCCTTCCCAAGGCATATAGGCAACGACGATATTTTGGCCTAGCGCCAATTCACCGCCTTCGGTGGAGGAGCCATCAGCCAATACCTGACCAGCAACAACCCGTTCACCAATACGGACGAGAGGTTTCTGATTTAAACAGGTGTCTTGGTTTGAGCGTTGGTACTTGGAAAGGGTGTATCTAATTTCGGAGGTGTTAGGTTTAGGACGAACGCGAATTTCTGTAGCATCTACATAAGTAACATCGCCATCGGTACGCGATACTACCACCATCCCGGAGTCTCTTGCTCCTTGCGCTTCCAAACCAGTACCCACTAGAGGACGCTCTGGCTTAAGCAGGGGTACTGCTTGCCGTTGCATGTTCGATCCCATCAGCGCTCGGTTAGCGTCATCATGCTCCAAGAAGGGAATCATGCTGGTTGCTACTGACACAATCTGTACGGGAGATACTGCTACGTAGTCAACCTGTTCTGGTGTTGTGGTGGAAAATTCTTGGCGATACCGGACTGGCACTAGTGGCCCAATAATGTGCCCGGTTTCATCTACAGGAATATCTCCCGGAGCAACCCGTAGATCGTCTTCTTCATCGGCTGTCATGTAGGCTGGAGGCAAGTCAAATCTGACTCGTCCATTTTCCACAGGTCTAAATGGCGTTTCGAGGAACCCGTACAGGTTTACCCGCGCGTGGGTTGCTAAAGAGCCAATCAATCCGGCGTTGGGCCCTTCTGGTGTCTCAATGGGACAAATGCGTCCATAGTGACTAGGGTGAATATCCCGCACGGCAAAACCAGCGCGTTCGCGGGTTAAACCACCGGGGCCAAGGGCACTCAGACGGCGTTTGTGGGTCAGTTCTGCCAGAGGATTTGTTTGATCCATGAACTGACTTAACTGGCTGGAACCAAAGAATTCTTTAATTGCTGCTACCAATGGTTTGGGGTTCACCAAGGAAGCAGGGGTTAGCACTTCGGCATCGGATACGGTCATCCGTTCCCGAATAATTCTCTCTAGGCGGTTTAAGCCCACCCGCACTTGGTTTTGCAGCAATTCGCCGACGCTTCTCACCCGACGGTTGCCTAAGTGGTCAATGTCATCGATATTACCGATGTCATATTCTAGGTTGATTAGGTAATCTACGGCTGCCAAAATATCGCCAGCAGTCAACACCCGCATGGTGTCTGGGACTGAAAGGCGCAATTTCTTGTTGAGTTTGTACCGACCAACGCGACCAAGGTCATAACGTTTCGGGTCAAAGAAACGAGAGTCTAGCAGTTGTTGTCCACCTAAGACCGTAGGTGGTTCACCAGGACGTAGTTTCCGATATAACTCCATCAGGGCTTCTTCTTCAGAAAATTGCCCTTCTTTTTCGATGGTTTTTTGGAAATATTCGGGGTGGCGTAAGGCATCAAAGATTTCGTTGTCTGATAACCCTAAAGCTTTTAGGAGTACCTGCGCTGAGAGTTTGCGGGTTTTGTCGATACGTACCCACACCAAATCGTTACGGTCTGTTTCAAATTTCAGCCATGCTCCCCGGTTAGGAATTAAGCTAGCTGAATAAGTACGTCGCCCGTTTTTGTCGATTTCTGATTTGTAATAAACCCCTGGCGATCGCACTATCTGGTTGACAATTACCCGTTCGGCTCCGTTAATAATAAACGTGCCGCGATCAGTCATCAAAGGCAAATCACCAATGAATACCTCTTGCTCTTTGATTTCCCCGGTTTCCTTATTAATCAACCGTGTGGGAACATACATTTGGACGGCATAAGTACTATCCCGCCGCTTGGCTTCTTCGACGCTATACTTTGGCTCCTTGAGTTTGTAGTTATGACCCAAAAAGTGCAATTCTAATTTGCCCGTATAATCTGTAATAGGACTAAAGGAGTTAAGTTCTTCTATCAGCCCTTCTTCCAAAAACCAGCGAAAGCTCGATCGCTGGATTTCAATCAAGTCGGGCAACAGAAAGGCGGGTTCCATGTATGTTTCTTTAGTCATGCCTCTTCCTTTGTCAACCTGGTAAAATTTTCCCTTGGACACTGCTGTTTTACGCTTCCCACTGCTAGTCAGTGTCCTTAGTTGTTTGGGAACTTTTGACACACTTGCTATTTACAGGTGTGGGCAAACGCAGCGATTAAAGCTGGAATGAGCAATTTGGACAAGGGGATAATTGCCCCTAATCGGGTACTCAGACACCAAAAACCCACTATAGTCTTGATTTAAGAAGAATATACAGTTGAGATATTCCTGAGTTTTATCTACGTTCTTCATTTCCCCTCCAAAAAGCGCGTTAATTTGCTGACGCAGCTCTAGACGGTGTGTTTTAAATTCACCCGGCTATTTATACTCTCAGTGATATCTTAGATATCCTAAGACTGAGGGAACGATCCGCACCTTGTCGGTTTTGAATCAGAATTACTTCGTTTTGCTGGATTGTACTCACAAGGCAATTTCGTTTAAGGATTTTGTATAGGTTAGATACACAGAAGCCGATGTTGTGCAAAAAAAAGTCTAGCTCAACCTGGTTTGGCACGGTTAGTCATGTGTGGAGAGCATCCGCTTGTAGAGATTTGGAGGATGGCCAAGCCGATAACATCACTGAAAATTAGGCTCAGAAATTTTAGGTTCCTTCCTTTATCATTATGGCGCACGCAAAATGTTTTTGAGGGAATAATATTAGCATATTTTTGTCCCCCTAGAGTTTTATTTTTTTAGCACAACTGAATAAAAGTGATTAAAGCCCACTTTTATATTGACAGACCAAATAATTCACAGGCGTTTTGGGTGGTTTGATGGGCGATCGCTTCTACCGTTTCTTGACGCAGTTTCGCTACTTGCTCGGCTACATAAAGCACGTAGGCGGGCTCATTCCGCCTCTGGCCCCGTTTAGGAACTGGGGCGAGAAATGGGCAGTCTGTTTCAATCAGTAGGCGATCGCTACTCACCATCGCAGCTGATGATTGGATCGCTTTGGCATTTTTGAACGTTACCGTCCCGCTAAAGCTGATGTAGAAGCCTAAATCGAGAAACCATTGGGTTTCTTCTGGCGTTCCTCCCCAGCAATGCATAACACCCCGCACTCTTTCTCCCTTAAGTTCCCGCCATTTTTGCAACACTTCTCTGGTTGCTACAGCAGCATCACGGCAGTGGATAATTACTGGTAAATTGAGTTCAGATGCGATCGCTAGCTGTGACTCAAATACCAAAAGCTGATGCTCATAGTTATCAGCTTTGTAAAAATCCAGCCCCATTTCCCCAATTGCTACCACATTCGAGTCAGAACTAGCTAAAGTTTTGATTGTCTCGGCTGTTTCGCTATTCCATTTATCAGCATCTAGAGGATGTAATCCCACGGCAAAGCTGATTTCAGGAAACTGGTGTGCTATGGATTGAATGGTGGAAAACTCACCTGGGTGAACACAGGAATGTACTAAACGCACTACTCCTGCTTCTTTCCACCGCGATCGCACTGTTGCTAAATCCGGCTGAAAAGTATCAAAGTTGAGATGAACGTGCGTGTCTACCAGTTGCATTCTTTGTTCTTTGTCGTTAGTCATAAAATTGTTAGCCCCGATCGCGACTAAGGACAAATCATCCTTCGGGCAAATCTTTCTCCTGTGGTAGCCACTAAGTATTCACCAAATTTTCCAGAGGGAAGGCCACTTGTTTTAATTGGCATAAACAAAAGCAGTTACTCATGGTGCAACCCTGCTGTAGACGGGTTAAAAGGCACAGAGCAAATTGGTGTGTGTGGAAACCCTCAAGATTACATTAACTTCGGATGAGCAACTGGCGTTTTACGCCAGTTAATTACTACAGCTTTTAGAAAATTCGTAACCTAGTGACTCACTCAGTTAAAAGATCGCACTGGCTCAACAATGACTATTCAGCTGCTGTTTGAGTGATGGGCTTTAGTTTATGAGCCAATCTTGACTTTTTCCTTGCCCCATTGTTGGGGTGAAGGACACCCCGTTTGACTGCTTTATCGATTTTGCCGTAAGCTTCGGATAATCGAGCTTGTGCTTCTTCTTGTAATTCTGGGGTAGGATTAGCTGCATAGACAGCTACAGCATTAGAGTATTTCTTCATCAGCGTCTTGACTGCTGATTTGTAAGCTTTGTTACGCAGTCGGTTACGTTCTGCGATTTGGGCACGCTTGAGAGCAGACTTTGTATTCGCCACAGTCAATTCCAAAAATACTATTAATATGTACACACACTACTAGACTTACTAATATAGCATCCAAATTGCCAATGTTATAATTTCCTAAAAAAAATCTGCCATTGGACAATAGTTCTTGTTCCCCTGCTTTCTAAATCTCTTCAGTCCGCAATTGAGTGTGTCGTCAATTTAGGAAATGCGTTAAAATAAGCCATATCAAATAAAACTGTTACCCTAACTCACCACTACCTGAGAAAGCGATGTGGTTGCCAATGTAATATTTCCTGAATTTTAGGATCTATTATTCAGAGGCAAAGAACTGTAAACAGCTAAATTTCAGGGTTATCAAAGTATAGAAACGATACTATATCGTGTCTGTACAGATATAAACTACTGAGAAGTTAGGAAAACAAGTAAAAATTATACTCAGACCCTACCCCCCTGTAAATCCAGGGGATTGGATGTGCAAACACACCACCTGCACCCCGCAAGGAGTGAGGGAAAGGGCATAAGGATAATGGGAAATGGCACACCCACATCCTGCCGCTATCCTGCTAAGGGTTGTCGGACTGAGCAATTAAGTCGCCTTCTCAAGCAAACCATCTGCTGGCAACCTTGAGAGTATCAAAAAAATCCAGGTTAAGCTAGAGAAGAGAATTAGAGTCAGCTTGCACACCCCAGTGGGTCAAGAGCAATACTAAATCTCAGGTGTGAATATTATAATTTTGGCATTGTCCTTACTCCATGCTGCGAATCATTACTCAGCAGGCAGACGTTAGAGCAGAACTGCAACGGATCTGCGATCGCACCCATGACGAACAGGTGCTTCACAAAGAAGCAACGGTGCGGGAAGTTTTGCAAGCAGTGAAGCGCCAAGGCGATAAAGCTGTATTGCATTACACAGCCGAATTTGACAAACAAACCCTGAAAGCAGAAGAACTCCGAGTTACAGGCTCGGAACTAGATGCAGCCTATCAGCAGGTGTCAAAGGAGTTGTTGGGCGCACTTCGGCTAGCTTGCCGCCAAATTGAAGCGTTTCATCGTCAGCGAGTACCAAAAAGCTGGGTACACTTTGGCGACGATGAAGTAGTACTGGGCAAACGCTACACCCCTGTAGACCGAGCGGGGCTGTATGTGCCTGGTGGTCGCGCCGCCTATCCTAGTACAGTGCTGATGAATGCAATTCCTGCTCATGTCGCTGCTGTACCTCATATAGTGATGGTGACACCACCAGGTCCAGGGGGTGTAATTAACCCAGCAGTCTTAGTAGCTGCCCAAGAAGCAGGGGTGCAAGAAATTTATCGCATTGGGGGCGCACAAGCGATCGCTGCTTTAGCCTATGGCACAGAAACAATTCCGAAAGTGAATGTGATTACTGGCCCCGGTAACATTTATGTCACCCTTGCGAAAAAACTTGTATATGGCACCGTCGGTATTGATTCTTTGGCAGGTCCCAGCGAAGTGCTGGTGATTGCCGATGAAAGCGCAAATCCGGTGCATGTAGCTGCTGACTTGCTAGCCCAAGCCGAACACGATCCAATGGCGGCAGCAATCTTGCTGACGACGGATGCGGCTTTGGCGAAAAACGTGCAAGTAGCCTTGGAAAGACAGCTAGTGGATCATCCACGGCGAATAGACACAGAAAAAGCGATCGCTCATTATGGGTTGATTGTCCTTGTGGAATCGCTCCAAGCAGCAGCAGAACTGTCAAATGAATTTGCCCCTGAACACCTGGAATTAGAAGTAAAAGACCCTTGGGCACTCCTACCACAGATTCGCCACGCTGGGGCAATCTTTTTGGGTTACTCCACACCAGAAGCTGTAGGAGACTATTTGGCAGGGCCTAACCATACCTTGCCAACTTCTGGCGCTGCCCGCTATGCTTCGGCGTTAGGGGTAGAAACTTTCCTCAAACATTCCAGTATTATTCAATACTCCCAAACTGCGCTGCAAAATGTGGCTGGTGCTATTGATGTGCTAGCAACAGCAGAAGGTTTACCTTCTCATGCTGATTCAGTCCGCCGCCGAATTCAGCAAGAGGAGTGATTTGGAATGGTTAATTTTGTTTAATACTGTTGACAAAAGTCACTTCATAGGTAGCAAATAAAGCATTTGCTACCCTGGTTTCAGGGTTATGGCGGGCATCTACTAGACATTGCCCGCCTATTGTAATTTTACTTACTGATTATGTTTAGTAAGCCTTAGCGTCCCCAAATGACTGGCGAAAATATCTTACTACAATGTACTAGCGTCAAATTTGGGTGAAACCAATTCATCGCATAACCTTGAAAATATATACTAAGTAGGCAAATATAAAAATAATTCAGTGTAGCTGCTAACAAGTTTTACTACATACTTATGTAACGGGGTCTACTCTTATAGGAGACGAGAGCAGTGCTAAAGAATATTTTGATAGCTCTGGACGGTTCGGAAATGGGAGAACGAGTAATTCAGAGTTTAGATAATTTGGTGTTATCAAAAGATGCCAAGGTTATTCTCTGTCATGTATTTCCTACACCAGAGTCTGAAATGGAAATACCCGCCGATCGTCCTCAGCCGGAGTCCCCAACCTTTTCTTATTTTCAACTGGAAAAACAGCTGCAATCCTATCAGGAAAAATTATCAGTCCCAAGTGAGTTAGAACTGGTAACTGGCGATCCTGCCGAAGAGATTATTCGTCTTGCCAATATTTACAAAGCTAACTTAATTATAATTGGTAGTCGGGGATTGATTGGGATGAAACGAATTGTCCAGCGTTCTGTTAGTAGTCAAGTTGTGGAAGAAGCTAATTGTTCGGTGTTGGTGGTAAAGCCGAATTAGAATCAGGTAAATTGAAGTATGTTACTTAACTAATCAGAGACCCAAGAGACTCAATATAGAATATTCTATTGCTATCAACGATTATCTGAAAGGGACTCTCGACTACTATATTGCAGCGCCTCAAAATTTATTAGTCATTGAAGCCAAATAATCAGATTTAGTTCGAGATTTTACTCAACTCGCTGTTGAATTCATAGCACTTGACCAATGGACTAAATCTATATCTGAACTTCTATATGAAGCAGTTACGACTTGTGAAGACTGGCATTTTGGACTTTATCATCGTGCGAATCGTCAGGTGGCTCAAGACCAGAAACGCTATCAAGTTCCAGAATATTTATCTGTCCTAGTAAAAATTATTGTAGGTATTATTTCTGATCCTTGAACTGGGGACTAAGGACATACAGACTAAGGAAAGAAGCCGGGGAGCAGGTAGCAAGGGTCAGGGGCAAGGGCAGAATAAAAATTAGCTCTTTCCCCTCTGCTCCCTGCTCTCTTCCCCTCTGCCTCTTGTGCCCCATACCCCAATTCCCAATCTCTTCACATTCAGTCGATTCAACCTCCTTGAGTTGCCAGAAATTGACGCAAGCTCAACAGACTCAAGGTTTGACCCAAATTCAAGGGCAAAAGTGAAACTCCTTCCAAGCGGGATTGCACCCAACCTTCTCCCCAATACCATTCATGAAACCCGTCAATACCTCCACTGAGTAGCAAACGGAGACAGTTGGATTTTACAACGTCTACTTGATGATGAATTGAGACTGGCCCAGTCCAGGTAGTAAACTGAAATCCCGGAAGTAGTTCTTCTGGCATTCCTGGCGCAAAGCGTTGTCCTAAGAGCCATTTTTCTAGTTGTACCGGATGCAGCAGACTATCACGAATTGCATCTGTTGACGCTTCAATTTCGATTCGCAGTTGACTTTGTTGAAAATTACCGAGCATTTTTCTAAGATTACCTAAAAGTGAGATATCGCTATTTCTAATATTGCAAATAGTCTTTGTCATTAGTCATTAGTCCTTTGTCCTTTGGAAATAACTAATGACAAATACTTCTCTACGAGACGCTGCGCGTTAGCGGAGGATACGCTCAGTAAAAGTGAGCAATGACCAATAACAGCCGTTTATTTACATGACACCCCACTACGTTACTTTTCTTGCAGCAGAGAACTTAGAATAGAAAAAGTGAACTTGTTAAGAAATGTAAGGTTATTCATGGCGGATCAGTTAATTCGTGCAACAGCAGCCGAAGGTGGAATTCGTGCCGTAGGTGTGATCACCACACGTTTAACAGAAGAAGCACGGCAGCGACACAAGCTTTCATACGTGGCAACAGCAGCGCTGGGTCGCACTATGGCGGCGGGCTTGTTAATGGCTTCTAGTATGAAGCGAAGTGGATCAAGGGTCAATGTGCGGGTGAAGGGCGATGGCCCTTTAGGCGGCATATTGGTAGATGCCGGCTTAGATGGTACGGTACGCGGGTATGTGGGGAATCCATCTATAGAATTACCTCCTAATGCCAAAGGTAAGCTAGATGTTGGTGGTGCAGTGGGTGGTGGCTACCTCTACGTTGTGCGAGATGTTGGTTATGGTTATCCTTACTCTAGTACGGTAGAACTAGTTTCTGGTGAAATTGGCGATGATGTGGCTCATTATCTGGTGAATTCTGAACAAACACCTTCAGCTTTAGTTTTAGGTGTGTTTGTGGGAGCAGGGGGAGTAACTGCGGCTGGAGGATTACTAGTACAAGTGTTACCCAAAGCTGCCAGAGATGAAGCCCTCGTAGAAATCTTAGAATCACGGGTCGCTGGTTTGGCAGGATTTACGCCATTGTTGCAAGCCGGGAAGAATTTGACTGAAATCTTTAGCGACCTCTTGGGCGATATGGGCCTGGAAATCTTTTCCGAACGGCAAATGCTGCGTTTCCACTGTGGTTGTTCTTTTGATCGCGTTTTGGGGGCACTGAAAATTTTAGGAGAAGCCGAACTGCAAGATATGATTGTTAAAGATAATGGTGCTGAAGCAACTTGCGACTTTTGTGGCAACGTTTACCAGGCAAGTAGCGATCAGTTAGCTCAACTAATTGCCGATTTGCAAGCTGAATCTACTGTTTCAGGATAAAGTATAAAACGACACTAATTTTTTAGATTGAACATGGTATTCTGTGGAGAGGGATAATCAAAAAAAGTAGCTTTTTGATCACGAGAAAGTTACTATGGCATCAATGGAATTATCGACCTAAAACAGAGCGCTATTCAATTATTTTGGTGTGAGAGATGACAGAGCGGGATATTCCAGACAGTTGGTCTTCAGCCAGTGATAGAGAGCCAGATCAAAACAAAAGATTATCCCGAACAGAACAATTCGGTGAAACTCAACCATTTGGTGTCCCACCTACTGGTTCTACTTCCAAGTCAGTGAAGCGGCGAAAAAAAAACGATACACAAGGATTACCTATAAATAGTCATTCAGAAGAAACTGCCCAACTCAGTAGTGCTTCTGGGAAATGGCCACGCTGGATGAAAAGCTGGACATTGTGGCTAGTACTACTAATGTTGATTCCCGGCAGTGTAGGATTCTTGGCAATGGCAATGCTGCTAAAGTTGCCGACTGCTCCTAATTGCCCCTCGATTTTCTGGCCCCTAGCTAGTGCTTCTGTGCGGCTACATTGCGCTCAGTTGGCTGCTTCTAAGCAAACAGTGAACGACCTATTGCAAGCGATCGCTCTGGTGAAGCAACTACCACAAAATCACCCGTTGCATGGAGAAATCGATCGTTTCATCGAAGAATGGTCGCGGGATATTTTGAAGCTAGCCGATCAAAGTTTCCAAACAGGGAATTTAGAGGAAGCGATCGCTACTGCTCGCAAGATACCCGAAGATGTGGCAGCTTATAAATTAGTCGATGAACAAGTTGACAAATGGCAGTCAATTTGGACAAAAGCAGAAGAAACATACAATGGTGCGATCGCCGAAGTAAAAGAACGGCGCTGGCAATCGGCGTTCATGTTATCCTCCAAAATGTTGCGCGTAGACAATCAATACTGGGCGGGCACTAAATACGACCAATTGAATCGTCTAATTGCCGCAGCGCGGGAAGATGGCGATAAGTTAGGAAAAGCGGAAAGTTTAGCAAGCAGCAAAGTAGTCGATAATTTACTGGAAGCCATCAAGCTAGCCGAGTCTATTGGGCAGGAAAGTTACCTTTACCAAAAAGCTCAGGAAGCAATTCCCGCATTTGGACGCAAAATGCTGGAATTGGCACAGGCAAAACTAGACAAGCAGGATGCCGATGAAGCACTGAATATTGCTAGACAAATTCCAGAGAGTACGAAACTACAGGGAGAAACAGACGATTTTATCGCCATAGCTGACGCGAAAAGAAGTGCTTGGATAGGTAATGTTTCTGGTCTAGAGGCTGCGATCGCTCAAGCACAACAAATCGATCCTTCCAGACCAGTGTATAACGAAGCCCAGCAACTGATTGCTCGTTGGCAGTTGGAAATTGAAGATGTCGCCAATCTAGAAAAAGCGAGAATGTTGGCTAGCCAGGGAACAGTCCCTAATTTAACAGCAGCGATCGCTCAGGTGCAGCTCATCCCTGCAAGTAACCCCAGGGCCACCGAAGCTAGACAAGAAATGGATCGCTGGCGTGCCCAAGTGGAGACAATTGAAGACCAACCTTACTTAGAACGTGCCGAACAGATAGCTGTATTCGATGATATCAACTCCTTACAAGCTGCGATCGCTCAGGCCAGCGAAATTCGTAGAGGTCGGGCATTATATCCAGAAGCACGGAAAAGAATTCGGACTTGGATAGGAAAAATTCAGCGAATTCAAGACCAACCCTACTTAGATCAAGCACAAGAACTGGCTCAGAGTGGAAATCTCACTGCCGCCATTAGCGCCGCTCAACAAATTGCCTCATCGGGAAGGGCGCTTTCACAAGAAGCGCAAGCTGCGATAAATGACTGGGAAGGGCAAATCCGCACTAGAGAAAACTGGAAAAAAGCCCAAGAAGTTGGCGCGGCTGGTACGCCAGAAGCTTTGGTTGAAGCAATACGGCTGGCAGATCGTGTTTCAAACAATAGCATCTTACGTATGGATGCGAATCTGGCTATTGACCAATGGAGTCAGCAATTGTTAGAAATAGCCCGCTCTCAAGGTCAGTCTGATATTGCTAGAGGGATTGATATTGCAAAATCGATTCCACGCGGTAGTGCTGCTTACAGTGCGGCGCAAGAGCAAATTAAGACTTGGCAGGATTTTCTCAATCCTAAACCTGAACCTCAGCCTCAACCCCAGACAGAATCTCTACCATTTCCTCAATCAACTACTAATGGGCAGTAATATCATTATTTAAAGATTAAAACCTTTTAATTCAGCATTTTCAACACGCATATCAGGGATGCCGGGGTGTAAAAAAACTTTTTAAGTAGGGTAGCACAGCTAGTTGTGCTACCCTACTTAACCTGAGTTCGGGATAAGGAAAGGGACAGGTAGTAAGCTGAAAATAGCGTTAAATCCAGCAACCTGTCCTATGTATAGTTTAGAAGCTTTGTTCTGTCATGTAGATGATTTCTGCCAAGAGTTTGAAGTGCAATGGCAGAAGAAGTTATTAACTCAAGGAGGAATCAAACGTCGTAGAGAGAAAAGCCTGAGTTTAAGTGAAATCATGACAATTCTCATCGCTTTTCATCAAAATCACTACCGGGATTTCAAGTATTTCTATTTAAACCAAGTCAAACAATACTGGAATAGTGCATTTCCAGGATTGCCAAGTTATCAAAGATTTATTGAATGGCTACCATCCACCTTGATACCGTTATGCGTCTATTTGAAGCATTGTTTTGGTAAGGGTACGGGTATCGGTTTTATTGATTCTACTAGCCTGAAAGTCTGTCATAATCGTCGGATTTCACGGCATCGGGTATTTAAAGATTTAGCCAGTCGTGGTAAGACTTCTGTCGATTGGTTTTTTGGTTTTAAGTTGCATCTTGTCGGGCGGAGTTTGGTCAACTGTTAAATGTGACTTTGACTCCTGGTAATGTTGACGACCGCCAACCTGTATATGATTTACTTAGTGGTCTGTTTGGTAAAATCTTTGCTGATAGAGGTTATGTGTCCCAAAAACTGGCAACTCAACTTTTAGATGACTTCGGCATTGAATTTTTTGCCAAGCCTCGTCGCAATATGAAGAATAAGTTGATGCGTCTTCATGACAAGCTTTTGTCTCGTAAACGTTCCATTATTGAGACTATTAATGACCAACTTAAAAACATTTCTCAAATTGAGCATTCTCGACACCGTAGTCCCGTTAATTTTTCCGTCAACGTTTTGTGCGGATTAATTGCTTATTGTCATCAACCTAAGAAGCCTAGCCTACATCTAGACTGGGTTTTACCTTCTTACCTTTAACCCGAACTCAGGTTACTTAAATTTATCGAGGAAGGCAGGAGGCAGAGGGCAGGAGGCAGGAGGAAAACTGCGCTCTGTTTCCTGCCCCGACCAGAGGGAGCAAGGGTTTAAGACAAGAACACTGAACTCTCGTTCAGTGGCTCTAAATCAGTAGGGGATTCGACCCCTACTGATTTACTCCTTCTGCCTCCTGCCTCCTGCCTCCTTTAATCCTCCATCACTCTCCCCATTCTTTAATTACAGAAAATAGTGATGAGTAATCATCATCAGCAAATGACATTTTCACGGCTGTTTGCAAGATTTGCCGCACACCTTTAATACTGCTGAGATCCAAACTTCGAGATTTCGCTTCCGAGATAAACAATTCTGTATCTTTGAGCAAATGTTTTGTGGGAAAATTCGGTTCGGCATAATTGCCATCCAACATACGTTGTAGCTTTTTGTCAAAGGTAGGTGCGTAGAGTGGACTGTCGCGCAAAATTTGCATAAACATATCCACATCAACACCCTGACGCTGGACAAAAGCCAGGCTCAGAGCAAAGCTAGTTGTTAGGGAAGCTATTAGTTGATTTAGTGCTAATTTAAGCGCCGCCGCAGATCCTACTGGCCCGATAAGTAAAGGTTCTGTCCCAAAATTTTGGAGTAACTTCAAGTGCCGTTGATATTGTTCTGGCTCTGCCCCTACCATCACACTCAACTTACCAGCTTGTGCTTCCGGGATACTCCCTAATACTGGTGCTTCTAAATACTCACCACCACCACCAACTATTGCATCTCTAATTTCCTGGCTTTCTGTGGGAGTAATTGTTCCCATTTGGATAATCGTGCGCCCTTCCAGAGTTTGCCAAGAAGTGTCTGAAAGCAACACATTATAAATAGCCGGGGCATTAGTCAGCATGAGAATTACGCACTCAGCAGCACGAATGGCATGGCGGGGATGTGTAGCAATTTCAGCCCCAGCTGCTTGTAGTGGTGCTAATTTTTCTGGGGTACGATTGTAGGCAACTAGCTGTATATCTGCGGCTAATAACCTTTGAGCCATTGGTAGTCCCATCAGTCCAGTTCCCAGAAATGCCACCTTCATTTTTTACGTTCCTTTAATACAGCGTCACCGATAGCGTTCGCGTAGCGTCTCTATGAGAGGCTGCGCCCTAAGCGAAGCTATGCCGTAGGCTTTACGCTTAGAGCGAGTCATCGAGCGTCATAGCCCATTGCGAACATCGCATTGTTTGATTCAAATTTAGTTGGGAAGTACTTATTTGAAATTTAAGATAGAATCCTAAATCCAGTTTTGTTACTCCCTAACTCTGGCAATCAACCACCGGCAGCAAAAGTCAACATAATTATCACTGAAAGTAAAATACCGGGAGTAAGTAGTGTTGCTAGCATTAACAGGTCATGAGTGGACATAATTATTACTTTGGTAGTGTGTTTAACTTTACAGTAATCACTGTTATGCTAGTCTAAATAAGACTGATACTGCATTCTTAAATAGAGTTTTAACTTTTCAAATTAACGTTCACTCTGGCAGTGTCAAGCCTTTTAGTGGCTGAGAAATTTCTGTATTGTCCAGACCTTTGCTCTGAATTAAGACTCCAAAGCCGCCTAGTCCTGTAGGATCTATAAGCTGGTGTAGTGCATCCCGGCGCTGTAGTAACTCCGAGAGGGGTTGCTTTTGATAAGAAAGGGCTGCAATCCGATCGCCTAACCCCAACGCCATCAAAAATAGTCCCTGCTGGATAAAACCAACATTCTTTAAGTTACACTTCTCACCCCAGCGTTCCAAAGCTGTAAAGTCAACATGGGCTGTGATATCTTGTCGCCCAATATTGATATAGGGGTTGTCATGGAAACGATGATGATAATAACACTGTAGGGTTCCTTGCGATCGCCTGGGATTATAATAACGGCTGGCTGGGTAGCCATAATCAATTGTTAACACATAGCCGCGCTGCAAGCGGTCTGCTACTATACTCAACCAGTCTAAAGCAGCTAAATTAATTTCACTACGGTAGCCATCTGGATATGCACTTTGGGTAAAGTCCATTTCCACTAAGTCTAAATATTCAGACAGTTGGAGGGTTGAAGGCTCTCCTGTTACTTCTACAAATGATGAGCAGGTTTCTTTCTCATTGCTATCTGTGGTTACATAAATTTCTCGGAGTTCTCCCGTTTCTAGGATGAATTGATGCACGGGGAACGCATCTACTAACTCGTTAGAGAAAAAGCAACCAGCGATCGCACTTGGTGGTATATCCTCTAAATTGCACCAACGCACAGGGAAATCTTGTAAGCGTTGCTGCTGTTCTTGTCTTAAAGTTGGGGACTTTTCAACAATGATGTACTCCAGGGCGGTAAAAAAATCTGGGTAGTGCTGTTGATGATATTTAAGGATATGCAAAGCTAGCAATCCTTGACCTGCTCCCATTTCTACCAGAGAAAAGGGTACAGGTTTTCCTAAAATCTCCCACATTTGCAAAAATTGTTCTGCTAGTAACTCACCAAAGTCAGAACAGAGGTTAGGAGAGGTAAAAAAATCACTATCTTTAAAGCCTATTTTGACTGCATCGCTGGAATAGTAGCCGTATTCAGGGTGGTATAGTGCCAAATCCATGAATTGGGCGAAAGTAATTCGTTGTTGAGGACTGGTGGTAATGTGATTTGCGATCGCTGCACACAATGCTGGATTTGAATCCATAAAATTTGATATTTGAGATTAGGATGTTGACAAAGTAAATTATGAGTAAAGCAAAACAAAATTCCTAATTTATCTAATGTTCTACAAACCCCATTTACTTTAACTGACAAATCATGTTCCATCAGGTAGAAACAGATTGTTAAACTAGTCGGAATCGAAGGTCAGCGTACCATTGTTGGCAAATATCCTAAAACCATCTAAAAATTCTATGGCTGCTTCATTCTCTGCATGAGGTCGATTTTGCTCATCAAGCAGCACTTTATATGGACGTTGACAGGTAAAACAGAAATCTTGAAAAAAGAATGTCCAACCACACTCAGAAACGAATGTTCTTAGTGTGTTCCATAAGTCTTCTGCTATGAAGCATCCTAGCTCAGAGATGCAGAAGTCCAACAATCCACAAATACTATACTGTGTATCTGGTGAGGCTAAACCTGCTGCCAAATAGAACCAAAATTGCTCTATTTCCCTTTGTTGATTGGGTTTACCAGATTTCCAGATTAAAGATGATTTTTCAGTACCGCGTAGGCTTACAGGTATCAGATTATTAAGCGGTGACCAGAACGTTAATTGCTTCTGCAAAATGTTCCATAGCTCAATGTCAAACTGTTGTCCAACAATTTCAATCAGTGGAGAAACAATATGTCGGTGAAAAGAATCACGCAGAAATCCATGTTTGATTAATTGATTTTTAACTTTCCTAATGATGTTGTTAAGCTTACGTTGATTGGATAAATTTGCCGCCGGATGAATATGGTTTATAAAGCTGAGGTTAGCCACACTACGCGGACTTTCAAAATAGTATATGTCAGGTATTTCTGCGTTTGATATTTTCTTGTAAACTGCCTCAATTGCGGAAAAAGCTT
Source organism: Nostoc sp. LEGE 12450 (assembly GCF_015206895.1). Taxonomy (GTDB): domain Bacteria; phylum Cyanobacteriota; class Cyanobacteriia; order Cyanobacteriales; family Nostocaceae; genus Nostoc. Next base: position 23,636 of record NZ_JADEXU010000030.1, on the reverse strand, counting down.
TTGCTTTATCAACTGGCTGAGTTGAGATTGCTATTAAATACCACTTCATTTGATAGTCAGCAATCAGAGCTTTTTGCTGTCCTGTCAACTCAAAAATTTTTGACATCAATGCTCTCATTGTTCAAATCAACGGTGTGTTCGAGATTAAGTGCCCCAAAATGGCGTTCAAATCTGGCTCGTGCTGTCTCCTTTTCTGCTTCAGACAGCAACAATTTAAAAACTTGCCCAAACTGTTGCTCTAGCAACGTTGCAGCAAGCCGTTCAGGAGGAACACCAATTGCCTCAGCCTGTCGCTGAATCGCGGCGAAAATCTGATCGTTCAGTTCCAGTGTTAAAAGGTGAGTCATAGAAATATGGAACGTGGCTAGAGGCTATGGTAATTATAGCTTTGCTTGTTTGAAGCCCGAATTACTAAAACCCTTACCCCAATTTAATATGAAGTTGCACATATCTTGATCCCCCTAAATCCCCCTTAAAAAGGGGGACTTTGATTCTGGTTCCCCCCTTTTTAAGGGTTAGGGGGGATCGAATTCTATGCAGCTTCATAAAAAATTGGTATTACGCAATGGTAATTACGAATTACGAATTACGAATTAAGCGTAGCCTCTCGCAGAGAAGCAGTACTACCCACTTACCAACGACACCAGCACACCATTGGGATCGCGGACACGAGCAATCATTTGTCCCCCAGGCTGACTTTTAGGGGCATCTAATGTTTTTGCACCAGCGCCGATCGCTCTCATGTAAGCGCTACCAACATCGGGGGTAATAAATGATATTTGAATTAATGGCGGTGGTTGTGTGGGATCGTTGGCATGAAAGCCACCAGGAAATAATTTCTGTGCTTCGCTACTTGAAGAGAAAGCTAATGTAGTGCTGCCAGTTTCGATTTCCGCCCAGATAGATTGTCCTTTATCCTGAAGAGTGCGACGAACCAGACCAAAAGCTTTTTCGTAAAACTCAACCGTTTTAACTACATCGTCTACCCAGATGACCGTATAACCAAATTTCATAATTCTTTCTCCTTAACTAGAAAAAATTCAGGGTTTAGAACCCACGAAGGTGGGTTTTGTCTGTGTAGACGCGGTTTCTAACCGCCTTTTTAACTTTCCAAAATATTACGATCTGTTGCTAGAGTTTGCGCCCCTGTTTGCATCATTTCTATATCTGATGGCGACCAATGATGAGGCCCTTGACAGTGATGTGCTACTAGCAATCCCCATAATCCTCTAGGGATGACAATTGGTACAACCAAGTTAGCGTGAACCTGCAAATTGCGGAGAAAATCTCGGTGACAAGATTCGATTGGCTCTAATTCAATATCAGCGATCGCCTTTACCCGTCCTGCTAAGTATAAAGCAGCATACTCGTTGTTAAAACATTCATCTGGGCCAGTGGAACCAAGTATTGAGAATTCTTGAGAACTCAAAGATTCAAAAGTTACTTGTCCTTCCCACTGACTGTAAAAATAATACAACACCACCCGATCAACCTGAAGCGATTCTCTGAGTTGATTGGTCGTTTGCCGGACTAACTCATCGCGCTGCATAGTTTTAACAAGGCGATCGAGCAAAATTTGCAAACCCTGTTCACGGCGATCGCGGCTATGGTTAAATTCGGAGTGAGGATGAATTTGCACGGTTCTCAAATTACGACTAGGTAAATGCTGCCGGATTTATATAGTAATTTATTACACCTTATTTAAATACATTTTTGTATTTATAGCAGCAATTCGATTTTAACGAAACATAATCGTAGTCAACCTTTTTAGGAAATTTAAAATAAATTATTAAGAAACTACAATTTTTAATTCTCACCAAAAATAATTCAGAATTATAAATTTAGTATTAAGAATTTTGGGAATTTACAAATAATATGTTTCGTCTTTCCCAAGTTTGAGGTAATAAATATACTTCAAACTCTAATGTAACAATTTAGTTTGTATTCCTCGTTACAGATATTAGAGGATGTTTGAAAAATCCTTTTCATGGTAGCAAAACGTTTTAGATCCCCCTAAATCCCCCTTAAAAAGGGGGACTTTGATTCCATTCCGGTTCCCCCCTTTTTTAAGGGGGGTTAGGGGGGATCAAAAGCCTGTAGCGCAACTCTATAAGACTTGTATATACACCGTAACTTTATAAGGGGCGTTAGAGAAGATCAATAAGTGCAAAGATACAGCAAATTACTTTTCAAACAACCTCTTAGTCATACTGATAGTATTCTTTGTTTCCATACTCTGCATGAAAACGAGAGACTAACAAGAGACTAATTCTGAGTTTCCAAACATTGGCACAAACTTACGGTAAGCTGACAATGCTGCTTCTTTAACTGTTGCATTCACAATCGGAAAGGTAGTGAGGATGTAACTAAATTCATCTTCGGTTAAGCCATAAAGATGTGCTACCATTCCATCTAGTTCGGCGCGGAGTTTGGCACGTTCTGCTTCGTCAGTAACGCCTTGTTGATAAGAACCTAGACCGACTTCTTGCGCGAGTTCGTCAAATTCTGGTGTAGTGCAAATGAGTTTGGCGGCGCGTTGTACAATATCGTTGAAGTTGCGATCGTTTTTTGTTAAACGTGGAACGGGTAGTTGGTATACATAGAACATATTGAGGTTTGTAGTAACCTTCTGCCGTAAACAGTAATCAATCACCAAACTATTGAATATGGCTGTACTAAATAACATCTCTGAGTTGTTCATATTAATTTGATTATTTTCTGAATACCTCAGCGATATTAAAAGTGAATTTCCACAAAATACTGATTTTGGTATAATGCTTGAAATCAATGATCGTTCATTAGTACTTGATGCTACTGAGCGAAAACCAAGTCGATAGCTTTGATAATCTAAAGTCTGACCTTTATCAGTTTCATTACGTCCTAATAAAGCTTTCCTCGCTTCTTGTTCATTCACCCAATATTTTGGTTCAGCATATAAGTGAGTGAACTGATGAATCATCTTGCCTTCGTAAAGCGGTAATCTTCCTTTAATAAGCTGTTGCTTAAATAAATGACTATCATTCGTCATATCAAACTCACGAGTTAAGCGCAAATTCCATTTATCCTCAATCTTTTCACCCAGCAAAGGAAACTTAGCTATTTTTTCAGCCATGTGGATGTCTATCTCGTTCTTAAACTCCATCACCGATAGAGAGTCAGGAGACAAACCGCGAATAAGTGGAACTGAAATTTTAACTCGTTCATCTTTATTTTTTAAAAAAGTCTCTAGTTGATTTACTCTAATAGCTTCATGCGGATTGATACGGAAAGCTGCTGTAAATGAATCAGTAATACCATCTTTTTCAAAAGTTAAAAGTGAAAACTTAAACCGATGATCTACCCCTTCAAAAATAAATCTTTCGTTTGATAGTCCAAAAATTGCATCAATATTAGTCTGGGAAAATAACATTTCTCTTAGCTGCTTGGTTCCAAGGTCAGTATAAACACCAGAAGGTAATAGAATCCCGCACTGTCCACTCTTACACAGCAGGTTAAAGGACTGTTCTAAAAATAGTTTATAGAGATTAATATCAGTACCCGATTTTTTACCATTAACAACAGAAATTTGATTTTTATACTGTTCTGCTGAACGATAATAAGCACTTATATGTGGAAATTGACTTTGATATCCTAAACAAGTAGTTGCTATTTCAGGATTTGCTAAAAGTTGCTTTTGCTCTTTCTCAAAAGCCTTGATATCCATCTTACTCTTTCTCACGAGGTCATTATGCTGAAGAAAGAATTCTCTTGCATTCGGCTTAAATATTTCCCACGGTGGATTAGTGATAATGACATCAAAACCACCGCGTTCTAAAACCTCGTTAAAATGATAACCCCAGTGAAACGGCTTCAAAGTTGCAATATCCTCAACCTTCAAAACCCGCTTCTGTGATTTTCCAGTTAACTGAACCTCCTCATATTTGATACCCAAACGCTTACTAAACTCATCCAACAGTAAAAGATTTAACTTTTCTTGCGATTTTTTGTTGAGTTGTTCAATATTTTTACGGATGTGTATCAATCGAGTATCTTTAGGTGTATCTGTATCGGGTAATTGTTTAGGTGAAAAAGCGTGTTCTTTGTACAACTCAACAGATTTATTCTTTTCTTCTAAAATCTTCTTATAATTATCTGCGGCTAAAGACTGTAATAAATTTCCTTGTAGTGAATTCCCGACTGCATCAAAAGCAGTATCATCTACTTTAATCAATCCAATCAGCGAATTACCCGCCATAATATTAAAATCAATATTCGGCAAAGGTTCTAACTCTTCCACATCATTAGCAGAAGAAACCAACGCTAAGAAAAGACGTAGTTTAGCAATTTCCGTTGCTTCCTCCATGATGTCTATACCATAGAGGTTATCAGAAACAATCCGCTTTTTGATAAAATAAGGTAGTGAAGGATGGGAATTTTCTATATCTGCAAGCTTAGTTTTGAGAATACCATCATCCATCAATTTAATTGTCCCGAACACCGCGCTATAAACTTGGATAAGCGTCTTCATCGCCGCCACAAGAAAAGCACCAGAACCGCAAGCTGGGTCAAGAATTGATAAATTAGGAAGAATATCATCCATTAGTAGACCACAAACATTTGTATCCAGCTTAATGAGAAGTTCATTAATATCCTCAAATGACTTATCCTTATCAGATAGCGAATCATTTACACGGTCTACAATTAACTTGTGAATAGTTCTATCACAGAGATATTCTGTAATTTGCGGTCTAGTATAATAAGCTCCAAAAGCTTTTTGATTAATGTATTTCTCAAAAATATATCCTAAAACATCAGGATTTATCTCATCATCTTTCCCTTCCGGCGTATCATCCAAATTCCAAGAATAACGCCCAAATAAATCTAGAACTTGCTCAAACGCCTCATCAACTATAGAGATTTGATATTTATCTTCAATATGATGCTTGAGAAATAATCCACCATTCAGGTATTTAACCTTACCTACCAATTCTTGTACAGATAAATCGCGTTCAATCTCAGGTTTAGCAAAGCTTTCAAAAAACAAAGCCTTGAGAAATTCACCATAAAAATGATTTTCAGCTATAAGTTTAGTAACTTCTTGATGAATAGCAACTCTCACCTTAGCTTCTGGTATGTTTCCATCTGCTGCGGTGACTTCAAAAATTGCAACGCCTGAGAGTTCAGCAATTTTCTGGTATTGATACGTCTTGTTATCAATCTTTAAGGTTTCAGGTTTTTGTCTTGAAGGTTTAGACCAACCTAATTCTTCTATAAATAAATCACTAAATTTGAACTTAGAGAGTAAATCGCGTATTCGTTGAAAATTAAGCGCCATAATTTACCATGCTTGGAAAATAAAAACCAAGCATGGTAAATTTGCCATTCAGAAAATAAATCTGTGGCTTTAAAAATTAAGTCTGCGCTGGCGGACTTTAAGAAACCCTGTTTATAGGAGTTAAATTTTTACCATGCTTTTTATACTTTATAAATCCTTTACATTTAATTAGGCTGAGAAATTATACGGAAAAATTATCAATTTTTCTAAACGCCGACTTTATTTGTGCTGTTGTGATTTTTAATTGCCAAGTATATTTGCTGATTACTTTATCAAAACGCCTAATTGCTTTACAAAAAGGTCTGTTTACTTTCTCAAAACACTGAAATGCTTTCTCAAAATAAGCTTTTACTTATTCAAACCCCAGTTTGCTTTCTCATTTCGGTGTTTTCCGCAAGCAAAATAAGCTTTTACTTATTCAAACCCCAGTTTGCTTTCTCATTTTGGTGTTTTCCGCAAGCAAAAGAAGCTTTTACTTTCTCAAACCCCAGTTTGCTTTCTCATTTCGGTGTTTTCCATAAGCAAAATGAGCTTTTACTTTCTCCAACTCCAGTTTGCTTTCTCATTTCGGTATTTTACGTAATATAAGAAAGAAAGACGCGATAAATCGCCGTCTCTACAATAATTAACCCTTTGTAGAGACGGCGATTCATCGCGTCTCTTGCCATTGGGTGTAAGCGTAGGTTGAGGAGTAAATTTAGCTATGATTCGCCGATTGTATGAATTGGGATTGCAAGAAAAAGATATTCGTAACCTTTATCGATTTATTGATTGGGTTATTTTTGCTATTTAACCTTTAACCAACTAAATATATCTGCTGGCGTAATTTGCCAATCTGCTAATTCATCAAGAACAGTCAATTTATCATTATTATATTTTACTTCTGGCAATTTATTAGGTTGAAATACCATCACCGATTTATCATTAGAGTCAATAAACCAACCTAATTTTGTACCATGATTAATACAGAAAATAATTTTATCAATTACCCGGTTAGGAAATTGGTCAGGTGAGAGAATTTCAATTATCCAATCTGGATAAGTTTCAAATTTATTGGCAATTTCCCCATCTTCATCAACAATAAGCCGTGACCACTCAAATACTGCAATATCCGGAACTAAAGAACGTCCTCCAAATGTGCAGCGTAATTCAGTTAATGCTAAAGCTTTTTGCTCAGGTTCGCTTTCTTGATTAATCTCAGTTGATAAACGAGTTTGGATTCTGCTATGTTTTCCCTGCGGCATTGGTTTTTGGTAGATTTTTGCATCAATATATTCACTAGCTGGTTTAGTTTCTGGTAATTCCAAAAACTCTGTTAATGAAAGATTAGATGATAATATAACCATAAAAATTACTCCTAAAATAATTTAATTATATCTTTAAACCTTTGTAGGGTATGTTGCGGAAAATAAAAACGCGATAAATAAGACGCGATAAATCGCCGTCTCTACAAGGGGCTAATTATTGTAGAGACGGCGATTTATCGCGTCTTTTGCCTTAATTACAAATTACGAATTAGAAAATAATCCTAGAGAACAAATAATCTGAGGTTCTCGCTTATCCAATTCTTCTGTGACAATACACAAACGGTCATCCATGCGTAACGACACAACTAAATCAGCCAACTGCTGATTATTAATCCCGCTTCTTAGTTGACGATTCAGACTATCAATAGCTGACTGTCGCAAAGGATAACGGTAAATCTCATCAATTGCTTTTAAAAGTTCTTCACTAACAAATAGTGTTCCTTTCATTTCTTGAACATAACTCTTCAGTCGTTCATAAGTGCGGAACCTTGCGCCTGATGGTCGCCCTAATTGACCACCTGCATTTTTCTCTTCTTCAGCAATCAATTCAGCACCCTTTTGTACTAACTTGTGATGTTGTTTATCTCTGGGTATTGCTCGGGTAGATTCTTCGCACGCCGCTACCCGAAGCACGGCTAATTGTGATTGAGTAACGCTATTTCCATCGCGGTCAACATAAATCAAAGAATCATTCCCTTCTGTGGTTTTCATATAAAGCAATACCCCCTCTGGTTGCACAGGTTGGGGAATATGGGCGCGGGTAGAATAAACCACATTTTGCATTTCTTCAATCGTCTTTTTCAAACCCGGATTACCATCTGTGGCTTTTTTCCAAATTTGAAATGCTTCTGATGTCAAATCAACTTCTGTATCTTCTTCGCCATCTAAAACTCCAGATTTCTCGTTGTAGAGGTCGAGAATTACTCGTGCATCATCATCTTCAAAAAAAGCTTCATCAGTTCCTACCACTTCCGCATTTTCTTGCAGTCGTTTGCGGAGTCGCCCCCGCAAATTGATAATGCGTTCTACTCCTTCGGCTGGTAGAAAAGAATAACAAAGAATTTTATCAGCATTTTGTCCAATGCGGTCTACCCTTCCGGCGCGTTGAATTAAGCGAATAATCGCCCAAGGTAAATCCCAATTGACGATAATTGCACAGTCTTGCAAATTATGACCTTCACTCAAAACATCGGTAGCGATTAAAATACGCAACTCATCTGATGATGAAACTTGCTCACGTTTTCCATTACTCACAGGGCTAAATCTTCCTGTCATTATTGTTGGGTCTTTAGATTGTCCCGTTACCCCAGCTACATTAGTAATATGATTCAACTGCAAATTATCTTCAAGATAACGGACTGTATCAGCAAATTGCGTGAAAATTAGTACTTTATCTTGAGGGTGAGTTTTTGTTAGCAGTTTGATTAAAGCTGCCAGTTTTTCATCCTTTTGAGGATTCCAATCGCCACACTGTTGCAGTATATTAATTAATGCTTTGGCATCTTCTAATAAATCCCGTTTCAGTTTTTTAATATCAAAAAGTGTAGAACGCAACCACTTAAATCTTCGTTGATATCGGGTGGTATATTCTTGGTAAATTGATTCTGCTCTTTGACGAAATATTTTTTCTGTTTTAAATGCCTTTTCATCCTCGTCTGGAAAACCTCTCTCCTGCAAGGAGAGAGGCTTGGAATTCTCCCCCTTCCCTAGTAGGTAAGGGGGTTGGGGGGTTAGGTCAGAATCATCATCTTCTATTTCTGTATCAAACAAGGCTGCTACAACAGAATCAGCATCTTCATCATTATTCCTTGTATCTAATAACTCAGCTTCTTGAGTTCCAATAGGAATATCAAGACCTTGCTCTAAAGCATATAAATAAATGAAGTTCCGTAATATATGGCGTTCAATTGATTGGATAAAAGCAACGCCACTACTTTCCAGACGTTTAAATAAATTAGTGCGAGAAAAACCCATTAACCTCCTACCGCCACGAAATAAGCTATTAATAAACCGTTGCTCAGTGTCTGTAGGCAGCTGTTTTTGTTTAGCAATAACGTAATTTCCTAGCCCATAACGAGGTAAATTCAGTTGATTAATGACTTCTACTACTAACTCAGAGTAAAGACGAGCATAAAAGTCTGTGTTAGAACCTTCTAAAGGAAACTTGAGACTACGAGGTAAACGCTGAGGAAAATAAGAACGTCTCCCATCGGAAAATTCTAAATATTTCCGCCCTGTTTCATCTGTGTGGGCATAATTATCTTTAATAAAAGAGCGAGTGCGCCGCACCATGTAACGCTTCATCAATTCTCGCCAGTCATCAGGGTGTTCGCTTTTTTCAAAAGCAGCTAAAGAACGTACAGAACACTGATGCTTTCTAATAAACTCCAATTCTCCTATCGAACTACCACCCAGTTCATTAATTAAAGCTTCTGGTCTTAATCCTAAATCTTGGTCTTCTGGCACAAATAACCGCAATTGGGCAGAAAGGTCAAGGTAACTTTTATTGTAAGGAGTCGCAGATAATAATATACATTTACTTTCGTTAGCAGCAATATATTCTATTATTGTTCGATAACGTTTGCCTTCGCGGTTCCGTAAATTATGACTTTCATCAATTAACACAACTCGATAACGCCGGAGTGTTGGTAATTTATTTTGTACTTGACTAATTGGCATAATTTCGGCAAGTAACCGATAGTTATCTTTATATTCTTGCCACATTGAAACTAGGTTTTTTGGGCAAATAATCAGCGTTTCTAAATAACAATCTTCTTGTAATATCTTCGCCAGGGCGGTTCCAACTAAAGTTTTGCCTAAACCGACCACATCACCCACTAACACACCACCACGCCTAGTTACATGACGTGCTGCTAGCTGTACGGCGGCTTTTTGGAAGTCAAATAAGTTGTTAAATTCGCGGGGGATACGAAATTCTGAAAGTCCGGCGATCGCTTCATGGGATAAGTGGTAAGCTATCTTGAGGTAGATGTAGTAAGGCGAAACTAGCTCTTGTCTAGCCCAACTCTGGTCAATAATTTCTGCCAATTCTTGGGAAATATCTACACAACCGTAATCTTGCCAGCGATCGCTAAACCACTTTTGCAGTTTATTACAAGCATCGTGGTCTAAAATATCAACATTCAACTCCCCTTGTTTCGCCAATCCGGGAAGGGTTAAATTACTACTACCCAAGAATCCCACAGTTGGGGTATTAGGGTCATTGCGATGCACAAGATATAACTTGGCGTGGAGATAATGACGCAAAAACAGTTTAATAATTACCTTCTGACTTTTTAGCTGATGACTTAACCGCCGTAACCCCGCTTCATCTTGATTAGTCGGCGCACCGATAGTCAACTGCTGGCGAAATTCCGCCGCCATACGTTTTTTAAACCGCACAATGCTACTGTTATCAATCCGTCCATCACCACTAACAAGGCTAAATGCTGCATAAACTTCATCACTGGGTAAGCTTTGCATCCCAATTAGCAAACGACAACAAGCATTTTCACTACCAACATACTGTTCGACTAAATCATCAATTCTTCGCCAACCTCTGAGGTTGAAGTAGCCAACACAAAAATCTGCCCGATAAGAGACTTTGAGGGTTTCTCGTAAAATCGGTAGTAATTGTAAATCAATGTTGTCAAATATCCGAGGCATTATTTAAAACTCGACAAATATTTTGTACTTATGTTATATAAGTAAAAAATATTTCTAGCCAGAGAAATCAAATTAACGTTAAAAGGGCGGTTAAAAAACAATGCAGTTCAGTTAAGCATTTCTTTATTCTCTCAGTGCCCTCTGCGTCTCTGTGGTTCGTAAAAAATTGACTTTGACAAAGAGTTTTAGCCTTAACTGAACCGTATTGGGTTAAAAAAAGCTTTATAATCATCAGTTTTACCCAATACTAAAAAAATAGAGCAGTTGTATTACAATACAACTGCTCTAAAATTGCCTAGATAGATATTTTCTACCTATCCACAGACCCCATAATTACGTCAACACTACCGAGAATGACCACAATATCTGCAACCTTCATGCCGCGCAGTAAATGTGGAACAATCTGGAGGTTGTTGAAATCTGCGGCGCGAATCTTCCAACGTGCAGGGAAGACATTATCATCACCAACCAAGTAAATTCCCAATTCACCTTTACCACTTTCTACACGGGCGTAGATTTCACCCTTCGGAATCTTAAAAGTGGGGGAAACTTTTTTACCGATGAATTGGTAATCAAATGCGTCCCATTCAGATTTTTTACCTGCGGCTAAACGCTTGGCTTCCAGATTTTCGTAAGGGCCGCCAGGAAGTCCTTTAATTGCTTGGCGAATAATCTTCACAGATTCGCGCATTTCCCGCATCCGCACTACATAACGGGCAAAGCAATCACCGGCGGTTTCCCACTGCACATCCCAGTCGAAATCGTCGTAACATTCGTAATGGTCAACTTTCCGCAAATCCCATTGCACACCAGAAGCGCGTAACATGGGGCCAGAAAGTCCCCAGTTAATTGCTTCTTCACGGGTGATAGTACCAATACCTTCAACACGTCGCCGGAAGATGGGGTTATCTGTTACTAAACGTTCGTACTCATCAATTTTAGGTAATAAGTACTCGCAAAATTCCAGACACTTATCTACCCAACCGTAAGGTAAATCAGCCGCTACTCCACCAACGCGGAAGTAGTTATTATTTACCATCCGATAACCTGTAGCAGCTTCCCACAAATCATAAATCATCTCCCGTTCGCGGAACTGGTAGAAGAAGGGAGTTTGTGCGCCTACGTCAGCTAAGAAGGGGCCAAACCATAGCAAGTGGTTAGCGATGCGGTTCAACTCCAGCATGATGACGCGGATGTAGCTAGCGCGTTTGGGGACAGCGACACCTGCAAGTTTTTCTGGGGCGTTAACAGTGACGGCTTCGTTGAACATTCCCGCCGCGTAGTCCCAGCGACTAACGTAAGGGACGTACATTACATTAGTGCGGTTCTCAGCGATTTTTTCCATTCCTCGGTGCAAATAGCCGATAACTGGTTCACAGTCAACGACATCCTCGCCATCCAGAGTCATGATTAGCCGCAGAACCCCGTGCATTGAGGGGTGGTGTGGCCCCATGTTTAGCACCATTGGTTCAGTGCGGGTTTCTAGTCTGGTCATAGATTTCGTGTTCTCCGTTCGTGAAAATTTTGAATTGAACCGCCTAGATGCCAACCACAGCCGATTTATCTAGTCTGCCAAAATGAGGTTTGTAGGGGCAATCTATATAATTTTGACTCTACAGGGTTATGTTGGAGAGAGGATAGCAGCGCAGGAGTTGTAATTGTTTCATTTCGTTGCACCTCTTCAATTATTATAGGGAAGCTTGATATGCAAGGGATTGAGGCACAGGTTTTTTTTCATGTAATCTCTTTTTGCATTTAAAATCTTGATGTTGAGTATTGGGATTGAGTGTTAAATAGGACTTAAATCGAACCACAGAGGAGGCAGTATTTCGGCTTCGCTCAATAACCGGACACGGAGGAATAGGAGTTTAAGAGGTTTTTGGTGTAAGTCTTACCAAATAGAAACAAAAATAAAATTAAAGATGAAATCAGATTTACAAACACCGCTAGATTTAGAAGAACTGGCTTTTTCTCATATTTCCGTTTTGGGACGAGAGGTAATTGAGGGTTTGGCGGTTCGTCCAGGCGGACATTATTTAGATGTGACGGTAGGTGGTGGTGGTCACAGTCGCCTAATATTGGAAGCAGCTGCCGATGTACGGGTAACGGCAGTTGACCAAGATGAAGATGCTTTAGCAGCAGCGAGGAAAGAATTAGCTGAGTTTGGCGATCGCATACAATTTATTTACAGCAATTTTGCTGACTACCAATTTACCCCTAACACTTTCGATGGTATTTTAGCCGATTTAGGGGTAAGTTCTTACCATTTAGACCAAGCAGAACGGGGTTTCAGCTTTCGCCAAGCCGCGAATTTAGATATGCGAATGGATCGGGGGCGATCGCTAACTGCTGCTGATGTGATTAATAATTGGGATGAAGCCGAATTAGCTGATATTTTCTTTAAGTACGGTGAAGAGAGATTATCGCGGCGCATTGCTAGACGCATTGTAGAACGGCGACCGTTGCACACGACTACAGAATTGGCTGATGCGATCGCTTCTTCTGTTCCCCCCAAATACCGTTATGGGAGAATTCACCCTGCTACCCGAGTTTTTCAAGCTCTGCGAATTGTCGTCAACGATGAATTAAAATCCCTAGAAACCTTTTTGGATAAAGCACCAAATGCCCTTGTCCCTGGTGGCAGAATTGCGATTATCAGTTTTCACAGTTTGGAAGACCGCCCGGTGAAGCATGGTTTAAGAAATTCACCTTTATTAAAAGTATTGACAAAAAAGCCAATTATTGCTCAAGAAGAGGAAATTGGGAAAAATCCGCGATCGCGATCAGCCAAACTCAGGGTAGCCGAGAGAGTTCTGAATATTGAATAAGGGGAATAAGCGAATAAAAAGGTAGGGGAGCAGAGAGCAGAGCGTAAAGAGGTAGTTTTCTCATTCTCTCCAATTCCCAATGCCCAATGCCCACTTGCCCTGAGCGAAGCCGAAGGGATTCCCAATTCCCTAAAACAACGATCTGCTAATCTAGCGTTGTTGGTAAGTTAAAAAATAATAAATGGAAATTAGTAATCTGTTTACAGCAGGTGGCGTGGTCATGTGGCCTCTCCTAGCGTTCTCTTTGTTAGGAGTAGCGCTGATTATCGAGCGGATCATCTTTTGGGTAAGAATAAATAATCGGCAAAATAAGGTAGTACGAGAGGTGCTACAGCTTTATCGCCTTGATAATGTAGTTAGTGCTTTAGATAAGTTGCAAAAAAATACTGATTTACCCATTGCCCGAATTTTTTTAGCAGCTTTAGAGTTAGAAGAGCCGACACCAGAAGAATTTCGGTTGGCATTAGAAAGCGAAGCACAAGCCGAAATTCCCTTACTTAAGCGATCGCAAAATATTTTTGAGACAATTATTGGTCTTGCGCCGTTGTTGGGACTTCTCGGCACTGTCTTAGGATTAATTAACTCCTTTGCCTCTCTAAATATTGGAGATGTGGGAGGTACTAAAACAACAGGTGTAACATCTGGAATTAGTGAAGCTTTAGTATCCACAGCATCAGGATTAGTAGTAGCAATCTTTACACTATTATTTGCTAATACCTTCCGGGGACTCTATCAGCGTCAGATAGCTTGGATTCAAGAATATGGTGGACAGTTAGAATTACTCTACCGCCGTCGCTACGAAAGAGGCGATAAATCATATCTGCCTACCAGATGAAGCGGAACTGAATAATTGTAAATTAGTAATCGCTAATATAAGTTCACTATTTATTACCGATTTTGCTCTGCAATTTTTGACTCTAATAGTGTTCTAAAATAACAAATAGCTTTTTTCGCTACACTTTTTGAGGAAATCTTCCATGACTATTTGGGTAAATGAGCAAATTGATCCGTCTGGGATGATTCATGCCTGTATTGCCACTTGTAATGAATCTCAAGCTAAAGAGTGTCATGATTCCTTTCAGAATAATTTGACCGAGAAGCAAAAAGCAGAGGGTTGGGTAGCGCAATTGCGGACAGTTGATTCTTGGGATGAAGTGCCGGTGAATTCTTTAAAACTCAATTAATTGGGTGAGATGGAGTTAATTTTTTGGGGTTTTAATCGAAGCGTAGGCGTAGCTCGCTAGATACATCGCTTGTCTACAGTTATGCTAATGCCTACAGCGATCGCAACAAATCCTATGACAACAGGTTAATAAAGGATAAAATTCGGATTAAAATTCTCAAATTATTATCTTATGATTCTAAAAAAAGTAACATAAGAGAGGAAAAAGATGATTTTTCTGAACTTTTAAGAGCTATCATCAATACCGTAGATTAAATTAAAAAACTTGTATAAGCCGAATCAATTTAGTGAACTATCCCAAAGTTTACACTTCGGAGCAAGCCTGTCCCATTAATTTAGTTGGCGAAACAGGACAAGCGGTTCAAATTTCAATTCATGCTCCCAGTCAATATATCTGTGCCAACTGCGAACGGATATTACCGGATTGGAAACGGCAACCATTTTTACGAGTAGTGATTGTCTTGCAGCAATCACGTTATCAATTAGTCAAAAAAACAGCAGAAGTTGAGTCAGAAAAAGAACGCTTACGAGAAAAGTTTATGAGATTTGGCTGTGATTTAGCATTTAATCTGCGCGATCGCGGCTATTTAACTGACCTGATCGACCCTCGTACAGGCTACCCTTTACTATCTCATCCTGGAGCAATTCCCCATGATGACACAGCAGTTGTCAAAGCTTTGCTCAACTATCCAGTAATTAAAAATCAATGCCGTGTACTAGTGCATCCCGAATGGGGCGCAGCAGTTTATCCTAGCATCTTGATATCAGAAGCTCCCCCAATTTTGATCGAATGGATTACTAAAGGTATAGCAGCTATGCATGGGTGGAAAGAAATTAGTCATTAGTCATTGGTCATTGGTTATTTCTACTTACAGCCGCAATCAGAAGATTTAACAGCCATTTGCAGATTTTTACAATGGATACTGATTGGTAAATAAATCGCCAGTAATAAATCAAGTTATGTGTTTTACAATCTCCAGAAACCTCTGTATCGTTGGGGATGTCTCGCTACTGCGCCAAATCATTGCAATGGCAACTTTTGGGCTGACTGGCTCGATATTTTTATAAACTACCCCAGTTCGTTGCAAATTTTGTAAAGATGCCGGCACAATTGCAATACCTATTTCGGCTGCCACTAGACTAACAATTGTTTGCATCTGAATGGCTTGTTGACTTACAGAGGGACTAAAGCCTGCTTGCTGACAGAGACTAATAATTAAGTCGTATAGTCCAGGCGCTAATATTCTCGGAAATAAAATAAAGGGTTCATTAGCAAGCGATCGCAAACAAACATAAGATTGATTTGCTAGTAAATGTGCTTCAGGTAATGCTACTATCAGCGACTCTTGAAAAATGATTTCCCAGCTAAATGTATTTTCCTCCACAGGTGGACGGACAAACCCTACATCTATCCGACCTGTGCGTAACCACTCTAACTGTTGATCTGTAGTCAGTTCATGCAACTCTAGACTCACACCAGGGACACAATTCCGAAAGGTTCGCAAAATAGTTGGCAATATATTATACGCGGCAGAACTGACAAAGCCGATCGCTAATTCTCCGAGTTCACCGCGACTAGTTTGTTGCCCGACTTGGATTGCCTGCTGCAATTGCCTGAGAATTTGTTGGACTTCATCCAAAAAAACTACCCCCGCTTCTGTTAAATTCACGCTTCGTTTTGTGCGATGAAACAATTCAAAGCCCAATTCCTTCTCTAGCTGGCGAATTTGTTGACTTAAGGGAGGTTGGGCAATGTGCAATCTTTCTGCTGCCCGTCCAAAGTGCAGTTCTTCTGCCAAGGTGACAAAGTAGCGCAGGTGTCGTAGTTCCATCTGTTACCTGAACTTATATCTTTTAAATATTAGTTAAGGTCAAAATATATATTGGACATAATTAATAATATTTTTTATTGTGATGATTATGCAGTCATCAACCTACCGAACTTGGTTGACGACTAGCAAAACAATACTCTGCAATGTAATTTCATAGTTTATGAATAATCTTCCATTACTCGACAATAGTTGGAATACAGACCTGTATGAGGATAAACACGCTTTTGTCTGGCAATATGGCGAAAACTTGCTGAAAGTACTCAACCCCAAGCCGGGAGAATCCATTTTGGATCTTGGTTGTGGAACTGGACAACTAACAGAAAAAATTGCTCAAGCTGGGGCTGAAGTGACTGGAATCGATCGCGCATCCTCGATGATTGAGACAGCAAAACAAAACTATCCCCATCTACGCTTTGATGTTGCTGATGCCAGAGATTTTCAAGTATTGAAACCATTGGATGCTGTATTTTCCAACGCTGTTTTACATTGGATTAAAGAAGCAGATGCGGCGATCGCTTCCATACATGAAGCGTTAAAACCTGGGGGGCGTTTTGTTGCAGAATTTGGTGGTAAAGGAAATGTTCAAGCGATCCTCAAAACTTTGTACAGTGCTTTAGAGGCGATCGCTATTTCCCCGCAAGCACTGAATCCTTGGTATTTTCCTAGTATTGGTGAGTACGCTACCCTACTAGAACAACAAGGCTTTGATGTTACTTATGCCACCTTGTTTGCTCGTCCTACTCCCCTAACAGAAGGCGAAGCGGGGATGGCTAACTGGCTTGAAATGTTTGCCGATGCTTTTCTCGCAGGGTTGTCTGCTGACCAAAAAATACAAATAATTCGCACCGTGGAAGAGCATCTTTTGCCGACACTGTATCAACAAGGCAATTGGACAGCCGACTATCGGAGAATTCGCATCATTGCCATCAAACTTTAGATTGCTTGACAAATAACTCAAGGTTCGCGCGCGATCGCTACTTTAAAGCTCATCAAATTGGCAAATAGATTCTGGTTTTACAGGACATATTTTGGGTGCGATCGCGTTGTTTTTAATATTAATAAAAGTTAACTTTTTCAGAGATGATAAAGGCTTGATATTGCTGATTTTATTTGAGTTAAGGGAGAGTTCAGTCAAATTAGTCAGAGTAGACAAAGGCTTGACATTGCTAATTTCATTTGATTCAAGAGAGAGAATAGTCAAATTAGTCAGATTAGACAAAGGCTTGATATTACTGATTTCATTTGAGTTGAGGTAGAGATAAGTCAAATTAGTCAGAGTGGACAAAGGCTTAATATTGCTGACTTGATTTGAGCGGAGAGAGAGAGAAGTTAAATTAGTCAGAGCGGATAAAGGCTTGATATCGCTGATTTGATTCTCTCGGAGCGAGAGAGCAGTCAAATTAGTCAGAGCGGACAAAGGCTTGATATCGCTGATTTCATTTATGTCGAGGTCGATAGAAGTCAATTTAGTCAGAACAGACAAAGGCTTGATATCGCTGATTTCATTTATGCCAAGGTCGATAGAAGCCAAATTAGTCAGAGCAGACAAAGGCTTGATATCACTGATTTCATTTGAGCCAAGGTCGAGAGAAGTCAAATTAGTTAGAGCAGACAAAGGCTTGATATCACTGATTTTATTTGAGTTGAGGGAGAGAGAAGTCAAATTAGTCAGCTTTTGGTTAGCCTGCTTGCAATTTTGAGTTTGAGCTTTTTCTAAAAGAACCTCAACAGTATGTTTTGTCTGTGGAGGTAAAGTTGATTTCTGCTTACACCAATTTGTAAAACTTGTGGGAGTTGCCAAAGGAGCAGCAATAGTTTGTGTGGCGTAAAAGCCCAAAGTAAAAGTAAATATTGTGGCGATCGCTAAATCTCGTTTCATTGCATTATATTATACTTTTTAAGTATGCAATTACACTATACAAGATTTACTTTAAGTTAGTATAAAAAAGTAATAAAATCAGCTATTTTTCGGTCGCCGCAGTTTCTTGGAATTGATGGGGCCGAGAATTTGATTAAGGCTACGCAACTGTTCTGCTGTACCCATACCAATTAGGCGATCGCCTGACATTAAGACTGTATCGCCAGTGGGGCCACCGATGAGAGCCCCATCAGCGCGGCGAATTGCCAGAACTAATGCCCCAGATTGCGATCGCAATCTCGCCTTTTGCAAACTCTGACCCACGAAGGGACAAAAAGCCGGGTCAAGTAAAAATTCTTCCATGTACAATTGGCGGTCTGCACCTGTCAAAATCCCGTCTACAAAGTCCAATACTTGGGGTCTAAGAGCCGCAGCAGCCATGCGCTTCCCACCAGTAATATAGGGGGATATTACCTCATCTGCACCACCGCGTCGTAACTTCTGCAAAGCTTCTTCTGTACTTGCACGGGCAATCACCCGAATTCCCGAATTCAAAGTTTTTGCTGATAAAACTATGTATAAATTTTCGGCATCGGAGGGAAGGGCTGCAACAATACATATTGCCCTTTCAATACCAACTTTCAAAAGTGTGTCATCTAGGGTAGCGTCACCTTGGAATGCTGTGTAACCTTCTGTCTGCGCCCTTTGCACAGATTCCATATCTGAATCAATCACTACAAAAGGTACGCCTTCTGCTCGAAATTCCTTGGCAATTTGACGACCAGTCCGACTAAATCCACAGATGATGTAATGTTCTGTTAGGGATTCCATTAACCGCCTCTGTTGTTGTAGCCGAATTCCTTGTTGAAAGTAGCCTTGAATGATCGCTTCTGTAAATCTGTTGACAATGTAACCGATATTGACTACACCCAACAAAATCAGGGCAATTGTAAACAATCGTCCTCGGCTACCCAGTGGATGCGTCTCTCCGTATCCCACAGTAGCTAAAGTGATGACTGTCATGTACGCTGCATCTTCCCATGACCAGCCCTCCACTAATGAGTACCACAAAGTGCCAATGAGGAAAACACCGCCAAGAGCGATCGCCCCGGCCATTAACTCCTTTTGGATACGTTGATATTTTTGCTCAAGTGTTGAAAATGACGTAACAATAGTACTTTTAGCCTACTTTTTCTCGTTTTCTACTAACTTTATAGCATTAGTCTTTTTTAGTACATTTAAACTACAAGTTATCCAAACTCAATACTCCTAATACTTAAAAATATTCATCTTTAACTTTACATGAAGCTCTAATCCCTAGAAGCCTATTTGGGAGAAAGTGTTGGTATTGCTTCTTCCATTCTGATGATACAAGCCCAAGTGAATTACCAAAAAAATGGTGCGTAGCGCCCACGGTAGGCGATACCTTCTCTATGAGAGGCTACGCCAACGGTGAGCTTCCCTACGAGACGCTTCGTCTGCTGGCATTGTTGTAGTACTGTTCAATCACATACTGTACTGTGTAAAGAGTAGCTGCAAGGTAGATAAATAGAGATGATTGCTGCTGTTGTTCGACCTTTGAATTTGGTAATTGGTTTGCTCTTATCTTGTTGTTTCTTGCTTACAAGCTGTCACCCGACACAGATGAAAAGCAAAGCATCTCAAGTAGCTCAATTAGTTCTAGTTTCGTTAAGCGATCCGACTACTTTTAACTATGCCATTAATGACTCTCCATACAGTATTTTTTCATTGATCTACAAGGGATTGGTTGATGAGAATGTTATAACTAACAAGTTGGAGCCAGGACTAGCGGAATCTTGGTCAATATCTGCCGATCAAAAGCGAATTATTTTTACTTTAAAAACAGGGTTAAAATGGTCAGATGGTGAACCGCTTACAGCAGAGGATGTAGTCTTTACCTATCGAGATATTTATCTTAATAAAAGAATTCCCACTTTATATAGAGACTTTTTACGCATTGGCAACAAAGAAACTTTTCCGTCAGTGCAGAAACTAGATAATCTGCGAGTTGAGTTTACTTTTGTGGAACCTTTTGCCCCTTTTTTGAGATATGCCGAAAGACTAGCGATTTTGCCTGCTCATGCCTTGCGTGCTTCTGTCTTATCTAATGATAGCAATGGTAATCCTCAGTTTCTCTCAATGTGGGGAACCAATACCGATCCACAAAAAATTGTCTGCAATGGTCCTTACAAAATAGAAAGCTATACTCCTGCTGAACGGGTAATTTTACGACGCAACCCCTATTACTGGCGCAAAGATATTCAAGGGAATCCTCAGCCTTATATTGAACGTATTGTCTGGCAAATTATTGCTTCTACAGAAAATCAGTTAGTAAGATTTCGTTCAGGTGAACTAGATACTTTGAATGTGACATCAGCAGTATTTGGGTTACTCAAGAAACATGAAAAGCGAGGAAAATACATTATTTATAATGGTGGGACAACTGCGGGTTTTAGCTTTGTGGGTTTCAACCTTAACCAAGCTAGTAATGCCAAAAGTCAGCCTTTTATTGACCCAATCAAATCTCGATGGTTTAATAACTTAGCTTTTAGGCAAGCAGTTGCTTATGCCATTGACCGCAACCGAATTAAAACTAATATCTATCGCGGTTTAGGTGAAATACAGCATTCGCCAATTGCAGTTCAAAGTCCTTATTACTTGTCTCCAGCAGCAGGGTTAAAAGTTTATGATTATAATCCCCAGAGAGCTAGGCAGATGTTGCTAGAGGCTGGCTTTAAATACAACTCACAAAAAGAACTGTTAGACCAAGATGGAAATCGGGTGCAATTCAATCTTTTGGTGAAATCGGAAGATCAATCAAGAATCGATGCCGCAGTTCAAATCCAACAAGACCTCAGTAAAATTGGTATCAAAGCAGATTTGCAGGTAGTCAGTTTTAACGTAATATTGCAAAAGCTACTCTCTCGTCGAGATTGGGATTGTTATGTCGGTGCATTTGGTGTGCCCGGTGCAGATGTTGAACCTAATCTTCTATCTTTATTTTGGACTAGTCAAGGCTCATTTCATCAGTTTAACCAAGGTGCGCTACCAGGAAAACCCCCGCTCCAAGGATGGGTCGTTTCTGAATGGGAGAGAGAAATTGACAGTCTTTTCGGGGCAGGATTTAAAGAACTAGACCAGAGCAAGCGCAAGGCGATTTATGGCAGATTCCAGCAAATCGTTGCTGAACAGTTGCCGATATTCTGCCTTGTGAATCCAATCTCGTTTCAAGCGGTGCGCGAACGTGTCAATCCCATCAAGTTTTCTGCCTTGGGGTCAACTTTTTGGAATATTGATGAACTAAAAATCACAGAGAAATAATTCTCAGCCGAGATTTCATAATATGTCCAAGCCTGACTCGTCAAATGTCAACCTGCGGTTTTGACGAGTCAGGCTTGAACATCAGTGAGAAAAATCTCTAGACTCTACCTGGCTTGCGATGCCTAGTTGGGCTGCATTTACTCAAATTGGCTGTCGCTCAGACTCTTGCTCAAGTGTTAAAGCCCAAAGTTTTTTCACCACCGCCAAGGTTATATAAACGTTAGTCTAAGAAGAAGTGCGAATTGTGCTAAATAAAAAGTATTTTTTAGGGATTTCTAGGAAACTAGTAAATAACTATATAATGAAAAACTTTCAGGAGGAGCGGTAGTGAGCCTACAAACTCTCGTTGAACAAGCCACCATCCCCCCAGATTCAGGGTCTGTAGCATCTAGTCCCTTTGATGCAGATAGCTTTAATGAAGCTGTCATGTCTACCTATGGTCGGTTTCCTTTAGCCCTAGAACGGGGTGCTGGATGCCGGGTTTGGGATACACAGGGACGAGAATATCTGGACTTTGTAGCGGGAATTGCCACTTGTACTTTGGGACACGCCCATCCAGTTATGGTAGAGGCGGTAACACGCCAAATCCAAAAGCTGCACCATGTCTCTAATTTGTACTACATTCCTGAGCAAGGTGAATTGGCAAAATGGCTTGTTGAACATTCTTGCGCCGATCGCGTATTTTTCTGCAACTCTGGAGCTGAAGCTAACGAAGCCGCAATTAAACTGGCGCGAAAATATGCCCACACAGTATTAGACATTGAAAAACCCATTATTTTAACCGCCAATGCCAGTTTCCACGGACGGACTTTGGCAACAATTACCGCCACAGCACAACCGAAGTATCAAAAGTACTTTGATCCTTTAGTTCCTGGGTTCCACTACGTAAATTACAACGATATTAACGCTGTGGAAGTGGCGATTAGCGAGTTGGATGAAGGTGATTACCGGGTAGCGGCAATTCTGATTGAGCCATTGCAGGGAGAAGGCGGTGTGCGTCCAGGAGATGTTGCCTATTTCAAAAAGCTCCGGCAAATTTGCGACGAAACTGGCATTTTATTGATTTTTGACGAAGTGCAAGTTGGTATGGGGCGCAGTGGCAAATTATGGGCTTACGAACATCTTGGCGTTGAGCCGGATATCTTCACCAGTGCCAAAGGCTTAGGTGGCGGTATTCCCATTGGTGCAATGATGAGTAAGAAATTCTGCGATGTTTTTCAGCCAGGGGAACACGCCAGCACCTTTGGTGGCAATCCTTTTGTGTGTGGTGTAGCACTCAGTGTTTGCCAGACATTGGAACGGGAAAATATTTTGCAGAATGTGCAAGACAGGGGTGAACAGTTGCGATCTGGGTTGAGAGCGATCACAGCGAAATATTCTCAACACATTGGCGAAGTTCGGGGTTGGGGTTTAATCAACGGTTTGGAGTTGCGAGCCGATATCCAATTAACCGCAGCAGATATTGTCAATGCTGCCATTAACGAGGGTGTATTACTGGTACCAGCCGGGCCAAAAGTAGTCCGATTTGTGCCACCGTTAATTGTCACAGAGGCGGAAGTAAACACTGCCTTAGAAGCTGTAGACAAAGCGATCGCAACTCTCACAGCTTAGGTAGTCAAAAAGCGAGGATAAGTCTTTGTGCCTATCTCTCGCTTTTTCTAACTTTTATATTAATTTTTACGCGTTCTCTTCATTCTGGGGAAATTTCCCGATAAGCTTGCCGACACTGTTCATAATTGTCTGGCAAAATCTCGGCATTCCCAAAACATAATTGTTCGTGAGTGGTAATTAAAGTTTCGTAAGGCTGTATGGGAGTCACAGAGGATCGCAGTAATTGCAGATATTCTCCATCTGTACGACTGAGTTTGTGGGGTGCGATCGCTTTTTGATGCAACTGCTGCAACATTGCTAAATAGACACAACGGCAAGCCTCACGGTAGTTACCTTGACGATAAAATTCTTGCGATCGCTCCAACAAAAGCGCTATGGATGACTCACTAGAGCGAGTTTTTGCACGAAAATCAATCAGATTGCCACTTCTATTCACCCAAGAATATACATAAGGGCTGAATTCCCGCCATAATTGCCAACCTACCCAAACTATAAATAAGCCAATTACCAGCCAAAACAGAAATTTCAGCAACTCACCTAACCACGGGCTAATCGACCATCCATTAGGCAATTCTGGTAAAGTTTTCTCAAAGCGGTAAAACTGGTATTCCCACCATTCTCCCGCTTGTTGTTGAAATTGGGAAAGCTGCCAACTCCAGCTAGTTTTTTCAAAAGTATCTGTAGGCATAGGGGGG
>NZ_JADEXU010000296.1 GCF_015206895.1 Nostoc sp. LEGE 12450 | reverse complement strand
TCTCAGGCTCAAACGCTTGCAGGATTCCTTTATCTAATTTTTGCTCATCGAAACAGTGCTGAGTACCTAGTTAGATTGCTGAGTAAGAAAGCAATAATTGCATCCAGTACAGTAAGTCTGTACCCCTACGGGGATCTTGCTACGCATAGCGTCTCTAAAAGTTGCCCCTGCTTTTAAGCCCTGGTGTCCATTAAAGAATTAGTTGTCAGTTTTAAATAATTAGTGTCCAAACGCATCGGAGAAAAGTTTGAGTTTTTGGGGAGCAAGTTTTACCCGTCCGTTTTTTGAAGAATTTTTTATAGAGGAATCAAACTACTCTCAAAAAATAAACTAAAAATGACTCTATAGTTTTATGCCGTGATAGCGATTAAATAGCGGGCTATTTCGATAAGCTTGATTTGGTATGAAAGCAACAGAAGCAGGGAAGAATTTTGTACAAGTTTCTTAAAATAAGCACCTTTGCCCGTTTTCTTTAACCCAAACCTACACCTGTAATATTTGTGTAGTTAACTGTTAAGAGTATGCTCTTTAATTTTTTATATCACTTATTAACTATAAAGCCATTTTTAGTTTATTTTTTTCATCTATCTTTAGGTTTTTCAATATAGGGGCATTGGCTATAGCCCAATGGCATGAAGAAAGGTAGTGGCTAGGTAAACTGGGACGAAGAGTGATTGAGTCAACCGATCGCTCATCATGATAAATAAAGGTGATTATTGCTTGTGCAGCACGAGCGATGGCAGTCCCAAATGGCAATCGGCTTTTTATCCTGTGCGCTTAAATGGCAGGGTAATAGTACAGCATTAGTACACCGTTCTGGCTACAGGTGACGGAGGTATTCTGTTGCTGACCGAAGAGGCAGAGGGGCAGTTCTTGCTGGGAGCAGGGGGAGCAATAGAAAGCCCCGTTCGCGCAGCGTCTCCAAGAGTTGCCGTGAAGTGAGTGGAGCGGAACATGGGTATCAAGCCCCGCCCTTCCTCTCTCGTTCTCGATTGGTCGGAGTACAAGCTCTCTTCCAATCTTCCCCCCAGCTAATAGCTCCCCGCTCCCCTGCCTCTTTTGACAAACTGCCACAATTTTCACTTTGTCCGTGAACAGGGAAAGGGAAACGGAAACGGTAGAGAAACTAGTACACATTGCAGTACAGTTCCACACTTTTTTCACCGAAATAAATCCTGGGACGGGAGCATCGGCGATAATGATTAACTATCGGGGGTTCGGGGCTGTGAAAATTGACCGTCACGGAAAGGCAAAAGTTTTGTCGCCGGAAGAAATCCAGCGTCTATTCACTTCGGGATTAACCACAGAGCGAGACAGAACCCTAATAGGCGTGATGCTGTACACGGGTTGCCGCGTCAATGAAGCAGTTACCCTAAAAATTAAAGATGTTTATAACAGCAAGGGACGGATCAGAGCAGAGCTGATCATCCGTAAAGGGAATACAAAGGGAAAGTTAGCTACCCGCAGCATTCCGATTTTGTCAGAACTAAGGAACTTCTTAGCTACTTACAAACCGACAAACTCCCGTGACGGTTTTTTGTTTCCTGGTAGATGGGGGCGCGGTCACTTGCACTCAGAATATGCAAGCCTAATCTTCCGAGAAGCTTGCGAACGTGCGGACATCGAAGGAGCAAGCACACACAGTTGCCGCAGAACCGCACTTACTTTCATGAGCAATGCCGGAATTCCATTGCGGGTCATCCAAGAAATTAGCGGACATCGCAACTTAGAGCAACTGCAAAATTATCTGGAGGTGGAACCATCCCAAGTCCGGGGTGCGATCGCGGCGTTATCGATGCTATCACCGCCATCAATGAGCAGCAGCAATCAAGATATGCAAAATGCGGATAACACGAGGTTATCATCGGAGTGATAGATCAGGAAATACCTATTAGTTGATCTAGACAGGACTGATAGTAAATAAAGGCTATAAGGATTTTCCCAAAAAGCCATTTACAATTCCATAGGCAACACCTCAAGCGATAGCCACTGATAAAAATGAGGCACAGCTTGCTCTTTATTTACGTAGCTCAGTCGAGGCTTTGCCCGCCTTCGACATCGCCGACTTTATCCCTCTATCGGCAACACCTCTTCATTCAGCAAGGCGTAAAATTCCGGGATTTGAGCCTCGACAAGTCGCAATTCACTCGCGGCGATCGCTTCAAGTTCCAGCACCGTCTCCCAACGCAAATGACTCTGCCATCGCTTGAGAATGCCTTTAATTGCCTCAACTCCACGAGAAATACCAGAGCGAAGTATTTCTACGCAGTGGAGTAGCGTAATCCGATCGGTCGGAGGCGACTCAAATTCGGTAGTATCCTCCCCTTGCCAATGGGAGTTCCCTATAGCATCAGGGGGGGGTGTGGATACGGCCTGCTGATTGGGGTTTACACTATACGCAGCAGGGGGTTGAGCAGCGTAATAGGTTCGATTTTCTTTTTGATTACGCTTCGTTTCACGATGAGCAATTACCTCTTGAGCAAATTCTAATTCCTCTTTAGATAAAGAAAAAAGTTTCACCTGTTGACCCCGTTTACCTTGCTTGCGGAAAGTCAGTTTTAGCCCCAGCTGCTCTAGCATTGTGGCCAGCAACCAAATAGGTTTACAATCACTCGGAATAGTAAACCCGAGAATTGCTTTGACGTGAGCAGCGCAGTTTTTAGCGATCGCCGTCATCTTGAGTAAGGTGGAATCGTCGGCAGCAAATTCATCACCCTTCACTAAAGAAGTGAGAATTTGATGCAGCCCCAGATTAAACCGCGCCAGCCACCGTGCGGAATAATTGCCCCAGTCGATGCACAAAGGTAAATTGTCCCGTTCGGTGCGGTCTTTTTGGGTGACAATTGTTGGTGGGGTAGGATAAGTTTGCCCAGTTTTGGGGTCAGTAAACGATTCTTCGGGTGGGGCTAAAATGGCCTCAAGTCCAGCAATTGCTCTAATTAAGCGGCCACCTTTATCCATTTCTACGAGTGATTCGGTTACTTCGATGCCGTAAGAATCAGAAATGCGGAACTTTTCACATTCAAAAATTTCATTAGGGTCAAGGTAATCTTTGCTCTGACGGGCGCGGTACTCACTCAAAGTAATATTCTTAGCCTTGGCAACAGCCGAATTGTGGGCACTATCCAAAGCTTGTGCTGCTGCTTTAAGACTTTCAAGAGATTGCTCATCATCATCACTGCCCAAATATATAAATGTATTACCCATTTCTGTGAGGAGCGATCGTAAATCATCGCGGAGATTATTGAGAGAATAGTGGCGGTTAGCCATAATTTGGCAGTAAGCCTCAAGCGCCCAATCTTTCTCCGCTCCCCGCTTACCCGTTTCTCTGTCAATCCGCAACAGAAAAGCGGTCATTTCATTGGTTTGGAGCAAGCGCTCTTTAATCTTGGATGCGTTTGTATCCTTGTAACCAAAGGGAGGACGCGGGGCCACCCAAATATGAAACGGGACTTTCGGGCGATAGCGGTACAACTGCTGGGCGCATTCAGTAGCGGTTTGGGAAACGCCGTGAAAAACACCAAACACCAAATCGAAATGATACTGGGAAATATCGACACCAGTACCCAGGCTGGGAGAGGTGAACAAGGCATCAAAGTTTTTGACGGCGTTGGTGATATCTTTAATGAAAGCGACGTTTTCATCACTGCCGGAATTATCGGAGTGGACAGACCAGATGCGCCATTTTTGGGGTGTATGGGATTGGTCAGAGTTAGGATCTTCGTACTTAATAGTAAAAGACTTTTCGAGTTTTTTGATGAAACGCTTACTGTCACTGGCTACCATAACTTTCAGACCAAGGATGAGTGCCGCCGAAATCTGGGCAACTAGGGCGCTTGAATTACTGCCTTCGTACCAATATATAGTGCGTGAGCCATTTCTCCATTCATTTTTGACGATGTAAGGAATTTCACCTACTGGTCGCATTGCCCGAAAGAAGTCCACTGTCAGGTCATCCATGTGTGCGTCGGCAAGGACAACCAGGGGCGCGTTATATACTATATATTCCAGTACCTCCAAGATTGCTGCACGATGCTGTTTACACGTATTACTGTGTAGTAGGTGGGTAAGGTATTGGCAAGCCTCATCAATAAATATGCAGCCGTAAATGAGGGCTTGCGTATTGAGTTTGTGCAAGCTGTCAATAGTAATACTAAGGGCTTGGGCTTGGGCTAAACCTGTGTAACCCAAGTCTGAATACATCGCAGTTCTTAGGCGATCGCTTAAATTCTTCAGCAGGTTGACGCGATGCCCGTTGTTGAGGAACCGAGCGTCGGGGTTTTGCTCACGCCACCAGCGCATAAGTTCAGTTTTCCCAGTGCCCATATCGCTCCAGAGTACAACCAGTCCTTTGTCTGGAAAACGGAAAGACTTTTTGGGATTTTGGGTACAAGGTTTAGGGTCAGGGCAGTCAGAAATTATTAACTCTTGTTTTGTTTCTCCCTCCCTACAACTTGTAGAGCTAACACTTGGGGTGAACAATTGCTCTTGTGAAATATCGTAAAGCGGCTGAACTGATGAACATTTTTCCTCCAGATCAGGAATGCAGAGTGCTTGGGTCAAATATTTAATATTGACTGTGACATCCGGTTTGTACTTAGAGAGTCCCCATTTCTTAGCTCGATAGGAGCGCTGGTAGTCGGCAAGTGATTTGGCATCATCTATAATTGCAGTTAGTAAGACATTGGCATCTTCACCCCTAGCTACCACGAAATCATCAACGCCTTTTTCTGGCCCCGGCAACAGCGCAACTTCACATTCAGAACCAGCCGATTCGATTGCTTTTGCAGTGCGAACAGTGGCTTGAAACACCGACCACCTAGTTTTAGAAGAAGTTTCGTAGTCGAATAAAATAATGAACTTGCGTCCCGCCTGAGCCATTGGTACTAAGTCAGGATGCAATCGTTCATCAAAATCCCGTCTTCCGACCCGCCCGTTCCAAATTCCCGGAAGTGCGATCGCTACAAACCCCAAAGAGAGCAAGCAAGCGGCTTTCTTCTCCCCTTCGCATAAGATAATCGGAATCTCTGGATGCTGCTTTATCCACTCCCAAAATATTAATGGATTGAGTTGATCCAGCAAGCGCAGCGCTAAAAGTGAATGATAGCGCTTAATTAAATAACGCTTTGCAACTTTGTCCCAGATAGGGTTAGCGACATCGAAGTAGGTAACGCGGTTGGGGGTTTTGGGGGGTGATTCGTACTTAACTGGCTTGCCTTTTTGCCAATCAATGCGTGGGAAGTTTGGCTTAATCCGCCCCCACTCCATTGGTTGCCAGTTTTTAAAGGGGTCAAGAGATTGAATCCACGTCCCACCCAACAGCAAATGCTGATACAGCTTTAAGTATCCATCGGTGACTCGCCCTGCATTCTTGCGTGGGATTTTATCAGATATGAACAGAAAATCATAAACTGATTCTCCCTCTACATGGAAAAAGTTGCGCTTAATCAACGCCGGATGAATGGCGCTACCAGCTAACAACTCATGGTATTCCGCTGCCGTGAGATTGTTTGGATATTCAGTTGGAGAGGCTGCACCTGGGTCAAGGGTAAGGGGCAAAGGGGAAGAAGAGGCTCTTGGGCAGAGGGGCAGAGGGGCAGAGCTGTCTC
>NZ_JADEXU010000295.1 GCF_015206895.1 Nostoc sp. LEGE 12450 | reverse complement strand
CCCCTGCTCCCTCATCCCCTCATCTCTCCATTCCCCTTGGGAGTAGGCACTACATCGGGTAAAGGGCGTTTGAGTAAGTAAAGCCAAGCTAATCCAACTAATCCAAATAAAATTCCTAGACTACTGACTACTTGTGCCATTCGTAATGGCCCCAGCATCAAGCTATCAGTACGGAAACCTTCAATCCACAAGCGTCCTAAGCTGTAGGCTGGCCAGTAAACTAAAAACAGAGTGCCTACCTTTAAACGTGGCTTACCGGATAAAGACCGGAAAAACAACGTTATGAGTAGCGTAAACACCATTAAATCCCATAGAGATTCATACAGAAAGGTGGGATGGAAGTAATCGAAACTAGCATATTCTAAAGGACGATGGTCTGGTGGAATATACAGCTTCCAGGGTAAATCAGTAGGATCGCCAAAAGCTTCAGAATTAAAGAAATTGCCCCAACGTCCGATCGCCTGCCCTAAAATCAGCGAAGGTGCTACTAAATCTGCCAGTTGCCAGAAAGAAACCTGCTTGATTTTGGCAAAGATTAACGCAGCCAAAACGCCACCAATAATTGCTCCATGAATGGCAATACCTCCTTCCCAGATAGCGAAAATTTTTCCTGGAGTTGGGGCATATTTTGACCATTCAAAGAAAACGTAATATAGCCGTGCGCCGGGAATTGCCCCAATCAACAACCAAAAAAACAAATCACCTAGCAACTCAGGATTAACATTACGGCGCTTTGCCAATTCTTGAGAAAGGATTACGCCAATTAACACTGCTGTGGCAATCAATAAGCCATACCATCGGATACTTAGTGGCCCTAATTTCACCAGAATAGGTCCTGGAGAAGTAAATTGAAATGCCAAGGGCAAGGTGGAAAAATCCAGTGCCATGAGAAATTACCTAGAAAAGTTTGTTAACTACCCGCGCACTTTGCTAAGTACGGGGTTTTTTACATTTCGAATACTGAAACTACACTTAAAATCCAGCATCCATATTTAGGAGTCTAATTCCTAACGCCTAGTTGAGCATAACTTGTACCACTAAAACAATTGAGTTTACCATTCTTGCTCAGAGCGCAAGATGGTAAATTTGAGTAAGTTACACAAAAGAGTTTCGATATAATCACCTAAACAACTTTGATATATCTAAAATTGTGATTGCTATTTATCCTGGTAGCTTCGACCCCATCACGTTGGGACACCTTGACCTCATTCAGCGCGGTAGTCGCCTGTTTGAGCGGGTAATTGTCGCTGTACTGCGGAACCCAAACAAAACGCCACTTTTTAGCGTCCAGCAACGGTTAGAGCAGATCCGTCTTTCTACACAACATCTACCTAATGTAGAAGTAGACAGTTTTGATGGTCTTACCGTAAACTATGCCCAAATGCGACACGCACAAGTTTTGCTTCGGGGTTTACGGGCTGTGTCAGATTTTGAAGTGGAACTGCAAATGGCTCACACCAATAAAACTCTTTCTACCCAAATAGAAACAGTTTTTCTAGCAACCTCAAATGAGTATAGTTTTTTAAGTAGTAGTGTGGTAAGAGAGATTGCAAGGTTTGGCGGCTCTATCGATCATCTCGTTCCCCCACACATTGCCCTAGATATATACCAATGCTACAATCACAACTCTCCAATGTTGAACCCAATCTCAACGGAAGCAATCCCCCCCCTGAAGAATATCTCGGTGGAGAGGGAAGCATAGATATTCAGCAGGAACTCAACCGCCTAGAGGAAATAGTTCTCTCTAGTCTCAGGATTCCTCTGACGGGACGCACTCTCATAGATGAAGAAAAGCTGCTGGAACAGCTTGATTACATTCGGCTTGCTTTACCATCACTTTTTCAAGAAGCAGCAGCCATCCTTGAGCAAAAGGATGAAATTCTGCTAGAAGCGGAAGAGTATGGACAGCAGGTTGTTGAGGCTGCACAAGCAAAAAGAGCGCAAATCTTAGCTGAAAGCGATATTATTCAACAAGCTGAACAAGAAGCTGAACAACTGCGGCGACAAGTGCAACAAGAGTGTGAGGGAATAATGCAAGAAACCCTCACCGAGATTGAGCGCAAGCGGTATGCTTGTCAGCAAGAATTAGAGCAAATGCGACAAACTGCGATCGCTCAGGCTCAAGACATTGAAGATGGTGCTGATGCTTATGCTGATGGCATTTTGGGCAATATCGAGCAGGATCTCAAAGATATGTTGCGAATTGTCACTAACGGACGGCAACAATTGCAAATTGATAACCTCACGCAGCGCAATTCACCTCCCGGTAAAAAAAGATAGAGGTTCTAACAAGAGATGAGGAAAAATTCTAAGTTGGGTTAAGCAATAGCGAAACCCAACAATTTTTGCAATTCTCACAAATCAAATATGATTGCTATATTTATGTTTAAAATTCATCAAAAACGCAATTAAGTAAGTTGGGGTAAAAAAACTAAGTATGTTGCGAAACGTAAATAGACTTAAAACCCTTACTAATGACCAATGACAAAGGACAAATGACAGCCTTAGCCAGTTAGCTTTAATTTCGCCGACCTACTTACCTGATTACAGAGTGTAAGTAAAATTTTCTACCAGCATACCGGGAACTAAACTACCTCCTAGTTGGCGACTATCATAAGTGCCTACTTCGGGAATAAATTCTTGAAAATCAGTCAAATCCACTAGGTTCTCTCCCCAAAAGCGATAGAGACTTTCATCAAAACGTAAGTTTTCAATGGGAGCAATAATTTCTCCGTTTTCTACCCAAAAACAAGCATAACGGGTCATACCTGTGATTCTACCAGTTTGGCGATCGCTCCAATTTAAGTAATGCAAATTTGATAGATACAATCCTGTATCCAATCTCGGAAGAATCTGCTCAAATACTAAATTTCCGGGACTAATTTCTGGCGCACGGAGAGTCTCTGAACCATTAGCACCATTGGCATTTTTCTGATATTCCTTAGCAGTGCGAGAATTAACCAGAGTGTTTACTAAAAGTCCTTTTTCTATTACAGGTAACTCCGGTGCTGCCATTTCTCCCAATTCATTAAATCGGGGTACTAATCCGCGCTGAAAGTTTTCTTTCAAACTAAATACTGGCGAAAGTTGTTTTTCTTGACGCGATAAAGCAGCTAAAGCACTATTTCCTTGTTGGATATCAGCTTCGCTGATAGCTCCCCAAGAAAGCATGACTAATAAATCTGCAACAGCAGCAGGTGCAAAATAAGTTTTGTATTGTCCTCGTGGCAGTTCTTTACATGGACGAGCAAGCAATTCGAGTTGTTTTTTAGCTTCGCTGATTTTGGCTATATAAGCAGATTTATTCCAATCACTTCCTGCAAATGTGCCCTTAACGGCTTGCCCAGAGGCGGAAAATAGAGAATAATCTAAGGTAAAAGAATCAGTAGCAAACCAGTGTTTTTGACCACTGGAATCACCATAACCTTTAATTACTATTCCTCCAGCATATATCCCAGTAAAATCTAATTCATTAACTTGTTCTAATACACTTGATACTACTGCTTCCTCTGCCAACAAATTCCCAGAATGTACTTCACAACTGGTATTAGTTCCTGATGGTAAAACTAGATATGGATCGATGGGTAATAAAATCAGTTCGTCGCGTAATTCCTGCAAAGCAGAATATGCTAATTGCCAGTCCAACTCCCAATTTCCAGTAAAGGGAAACTGCCTAACACTACTGCGTTGATCTGCCATCAGAGTCAGTTCGATCCAACCATCAGCAACACAACCAGTTTGTCGCACTTTCGCATGATTGAAACGAGTGAATTGACTTCTTTCACTACTGAGTTTGACAGTGAATTGTTCATTTTCTGATTTTTTTATCAGCAGAGTTTCAATCAGTCGATTAAAGCTGACTTCTAACGCAGATAATTCCTCAATTTTCATGGATATTAAATATTAATAGGGAATAAGCCGGGGAAAGTTAGGAATTAAGAGTTAAGAGTTTAAGAGTTTTTGAACTCAAAACTCTTAAGTAGCTAGGTATAAATAAATTAAACCTTGTAGTACGGACTTTAGTCTTAATAATCCTTGTTTTGGGTGATAAATCGCTCCCTCCAAACTAGGATTTTATTTTATGTTAATTATGCCTAGCTAAAGTACCAATTTTTCACTCCAATTCCTAACTCCTAACTCTTAACTTTTTCAACTTCCTCCACCAAAAACTTCGACATTAGCAAATACACAAACAGGGGAACCATGTCCTACCCAAATGGCCTGATTTGGTTCTCCTTTACCACAATAAGGAGTACCATACATTTGCCAGTTTTCAGCATTTCCTACTTGGATTAAGCTATGCCAAAATTCTGGTGTTGTGGCGCGATAGTTGGGATTGCGGAGGGTTTTAGTGAGTTTACCATTTTCAATTAATTTAGCGTACTCACAACCAAATTGGAATTTGTAACGGCGATCGTCAATTGACCAAGATCGATTAGATTCCATGTAAACGCCGTGTTCTATGCCGCTAATAATATCTTCAAAGCTAGCGTTTAGAGGCTCTAAATTCAAGTTACCCATGCGATCGATCGCTGGTCGATTCCATGAAGAAGCACGGGCACAGGCTACTCCTGATACACCTGCTCTGGCTTGACTCTCTAGACTGCCTAAACCCCGTTGAAGTACTCCTTCTTTGACCAAATATTCTCGCGTTGCTACAGCACCAGTATCATCAAAGCCATAGCTAGCAAATTCACCAGCCACGGTGGGATCAAAGGTAATGTTCATCAGTGGCGAACCATATACTAGGTTGCCAAAATCACTTTTATTAACGAAGCTGCCCCCAGCATAGTTACGCTCATCTCCCAAAATTCGGTCAATTTCTAAGGGATGCCCGACACTTTCATGGATTTGCAGCATCATTTGATCTGGGGCTAAAACTAAATTGGTACGGGTAGTTGGGCATTCTTCTGCTGTTAAGAGTTCTACTGCTTGTTCGCCAATTTGCCGCACCCGATGCCATAACTTTTCTTGTTTTAATAGTTCGAGTCCGCCTTGGTAACAGTTTGCTTGCGAACCATTATTGCTGCGCTGCTGTACAATTGACCCATCTTGGGCGGTGGCTCCGTAATGAGTAGCTATAGATAGAATTTTTTGATGAACTTCTGAGCCATTACTGCTAACAAACCAACACTCTCTCTCAATGGTGCTAGCACCGGCTATGGTTTGCACAATCTTGTCGTCAACTTTCAGCGTTTGGCAAATACGAACCAATAAATCGTTGATTTCTCCCGGACTCAAAGCATCAAATGGTTCAAGGAATGGAGATTTATATTCACCAACGACTTTAGGGCGCTCACTTTCACGAAAGGGATGTATCCACCATTCGCTGGCTGCTAGTGCCTGTTTATAGGCTGTTTGGGCAGCAGCTTGTAGTGAAGACAGTTCCAGAGAGTTAGTGGCTGCATAACCTAGACAGCCGTTGACCAAAACTTCCAGCATGGCTCCAATAGTGAAGGATTTGCCATTTGCCTGGGGTAAGCCGTCACGAACTGAACGGCTTGTAGAAGTCTCTTTTACGGCTCTGATACCGATCCAATCAGCAGGAATGTCGAAACTAGCGATCGCTTTTTTAAGTTCAGACCACATAATTTAAGGAATTGGGAATGGGGAATGGGGAATGGGG
>NZ_JADEXU010000294.1 GCF_015206895.1 Nostoc sp. LEGE 12450 | reverse complement strand
CTCGACAAAAGTGGCTACTTTTTCGATTTGACTATCCTACTTTCAACCCCAAACAAATCTTTGTAAACTTCATGATCTCGAAAAAGCTCCATAATCAAACTTCGAGTAAAAGCACAGTAAATCATATTCCCTCGCGCCTCATACAAACCAAAAGCTTTAAATAAATCTTTTTTAGCGCCCTCAATATTGCCCAGATAGAATCTGACTGTCCCTCGTCCACAATATGCTTCTGCACAATCAGCATCTAGAGATAATGCTTTTTCTAAATCAAAAAGTGATTTTTCTAATTCCCCAGATAAAAAATAAATATTTGCCCTATTTATATAAGCTGATAAACAGTTTGGGTCGAGTGAAATTATTTGATTGTAATCTAAGATAGCTGCTAGGTTCTCACCAGTTAAGTTTTTATACGTATCAGCCCGATTTAGATAAGCCTGGACTAATTTTGGATTCAAATCGATGGCTTTAGTATAATCTTCAATAACCTGAGAGTATTCTGACTTATGACATATTTTTGAGCGAGCTAATCCTCGATTATTATAAGCTTCAGCAAAATTTGGATTCATTGCTAATGCGTTATCAAAAAGCTGAATTGCATTTTCATATTTTTCGATTTGAAACTGAATTAGTCCTATAGTATTGTGAACTTCGGCAAAATTAGGATTAAGTATTAATGCCTCTCTAAAGCACTCGATAACTGCATCTAAATTACCTGACTTTAGATGTGCCAAACCTTGATTATAAGAAACCTGTGCTTGCTCTAAATTAGCTGTCTCCATAGCGTTGTTCTCCTTTTTGATCGTCTTAAAAAGTCTATTTAGTATAAATCTATCTTTGTAAGTCTATTTGTTGTGTTTGAGATTTAGCTAATATTTTATCAATTTGAGTATTAACATCCTCAAAAGTTTGCAATATCTGTGGAGTTACTTTATTAGTCTGCACTTGACCAGATTGCAAGTTTAAAATTACCTCTCCATTTTTCTGCGAAATAATTAAATCTCTCTGCTGGGTATTAAAGGTTATATCATAAATTTTTCCCAAAACTTGAGTGCCATTTTCATTAGACTTACCCCAGACCATGCCAATCCTTTGAGCAATTTGAGTCAACCGACTAATTCCTTCAAGTTCAAATTTATCTTTATTCATTACTGTCAACGCTTCGGCTGACAATTGCTCACCAGCTTTAAACTGATTGGCCACTTCTACAATGCGTTTTTTGTAATTCTCCGACTTCCCTAACTTATCTGCGGCATTATACCAATTTCTCAAGTCATCAATAGTAACTGTCGGAGGCTTCTCTACACCTAGAGGTTCTGTTTTTATACTATTACTAATGTCTGTTGTAGAAGGAGTAGTGGAGAGTAATAGAGTTGATTGGTTAGGTGGGGATTGTGCTGTTTGTTCTGGTGGTTTCAAAAACTGCGGTCGTGTGGCGAGGGAATTAACCCTTTGTTGATACTCACTATCCGTTTCAATCACAGCTCCAAATTTCTTGGCCATGCTCTCTAAAGTTTTGGCAGGGATGGAGCTATCAACCAAGTTAAATACCGCTAGACCTTTTTTAGTTTCCCTTATAACATCTTCTGTTGGGGCAAGCGAGAATTTAACATTTTGAGCAGTTAACCATTTTGTCACAGTCTCAGCTTTCTGGTTGTCAACAGCCAGACCCATGACTCCAAGTTTTTTGTTTGATTCTGTAGAAAATAAGAAAGTAGGACGCTCTTTAATTTGATGTAGAATATTTGCACTACTATCAATCATCTCCTGCTGTTGAGGATTAACTGATTGAGTCCCAAAAGCCTGAAATTCTTTCGTCCACTTCTGGGGATATTCAACGGTATTAGGGTCTATTTGAGCGCAAATAACAGAAAAATTACTTTCAATGATTGCAGGCGCGAGTGTAAGTTGTCCGGTTTTGAGTAGCCCAAGTTGTCTGAGCGCGTCTTTGTCTTTTTTGAAATGTAATACTCCCAAGGGTTCACCATTCAAAAATACAGCATCTCTAGTTTTAGAAGCTGAGGTTTCAATAGTCAGTTTTCGGTAATCTTGATCATTGAATGCCTGCCCAGAAAAATCATAAAAGTTAATTTTATTAATTTTCAGGAGATTACCATTGGGAGACTCACCCAGCACAAAAGCTTGATCTCCAGTTTCGGAGATAGAAGTAAGTTTTAACTTTAGAGGATTACCATTTTTGAGATAATTAATTTCTTTTAACTGTTGGACAGAATCACTGTCTAACTCCCCCAGAGTTTTGCCATCAAGTTTGATTTTTACTGTTTTATCAGTCACCGACACAGTGCCAAATTCTAAGTTAACCGGTTCGGCATTAAAAATAAGTCCTGCATAAGAGAAGTTCTTGAGTTCACGGATAGTAATTTCAACCGGCTCGTTTCCTGGCAGTCCAATAGTTGCTTTGGCAGTGGCAGGTTCTATCCCAACCATACAAGAGAGCGCTTTTGTACCAATGGGAAGCTGTGCGGTTCTGGTTTCGAGCATGGCGAATTCTTTATATTCGCCGTCACTATCGCAGACAAACATTAGCCTGGAAACGTGGCGCTCATGCCCAACTGGGTGGTGAGAAGCTCTGATTTCTATCGGATGTTTTTCATGAGCGTTCCAGTCTCGACCCAAAAATTGATTCGCTTCATTATTTAATGTGACTAACTTCGGTTCCGTAAATTGCAATTTATCTAAGCGAGAGATAATCTCATTAGGGAAAGCAGCGAAGGCAAAATTAGAGACTTTTTTAGCGAACGCTTGGGGGTTTGCGTTTTCTTTTCTTGCAACTTCGAGTTCATCTTGGCGAGATGCACAGATGCTCCAAGCGGCGGCGGATAGAGCAAGTTTTTCTGACTCTGGGATCTTTGTGTAAAATGCTTGTGCCGCTTCATTTGCCTTGTCGAAAAGTAATTTAGTTTGGCTTCTAGTAAGTTCTGGTTTTAGTTCTAGGAGTTTAGCTCCCTGCATGATCATCCCCGCCTTGAGGTTGTGGTCAGTCACAGATTGTTGGCTAACTGTCCCCAGGTTGCGGTAAGCGGGTTTTCCATCTGACCCAACCTCGTCATCTATCTGTGCAACTGCTAATAATTTATGGGGGCGTTCACTGTTTGTGAATTTAATCTCATCTAGGCGAATGTTCAACGTCTGGGCTTTCCAGATTAGGGGATGCCCCTCACGGGTGAGATTGGTAATTTCGAGTTGCGTTCCTGAATCCGTTTGAACAATTGCGCTAGGGCCAGACTCTGTTTCTCGCCGCCTTGAGGCACGAACCGCAGCGTTGAACTTCAAATCAAACTCGTACTTGGCGGCGATCGCTGTAAATTTTTGCTGTGGTGTAAATTCTACTCCTTTGAATAATTCTTTAAACTGGACGATGGGACGCGACTCTAACTGTGATTCTTGGAAATATTTATTGGTTTGGCTAATTAATAATTCTACTGGTGAGTAACCTTTTGGTGTTATCCCTGTGCTTAAATAAACTGAACGCGACTTTTTATCTTTAATATAATTAACATCACGATATAAGTAGCGACTATTTTCCCTGATTTTATCCATCTCAGGTTTTTTAGCACTTTTGAATAAATCAACCGCTATTTGGTTTTGATAACATCCTTCTTCAATCATGCTTCGGTACATTTGACGGTTAATGTCCATTGCTTGCTGGATAATTTCGGGAGTTCTTTGAGAATGAGCAATTTCAACAACCCCTTGCATATAAGGCTTGTATTCTTCTCGAATTAACTTTGGATCTTTCTGGCGTTCTTGCTCAAACAGGGTTTCGTAATGGTTAGAAACTTGGTCTAGATAATTTGATTTCTGCTCAAAAGTACCGTAAGTCTTTAGTACCTCAATTTCTGATTCTAATGCCTCCAGTGCCGTTACTTGATTGTTGATTATGCCCACGCTGATGCTATCGCTCATGTGGATAGCGATTTTTTCAAATGGGGGCTGGCTTCCATCAGTGGAATCATAAAATGATTGTTTTTTGAGCTTAACCGTGGGCGAATAGGCGTTTTGAGGAAGATTTCTTCGCTCTGCCTCTGCTGTCAGATTGGGATATAAGCTAGCTCTTGCTACACCAATGCAATCACCATCGTAGTCTCGTGCTTGGCGTTCTGATTCGGTTTCTGCTGGGTCGATAAAATCAACATCAATCCCTTGTGCTTCTAATTCTGTAATTCTGGCTTGTATGCGCTTGTGGTCTTCATCATTGACTACAATTATGCCTTGCAAAGATTTACCATCTGGAGCAACACGGTCTTCAACGTGTTTATTAGTAGAGACACACAATCCATTAGAGTTGAGGAAAGGAGAGCGAAAGTTAAGAACTTTTTCTCCAAGCTTCAGCCAAGGGACACAGATTTCACCATTTTTGAGTTCCTTGGAAGGAATAATCATTCCTCGGTCAAAAGTAAGCGTTTTCCCAATAGCAATATCTCGCCACTCACTTTGTACAAACCGACTTAATTCCTGTTTCACCTTCTCAGTTTCTAGAAGCTGCTGATGCCCAAGTACATCGGCTTTAATGACTTTGTACATAAACAAGTCATCTTTAGCACTTTCGTCATCCAACTCCTGATCTGCATCTAAGTCATCATTTGCCCCTAAGTTTTTAATATCTGTTTCAAGATTTGTGACTTCTCCTATTTTTAATTTATTTTGGCTCAATGATTCTTTACGTTTTTCGTATCTTTCGCAATAGTAAGCAGCAACGTTTCTAGGATCATCTTGAATAGAGGCTAATCTTTGGGCTTGTACCTCTAGTTCCTCGACAAAATCTTTAAGCCCGTGAGGAAAAGATGCCAATAGTTGGGAGATAGACATCTGACCTTGTTGAGATTGTGCTTTTTCAGCTAACCAAATATTTTGCTGATATAATCCTGGTTTAATCTGCGGTTTAGTAGCGCCTTTGGGTTTATCCTTGTCAGTTCCCTTAAAACTACTCACAGGGAGAATTATGTCTATTTTTGGTTTGCTCTTGGGATCTGCATATTCTATTTCATCTAAGTTGTATGGTCGGAGTGTTCCTTTGCCAAAACGATATTTAGTAGTATCTTCTCCAACTCCATCCACCCAACCAAACCGATGCTGAATTACACGATAGCTTTTATCTGCTTGGGATTCTCTTAAGGTTACTTTGTCATAAAGTTGTGTTGAAATCTGCCCATAGCAATCGCCAACTAATTTATATGCCAAATCATTTGATAATATCCCTCCATTTTCACCCCCGTTCTCAGTAGAATCATCTACTACCAAAATGTTTAGCTTTTCGTGAATCGCACTTTTACAAGCCCCAAGGAAGATGGAACCATAAGCACCACGGTCTTTACTATCTGGACAAATTTTTTGAATCGTTTCTAAACATTCTTTTTCTCCATAAAGTAAGCGAGTTTTTGAAGATAATAGTAAGATATGTCCATCTGGATGATTTTTTAAGTCTTTGTCTGTACTGTATTCATCTGAATGTCCAAATGAGAATTCTTTATCAGGAAAGTAAAATTCCAGTAAAGTGTTACTGAGCTTTTCAGTTAAAATAGTTTTACGCTCATCTGTATAAATCCATTGATTAAGCCTGGGATCAAAATGTTTAATTTCCAGAGTCATGGTTTTAAGAATTTCATGAAACTTGGTTAATATCTTGAGAGGTTTGTATGTCGAGAATTAAGC
The DNA here is from genome assembly GCF_015206895.1 of Nostoc sp. LEGE 12450. Classification (GTDB taxonomy): domain Bacteria; phylum Cyanobacteriota; class Cyanobacteriia; order Cyanobacteriales; family Nostocaceae; genus Nostoc. Next base: position 50 of record NZ_JADEXU010000294.1, on the reverse strand, counting down.
GTTGGATAAATATGCATAAGAAAGAATTCAATGCAGATGGAACTTTAAAA
>NZ_JADEXU010000293.1 GCF_015206895.1 Nostoc sp. LEGE 12450 | reverse complement strand
GAGTCTAGGGACGTGAGTTAAGTAGCCGCACTATGCCATGCGTTATAAAAGGCTGGATAGGTCATCTTTTGAGCATAGTGGAATAGAATGTTAAAGCAATCATTTCGCAACTCAGAATGCTCTTTGTAAGTTTCATCTGCCAAATAAGTTTTTAATTCTTTAATAATTATGTTTAAAACATCAGTTGCTAAACATCTTTTTAATACAAAAACAGAATTTTTTCGGAGCAAATAACTTCGATCATTTACTAACAATTTAATTATAGTTTTGGCAGTTATTGAATCTTCTATAGTAACCATTGCGATCATCCATTCCAATATTAAACCGATATCTCCATTTAAATTTATGCAATTTTGGTTAATAAGGATACAAGCAAAGTTACTAGGATTAGTATTGATAGCTCTTGATAAATTTATTATTGTGATCCTGCGTAGATAAACATCTTGACTTGTGTTTAACAAACTAACTAAGTATTGGATTTCATCTAATTCATCTTGCTTAATCAAAACATCGCTAGAAAAGTTTTTATCTTTCTTCAAATATTCTACGATCAATAAGGGATTTCTCTGTAATTCTATTAAATTTTTTGTAGTCAAATTAAAATTATCTAAATTTAGATAATTAAGCAAAAACTTATAAAAATCGTATTCAAATTTAATATTACTAGAGGTTCGGCTACTAAAAGAAATAAATAATGGGCGTAGCTTTTTCCATATTACTTCATCTATATTCTGAATTTCAGTACCGTCACTTTCTTGGATAGCTATGATTTTACTCCTGAGACTACATTCTAAAAACTCCTCAATACTATTTGCAACTATCATATAGGCTTGATAACCATAAAAGTCCCAAAAACCATCCTCAAACTCTATCAATGACTTAATAAAATCTTCCTTTATATCTTTTGCCACATCTTTTCTTCCCAGCCATAGTAAAATTACTTCTTCCCAATGCGGCTTAAAACTCCGATAACTCGCCTCTGAATGACTTGGATTCTCAGGAATGTGATTCAAAAAATAATGCCAATCCTTAATGGACAGCGCAGCAAAATATTCTTGAAAAGTAGGATGGAAAAACGCATACACATCCTTTCTCCAATTCTCCGCATCAACACCTACCTTATTAAGCCATCCTAACTGTAAGGCCAACCAAAACAATGAATCTACATCATCAGGTTCACCTAGATATTCACATAAAAATTCCTGCCGCAGTCGAAACTTTGTTTCTTCCTTATCAATTGCCTCCCGTGCTAATTTCCCCAAAGCCGCATTCAACGACCTACGTTGCTCCCCTGTAGTCACAAACAAACTCTTCTTCCACTCATAAAAATCTGCGACAAATTGCTCATACAACTCTGCTTTGGTCTGGGGTAAATTTCCATTATCTAAATACCAGTTGAAACACAGAAGTGTGAGTCTTAACGGGTTCTTCACCAAATCTCGAATCCTTTCTTTCCCTGGTTCCCTCAATGCCACACACAACTGTTGTCCCGTCTGTATTTCTGCTGATGGTTGGCAGCCAAACCAATTGCTAATAAATTGCTCTACTTGCTGGGAGGAAGAAAACTCTAGAGTGCGGTAGCTATCAAAAGAAACTAGAGCATTGCTGCCACCATCCCAAAGATTTAAGCGACAAGAAAGTACAATCCGCGCTTGTTGTAGCAAACCACCTTGGCGAAATTGACGCTCAATTTCTTCTAACGGGTTGTCATCGAGGGCTTGCATTTCATCAACCCCATCTAGTACCAGCCACACTAACCCCTGGTTAAATTGCGCCACGAAATCATCTTTAACTTGGGTAGATGCTTCGGCTTGTCCTGCTGTCCGGGCTATTGCTTGCAACCATACCTCTAACAAATATGATTCCAGGTCATGCAATCGCAAATCAGTTAGAGATACCCAAATTACAACTGACTGCTCTATCTCCTTCAATACCCATTGAGCTATCTGCTGCAATAAAGTTGTTTTGCCTGCCCCTGGTTCTCCGATAATCGCAATGCGTTTTCCCTTACTCTGGGGGCTTTGTCTGTCTCTTAGTACCTGCTCTAGAAACTGCTGAGGCTCAAACGTTTGCTTAATTTCTGTTTCGTGATAAAGCTCTGAACCTTTCTCTGGCGAAACATCTTCTTTTCGCCGACTCTGCTTTTTTCGTTCTACCAGTCCCAATGGCACATACACTTGCTCGGTTCGGTAGGTAATCCCCTCGCCCATTGTTAGCGGATTTGTTGTGAGTCGCAGATGCTCATTTAAAAGTGATGAACTAACTTGATGCCAATCAATTTCTAATTTCTTGTTAGGCTGCTCATTGTAGTAATTGTAATTATTGACGATATCACCACCGATTTGTTCAGCGTTCACCGTGTCAGCATTAATCAAACCACCGCCAAACTGGGCATTGCGTAAGTCATTATTGTTGACTTGCTTCGGATCTTGAGGGTCTGGCATGGGTTTGACTTGAGCGTTTTTAAGCGTCGTTGTTATAAATGTTACCACCTAATTGCTCGGCATCGACTCTTTCTGCGTTAATTAGGCTTCCACCAATCTGAGAATTTTGTATATTAACAGTAGAATAATTAATACAATTTACTGAAGTTGGTGGTTGCAAAAAATCTTTAACTTTCACTTGTTCTTCAGCAGATAAGGTATACTTTAACAAGTCTTGTCGATGCTTATATGGGTTATCAGTAGTGAAATCATCTTTATAATCAGCTAAATCGAAATTTGAAGTATCTATATTAAATTCACAACTTAAATCAAAGTGAAATTGACCATATCTTGATTTGCATAGTAAATATACTATAAAACAATTATTTTGCTCATCTTTTAATAAATAACGCTGAAATTCATGGAAGCAATTGTGTGGATCTGTAATGTGTAAACGCTTGGGAATAGCATATTTTGGAAGAGATAGAGAATATATAGATAACTCGTTAGATTTAGTAGATATGTTATACCATGAAATACTAATTTCATAACTAGCTTCTAAACAGCGAAAATATTTTTTACCTAAACGTCTTGCCTCACACTCTGCAAAACCTTCAATATAAGATTGAGTATAATTTTTGTCAAGGAAATAGAAAGGCCCTTCTCTAGGCTCCTCATATTCATCAACAAAAGCAACAGTAATTTCTCCATATTTTGGACTTGAACGCATTCTAAATGTTTTCAAAGTACCATCTAAATTTAGTTGTTCAACAATTAAACTATGTACTAACATAACACCATTAAAATTTTGTTAATCTTAGGAGCATTTGAGTTGTATAAAATTAGGAGTTAGGCTCTTACCAGAGGTGAACCAATTTGTGAAAGTAAATGATGATTAGCTTATTAGAAGCAATTCTCAAGATAAATTAAACTTTATTCTGTAATGGAAATTAAAATAAGAGTTTCATTCAGCATCCTGCCACCCTTCTAAAGTTGCTAAAAGTATGTTGACAAGAGGATGATCCACTAATTCCTTTGCTAGCTCTCTCATAGTGAGAGCAGACTGGCGTTGTTTATGACGTTGTTCTGCTTCTCTTTGTCGCTGGTATCTTTCAAGATTACGCCGAGCTTTTGCACATTCACAAGCCGCTCGCCGGGCTGCACTTTGTCTTGCTTTCGTAGCTGGTGATGGGTTGCCCCTGCCATCATAATTCCATCCCATAGGATTAAAAGGTAAAATACTGTTAGATAAATTTAGCTATTATGAGTACAATTGGAGGCTCTTTAATTTCTTCCCAAACTTAGTTAACCCAAATTCTTTTATAGTTAGTGCTAAAGAATTATATTTATAAATTTTGAATACAAAAACTATTACCCATTTAGCATAAATTAAATTTAATACATAAAGTACCGTATTTATACATAATATTTTCTCTGAAAATAACTTAAAATTGTGAAATAGTTTTAAGAGAAAACCAAGGCTAATAGTATTTTTCAGAGTACTGGAATAATAATCCGGCCTTGCAGATTGTAATTAAAAAACTGTTGAGTGAGTTCCCATAGGGGGGAATTGGTTGACTGAAATGAGTAACGCGATCGCCCTTCAACTACTCGCATACTCCAGCACTCGTTCCCACTCCCAACGCCAAGCAGTCTCTACCAACATTTCCTTGCCGTTAGTGAATTGGATGAATTCTTGCCCATTGTCGTAAAACACATCAGCAACCAGCCGATTACGCATATCATACCCCCACTGAGAAACTGCGGCATTCCACGCGGATCATGATCAAGAATCTGGTGGCGAAGGATTTTTACACTTTAGATGCGTTTGCCTTATATTTTACTCAATGTTTAAACAAGTTTTGCAATAAGATTCATCCTTCAGATATTGTTGCCATTCGTCTGGGGTCAAATTTCGCCTTAAACGGTTACAAGCTTCTAGGATTAAGTCATCAGATTTCCATAGCCACACTTTTACTGTGCCATCATTATTTGTTGTAGCTAAATATTTTCCATCTGAGCTAAAAATTACTGTTTTAATATCATTATTGGTTAACCGTGAAATCTCTTGTCCTGACTGAACTTCCCATATTCTTGCTGTTTTATCTGCACTTGCTGTTGCTAAATATTTACTGTCTGGACTAAAAGCTACAGAGTATACATAACCTTCATGTTTTACGCAAGTTATTTCTTGCCCATTAATAAAACTCCATATTCTTGCTGTTTTATCTGCACTTGCTGTTGCTAAATATTGATGATTTGGACTAAATACAATACTGTATAAATCGTTTTTAGGAATATAAATTCTAAACATCATTCTTTTAATAATATTAAGCTTGTCAAAAATTTTAATAAAGTATTATCCCCTACAATAATTTAATGACTTACTTGCATTCTTTTATTCCCAGTAATTATATTCCAGATTATGGCACTACCATTGGACTTTGCTATAGCTAAGTACAAATTTTCTTCATGATAAATCAGATTAACATCATTAACTTTAGTTTTCTGTACATTGATATTCTGTTGAACTACTGTTGTTTCTATCTCTTCATCAGTGATATATCTATGTTCTCCTTGACTTAAAATCTCCCAAATATGATTCACAGGGTTTTGAGGTGTCTGTAAATCAATTATTTTGTCTCCTAAATATAATACACGGATTTGCCACATTCTATCACTAGTAATTTCTATTGCAACAGCTAAATATTTTCCATCTGGACTAAAAATCAAACTCCGTATAAGTTTACCTAAATCTTTACCATTTATCAAAACTAATGACTCATTTTTGCCATCTTTCCACTTTTTTATAAACAACGTATTATCTTTACTTACAGTAGCTATATATTCCCCATCTGGGCTAAAATATAACAATTTTATAGGCATATTGTATGTAATGAGAGAGGCAAGCTTTTTTCCATTAACAATTTCCCATATTTGAATATTGTTGTTTTCATGTATAATAGCTAGGTATTTGCAATCCGGGCTAAAAACAGATCCCGACATGAGTTCACTATTAAAAGTTGTTACATTTTTAGTTTTATAGTCAATGGAAATGACTTCTGGTATAGGATCTAATTTCCATATCTGACCAGAAGAATCTGCTAGTATATATTCTTCATCATAAACAGGGCTAAAAATTATTTTATGAACGTAAGTATCATGATTTATTCGTGTAGATTCTTGCCCAGTATCAATTTGCCATATATGTGTAGTTCCAAATCTGCCTGTTGTTGCTAAATATTTCTCATCCTTGCTGAAAGCAAGAGAATATAAAATATCTTCATGCGGTATACGAATTAGTTCTTTTCTACTAGAAAAATCCCACACACTTACAGTATATTTCTGCTTGGATAAGTCCTCGGCTACTGTTGCTAAATAGCTTCCATTAGGACTAAAAACAACAATATCAACTTTCTCTTGTTCTATAAAGTTTAACTTTTGATTACTATTCAACATCACAAAAAAAACTTTAGTCTTGTCTGACAATGCTAAAC
>NZ_JADEXU010000002.1 GCF_015206895.1 Nostoc sp. LEGE 12450 | reverse complement strand
CCTCTTAATAATATGGATTGGCATCTCTTAGGACTGAGCTTTATTACAGTTTTTTTATCAGAATTGGGTGACAAAAGTCAGCTAGCAGCGATCGCACTTTCAGGGCGTTCAAATTCTCCGCGTGCAGTATTTTTTGGTGCAGCAGGCGCATTGCTGTTGACTAGCCTGTTGGGGGCATTAGCAGGGGGAGCAGTAGCCGAATTATTACCTACACGTTTGTTAAAAGCGATCGCTGCGATCGGATTTGCCATCCTTGCTGCACGCTTGCTGTTATTTAACAATGAACCATCGGCGGATTCTGAAGAAACACCATAAAAAAGATTCAGAAGAGAGAATTCAGAAGACTCTACCCATGAAGGGATGGAGTTAAAACGCCACCGGACTCTAATTCATACTGACTCCTGTTAGCGGATAGCTAAGGTTTAGCCCATTCTGACTCCTGAATTCTGACTCCTGAATTCTTCTTTACGAAAGTTCCCAAGCCGTTCCTTTGTAGCCGTATTGGAAAATTTCGGGATGCAAAATTTCAGCCAAAATTTCTAGAGAATCTACCAGTCGTGGTCCTGGACGATTAAAGTAAGAATTGCCATCAGTGATGTAGACCCTACCAGCTTGCATAGCGTGTAGTTTTTCCCACTCTGGACGTTGAGTTAACAATTTGGCTTCTTGGCGAGTGCGATTTAAATCAAAGCCACAAGGCATAAAAACAATGACATCTGGATCAGTTGTTAATAGTGTTTCCCACGGCAAGATAGGAGAAGGCTGACCTGTACAACAAAATAGAGACTGTCCTCCTGCCAAGTTAACTAATTCAGGAATCCAATTGGCGGCAACCATCAAAGGATCAGTCCACTCGATACAGGCAACAGTAGGCTGTTCATTTAAAGAAAGTCCTTGGATTCTTTGCTGACAAATTTTGACGCGAGCTTCTAAGTTTTCTAAGACTTTTACTGAGTCTACCTCGAAGGCATTACCAACTCGCTCAATATCAGCCCAAATATCTTGGAGAATATTGGGTTGTAAAGAAATAATCTGCGGTTTACTGTCAATGAGTGTGGCAACTGCCTTTTCAACTTCGTCTAAGCTAACAGCGCAAACATCACACTGGTCTTGAGTGAGAATGTGAGTAGGCTGCAACTGCTCTAAAACATCAGTTTTGATTTCATAAATACTGAGAGCAGATTGTAATAAATCGTTCACCTCATCGTTAATTTGGCTGCTGGAGGCATTAGAGTCTAAGCGTGCTTGGGTACAAACGGGGCGATCGAGGATTTCTGGAGGGTAATCACATTCGTGCGATCGCCCCACAATAGCATTAACCAATCCTAGTGCCGCTAAAATCTCTGTTCCACCGGGAATCAGGGAAACAATTCTCACATTACTAACCGTCATCGCTCCACCTCCATAAAAGCTCGCATTACCTTAATATTCTCAAAATTTTAGTCATTAAGTATCTTTCTCTAGGGGAATCAACGGTGTTTTGGTAATCATATAGATTATCTGTGAAGTTGCTCCAGAACTTAGGGCTTATGCCCCATTGCCTCAGCAAGCTTGATTTTGTACAGTTCAAAAAAAATGAATTAATATTAACACTAACCAACAAATTGACTTACAGCCCTTTTCAAGTAATTAAACTACACCACTCCCTACTTCCTAAATCAAAACACTATACTACTTAATATTTGTGTGAAATTACTTGATAGTAAAATTACTATAAATGCTAATTATCCCCTGGCAAAAATTACTGGCATAAAGTAATAAAACTGATTAGCAATATCTATTTTGGAAATCCTTATCTAGAATTATAAAAATTGGATTATAAAAAATATACTTTCCGGTTATGAAAAACCATACCAAGTAATTGTAGTTATACAAAGACGGTTCTACTTTTTGCGTAGAACTGGAAGGCAAAATTATTTCTTCTTGAGGTCAAGTAATGCAGGTGGTGTCAGCTAGAGATATTACAGAGCAAAATCAGTCCCAAGAGGCTTTACAAATCAGAGAAAATAGTCGTCGAAAACAAAGCCAGACATTAGTGCAACTGGCAAGAAGCAAGACATTTCAACAAGGCAATCTTAATGCAGTATTGAGAGAGATTACAGAAACTGCTGCTCAGACGCTCTTAGTCAAGCGAGTTGGGGTGTGGTTATATAATGAAGAACGCTCAAAAATTGAATGCATCGATTTATATGATGTAAACACTAAGGAGCATAGCTTTGGTAACTCGCTTTCACAAGAAAATTATCCAGCTTATTTCCAGGCATTAGAAGAAGAACGTACCATTGCCGCAAATGATGCCAGAAACGATACAAGAACCCAAGAATTATCCGAGCCTTATCTTTGTGTTTTAGGCATCACATCCCTTCTGGATGCACCGATTTGGCTAGAGGGTCGGTTGGTAGGCGTAGTGTGCCACGAACACATAGGTGAACTTCGTCAATGGACTTTAGAAGAAGAAACTTTTGCTGGCTCGATTGCAGATTTCGTAACCTTGGCTATAGAAGCAAGCGAGCGAAACATGGTACAGGAAGCACTACGACAGAGTGAGGCGAAATTTCGGGCAATTTTTGAACGTTCTTCTATTGGCATTGGACTTATAGATATGAAAGCGCAGATAGTCGATACTAACCCGGTACTTTGCGAGATTTTAGGATACAGCCGAGAAGAACTATACGGTAAGCGCTTTACAGATTACATTTCTATACAAAAGGGAGATTTAAAACTTTACAAACAACTGGTGTCAGAAATTGGCAAAAACTTAGGGAAAACTTCAAAATTCGGCTTCCAACTCTCTGAAATTGAGGAACAGGCTGTCGATAAACATCGTATTGAGATGGAAAGACGATGCTTGCATAAAGATGGTAGCCTAGTTTGGACTCATATCTCTGTTTCTGTTATACCAGACAGCAATGGTGAACCTGAGTTTTTTCTAGCGATGATTGAGGATATTACTGAACGCAAGGAAACAGAATTGAAACTACGTGCCTCTCAAGAAGCAGCAGAAGCTGCTAGTCGGGCAAAAACTGAATTTTTAGCAACCATGAGCCACGAGTTGCGAACACCTCTTAATGCGATTATGGGCTTGTCACAGTTACTGCAACAAGAAATAGTTGGCTCTCTCAATGAAAAGCAGAACGAATATGTAAGTTGTATATATAGTAGTGGTGAGCATTTGCTGGCACTGATTAACGATATCCTTGATTTATCGAAGGTAGAAGCAGGCAAAGAAGAACTTTTACTGTCACCTTTACTAGTATCAGATTTATGTAATTATGCCATCTGGACAGTGCGCGATCGCGCCTCAGAAAAGGGGTTAAAACTCACCTACAAAATTGACCTACAAGAGGATATTTGTATTGCTGATGAGCGGCGCATTAAGCAAATGCTACTCAATCTGCTCACCAATGCCATTAAATTTACCCCAGCCGGTGATGTATCGCTGGTAGTGAAAAAAGTACCTCAAGGAATAACCTTTACGGTTTCAGATACTGGAATTGGTATAGACCAAAATCAGTTTCAATTTCTATTTGAACCATTTAAACAGCTTGATAGCCAACTAAATCGGCAGTACGAAGGCACTGGTTTAGGTCTAGCTTTAACACGCAAACTAGCGCGTTTGCATGGTGGAGATGTGACTGTTAAATCGACTTTAGGAGAAGGCAGTCAGTTCACTTTGTTTTTACCAAATCCTGTACTTTCGAAAGCAGTCGAGAATGAACAAAATGAGGAATATCAGGGAGATGAGGGAGAAGAGTTGACTTCATCCTCCTCCCCAGATATCCCCAAAAATAAAACTATTTTACTTATAGAAGAAGAGGAAAAAACTGCAACAGTTTTGCAAGACTATCTTCAGTCAATTGGCTATAAAGTCAAGTGGATAGATAATGAAAACGATTTTTTGAAACAGGTGCAAAGTCTCCAAGTAGATTTAGTTTTTTTTGATTTCCAGCTAACTAAAAAAACTAGTATCTTAAATTTGCTAAATCTCCTTAGACAAAAGCCTTCTTGGAAAGATACGCCAATTGTAATAATGACCTTGAGCGAACCTATAGAAAAAGAAATTAACAAGTTACCAGGTAGTGCTAATGACTATCTGGTTAAGCCAATCCGCACAGTCCAGCTAGAGTCATTACTGATGCGATATTTGAGCTAATTTTACTATAAATATTCTTGTTTATTGGTCAGGTGGTTTCGTATTTAAAAATCATTGTAAAAGGCTGTGATTACCACTTATTAAAATAAACATATTATATTATTTAGACTATGAGATTTTCCTTCTCATTATTACATGACGAATGCTTGCTTCTTCAAATATTTCTCCCTCTTCTACAAAATCCAGTTTTTTGTATAAATCTTTCACATATTCTTGGGCATGAATTACAACTTCTGTAATATTTTTTTTAGCTATAACCTGTAGTGCCTTTTCCATAATTTTTGTACCAATACCCTGTCCTCTAGCTGTAGATAAAACCGCAAGCCTTTCTATCTTGGCAGTTTTATCTTGCAAATATCTAATTCTGGCAGTACCAACAGATTTTTCATTTAAATAAGCAATTAAATGCTCAGATATTGCATCTTTGCCATCAAATTCTAAAGCAGGATCTACATTTTGCTCATCCTGAAAAACTACTTGTCTAATTGCTTTAATTGTAGGAAAATCTTGAGAGATTTCAGCAACTTTTATAGATAAATTACTCATCAAACTCTTTTTGTTGTTAAATTATAAAATAATTAGGATATATGGCAATACGCTTGGGTTAAGGGCTACTGGCAAAAATTTTGGGTTTTCGAGACGCAATAAATCGCCATCTTTACAAGTGTTTTGGTCTTATCTGAACTGTATTGGGATATATGACAATATGCTAAGAGGTTATTTGAGAAGTATTTCATTGTGGCTTTAGACACTTTAGATCCCCCCTAACCCCCCTTACAAAGCTATGCGTTACCCACATCTTTCTTTACAATATTGAAACCCATGTTCTATAACCATCTTAGACATTGATAACTTTGGCAGACTTGACAAATTCGCTTTTAATCTTCTCGCTAAAACTGCGTTTTTATTGAGAATGAACAACGAACGAATCAGGGTTATAAAAACCTGAGTTAATACTCTCGCAAATGTTAATAAAGATCCGGGTAATGGACAGCTTATAAAAGATGGGAACCAGAATCAAAGTCCCCTTTTTTAAGGGTGATTTAGAGATGTCTAAAACTTTTGATACTGACAAAATGACTTTTCAAACATCCTCTTAGACTAGTGATATTTCGCCTCAGAAGCTCACCCGAACCCGCTTATAAAAAACAGGGTTATTTTTTCTATTATTAGGATCATAATGTCAGGACTAGTTTTAGCTTTATTGGAGCCCAATACAGGCATTTATCTAATTTTTATAAGTGAAAACTTAAATTTAATTTAAGGGGTCTAAATGTAAATTTTACATCACTTCTATCTGAAAAATCATGTTAGTTCTAGATGTTCAAATTTTGCCATATCTCAACTTAATTGTAAACTCACTCTCCTCACCTTGATGACCCAGGTTATTTTGGTAAAATCCCTATTTCTGCGGTTCTGATTAGATTCATCATTGAGACTTAATTGCAATCAATTTGGAATTAACAATTTCAAAAAAGCCTTAACCTAAATTTGTACTAATTTTAACTCAATCTTTGCCTACGCTGTATGCCTTAGTAAGAAGATTGTGTAGTAACTATGGTAAAATACTGTATTCCAATCGGGTTTTAGATGTATAGTTACCATTAACCCAGAGCTAGAAGTCAAGCTGGAGGTTCTTAGGAGTTGCTGTTTACTGCATTTAAGGATTGGAGATTCATGAAACTGCAACTGATCCAATTACATATACTTTGAGCCAAATTCACTGGAGCGTAGACTCATGAGAAGCACAAATGCTGCTTGCATGGAGGAAACCAGGTGTCTACGCCGACATCATGACATTTGCATATTTTCTGTGGAGTTTTCTTAACTATTCTTGAGGAGTACAAATGCTTGAGGCTATCGCTGTTGCTTGGTTCTTACTGTTTTTTGGTGATTTTTTCTCTACATTTATTTACCATGTACCCGAGCACGTTTTTGGTAGCCTTCATTTAAAAACGCACCACTCCTGGAAAAAAGACTTCCGCCACTACGCTATTTTGACTTTTAATCCCCAAGTTCTTTTAGATGGTATCTTAGGAGCTTTGCCTTATGTACTCATAGCAGTAGTCTTGTGGTCTTTCTCTCCCATTGGCGTTATTTCGGGATTACTGCTTGGTCAGTTTCATGTATGGTGGAGACACATAAGTGTACTTGGTTGGCAAACTCCAAAGCCTATCAATATTTTATGCCAAATTTTATTTGTTACTACTCCTGAGAGACACTGGTTACATCATCACAAAACTAATTTAGGTTTCGGTGATATTTTTACATTCTTTGAACAACCTGCACAAATGTGGTTACGCTGGCTTCGGTTACTCAGACTTCGTTTTCGCTACTCTCGGATCTAACTGAAGCTGCTAATTATCTCAATACTTTTTAAAAGTACCAAAATAAGTTGCGATCGCAGCTTATTTTGGTATGATATTTATCTTTTCAGAAAAATATATTATCAGGTAGGGGCAATTCATGAATTGCTCCTACTGTTATGTGGCTTTGCGTAAGCCCTAAAAATAAGCGAGTTACACAAACAGAAGTATACCTTTGTAACGAATTATAAAGGTATTTGCTAATGTTCAACTTCACTGTTAAATCGCCAAGATTTGTGGGAAAGCTAGTCTTAATTAGTAAATTCTTATATCCCTAGATTTTTATGACAATTCCTCTCTTTTCCAGAGAGGGCGGTTTTCCTCCTGTCGACGCTCTCTGCGAGACGCAATGCGTAGCTTGCTTCACCGTAGGAGTACGCGGACTCGCTAACGCTGCGCTATCCTGCCCTGTATTTCCTGTCTTCATTGATAAAATTAATCACCCAATTTGCTTGAATGGGGTTAATTTGCAACTTGCTGCTTATGAGGTGTTTTATGTCCCCAGTTAGCCTCAGAAAGATTCTCAACAAAAAAGAATTGCCTTCTCTCCTTCATAATTTAGTCTACCAACTCAACATTGCGATTGATGTTGAACTGGTAGACGGCACAAAACTACTTAGCATTGGGGAGCAAACTACCGAAAACCGATATCCAATCGAGATGTCAGGAGAAATCATCGGTTGGGTTGTGGGAGGAGAACAGGCAACTCTAGTTGCAAGTTTGCTCTCATTATTGGCCAAACAAGAAGCTGAGAAGAAAGTACTGGCCATAGAATTGCTAGAGCGATACCAAGAAATTGATTTGTTTGACGATATCTCGACTCAACTCGCAACAAGTTTGGATACGCGACAGATTGCTCAACTCGTGCTTCAAGAATTAAGTCGATTAATTGAATCGTCTGCGGGGATGATTCTGCTTTTGAGTCCAGATGCAACTGTATTTGAAATCATTGCCGAATTTGGAGATTTTTTTAACGATAGCCAGCCAGAACTAGGTAAGGGAATTATTGGCAACATTGTGCAATCCAACCGGGCAGAACTGATCAATGATGTGCAAACCGATCCTCGATTAGAGGTGAAAAAAAACGTTAGCGCCATGATTTGTGTACCGTTACGAGCCAAAGAGCGGGTACTGGGAGCGATCGCGATTGGGGCATCCAAAACTGAATCATACAAAGCCGAACACCTGAAACTTGTGAGTATCTTTGCCTCTCAAACAGCGATCGCCATTGATAAAGCTTTGCTTTACGAGCAAAGCACTCAAGCAGCAGTTCAGGCACAAGCTCAGACAAAAAAGCTTCAGCAAGCTCTTCATGAGCTGCAATTGGCCCAAACTCAGTTAATCCAAAGCGAAAAAATGTCCAGTCTCGGACAACTTATTGCTGGAGTTGCCCACGAAATCAACAACCCGCTTAACTTTATTTGCGGCAATTTAAAGTATGTTGCCGAATACGCCCAAAACTTATTACACCTATTGGAAAACTATCAGAAATTCCTACCTGTTGTCCCTCCAGAGTTGGAATCAGAGTTAGACAATATAGACCTGGAATTTATCATGCAGGATCTCCCCAAACTGCTAGATTCGATGAAACTGGGCACCGGTCGCATCGTAGAAATTGTCCAATCCCTGAAAAACTTCTCCCGCCACGATGAATCCGAAATGAAAGCCGTCAATATCCATGATGGTATCGACGGAACGCTAATGATTCTTCACCATCGCCTGAAAGCAGATATTCACCGTCCGGCAATTGAAATCATCAAAGACTATGCAAAACTTCCCCCCATTGAATGCTATCCCGGACAGTTAAATCAGGTGTTTATGAACATCCTGGCAAATGCCATTGATGCTTTGGAGGAGACAATGAGTAATGGGGAATGGAAAAATTCTCATTCACCTCATCTCCTTGTCCCGCCATCTCCTCACTCTCCACTCCCCACTCCCCAAATCACTATTCGTACCAAAGTTCTCGATCGCCAGTGGGTTGTGATTCTAATTGCCGACAATGGCCCAGGCATGAAGGAGGAGGTTATTCACCGCATTTACGATCCCTTTTTCACCACAAAAGATATTGGTAAGGGAACCGGATTAGGTATGGCAATCAGCTATCAAATTGTTGTAGACAAACATGGAGGAATGCTCAAGTGTCGTTCTCAACCAGGTGAAGGCACAGAATTCTGGATTCAGATTCCCTTAAATTGTGCAGTGATTGCCCCTACTGAAGAACAGAATTACACCTCTGCCTCGCCAACTGTCACAACGATATTACCCCATATACCCGATGCCGACGGCTTCATTCCATCAACAATTCCAATGCTCAAACCGACGGATTTACTGACCCGCCATACTCAATTGATCCAGCGACTTTCACAGCAAAATCCAGGTGTGGAAACTGCATCACCCGATGAAATTTACCAGATGTTCCAACGCCACCCAATTTCATTAAAGCTTTACGCCACTTTGTTGTCTTGGTTCTGTTGTTCTAACCCTACCTAAAATACGCCACTAGAGAAACCTTAACCATGTTTAAGCAACTTGATGATTACAATAGTCAGCTATTTGAAAAATGTCCTGTTGGCCTAGCATTGTGCCGAACAGATGGGACGCTAATTAATACTAACCTTGCCTATGCTGCTATTTTGGGGCGCACTGTTCCAGAAACCCTGAATCTCAGCTATTGGCAAATTACTCCTGAAAGCTATGCTGCCTCTGACCGAGCTACCCTAGTGAAGCTAGAACAAACTGGTCGCTACGGCCCCTATGAGAAGGAGTTAATCCACAAAGATGGGCATCTGGTTGCGGTCAGAATCTCTGGACTGATGATTGAGAAAGATGGGGAGCAACTGATCTGGTCTAGTGTGGAGGATATCAGCGACCTTCGACTGGCCCAGCAGGAACGCCAACATAATGAACAAATCCTGAAACAGAGTGAAGCCCGATACCGCTCTCTGGTGACAGCTAATACACAAATTGTCTGGGTAAGCACACCAGAAGGAATTTGCTTTGAACTGGCAAGCTGGATAGCTTATACAGGTCAAAGTCTAGCTGAAGCTGAGAATGGGGGATGGATTAATGCTGTTCATCCTGACGATCGCGCCTACACCGGAGAAGTCTGGAGTGCTGCCGTGGCAAACCTGAGTATGTATCAAATTGAATACCGAATTCGTGGTAAGGATGGCAACTATCGCTACTTTTGGGTCTGGGGTGCGCCCGTTATAGAAGAAGATGGCAGCGTCAAGGAGTGGATTGGCACCTGTACTGATATTCATGATCGCAAGCTGGCAGAAGCCGAAAACCAGCGTCTTAAAGAACGATATCGCTCCTTAGTAACTGCTAGTTCACAGATCGTCTGGGGAGCTACCCCAGAAGGACTCGGAATAAGTAGTGAAATGCTCACCTGGATGGACTATACGGGGCAGAGCAAAGCTGAAGTTGAGGGTTGGGGATGGATTGATTCAATTCACCCCGATGACCGTGCCAGTTCCGCAGAAGTTTGGAATGCTGCTGTGGCGAACCGAGGTATTTACCAAACCGAATATCGGTTGCTTGGTAAGGATGGCACATACCGCTACTTCTCTGTCTGTGGTGCCCCCGTCTTGGAAGAAGACGGCAGTATTCGGGAATGGATTGGCACCTGTACTGATATTCATGATCGCAAGCAGGCAGAAGCTGAAAATCAACGTTTATTGGATATGTTGAATCATTCCAGCGATGCCATTATCGTGCGTGACATGAGCGACAAAATCTCTCACTGGAATCAGGGTGCCGAGAGACTCTACGGTTGGACGCGTGAAGAAGTAAAAGGCCAATGTATTCAAGCATTTCTCAAAAAAATCTTTCCAAAACCAAAAGAAGAAATCATCGCAGAGTTATTAGAGCAAGGTAATTGGGAAGGAGAAGTGCAACACCTCACCCATTTTGGCAAATTGATTATCGTCCAGAGCCGATGGACATTGCAACGAGACATCGACGGTCAGCCCTGCGCGGTGCTAGAAATTAATACCGATATCACTGCCCGCAAACAAGCAGAAATTGCTCTGCGGCAACTGAATCAAGAACTGGAAGCCAGAGTTGCAGAGCGGACAGCTGCCCTGCAAAATACTTTAGCAGAAGCACACGGATTAAATGCCATTTTAGATAACTTAGCAGACGGTTTGTTAGTGGCAGACACCGCAGGACAAATTACCCACTTCAATCCTGCATTTTTAGCTATGTATGAATTGACAGATACCGTCGTCAACGGTCACTACCGAGAACTGCCGATATCTGGTTTAGCAGAACTGGTTGCCCGAACTCAATCTCATCCCGGAGAGGTATTTTCTGCTGAAGTTGCACTGACGAAGGAACGTATTGGTCAGGCAGTGGCGACCGCTATTTTCAAAAAGACGGTGGAGCAAGAACCCCTTACCTGCTTCGGTTCTGCGCTGCTGATTCGGGATATAACAGCAGAAAAAGAGATTGACAAGATGAAGACCGACTTTATCTCAACGGTTTCCCACGAATTGCGAACACCACTAACTTCTGTTCTCGGTTTTGCATCAATTATTAAAGAAAAGCTAGAAACTGATGTGTTTCCAATAATTTCTACTGAAGACCGCAAGCTTCAAAAAACTATTAAGCGGGTGGCGGATAATCTCAACATTATTGTGTCGGAAGCAGAACGGCTCACGTCTTTGATTAACGATGTCTTAGACATCGCCAAGATGGAAGCAGGTAAGGTGGAATGGCAGATGCAGCCGCTCGATCCCAGCGAATTACTCGATTGGGCAACCAATTCTACCGCCGGGTTGTTTGAAACCAATGGCTTGCAGTTGGTCAGCGAGATTGAACCTGGACTGCCTCAGATAGTAGGCGATCGCAATCGTCTACTGCAAGTTTTAATCAATCTGATTTCTAATGCCGTTAAATTTACCGAATCTGGTTGTGTTACCTGCCGCGTCAAACAAGGAGACGACGGTGTTTGCATCAGCGTCATCGACACAGGCATTGGGATTGCACCAGAAGATCAGCCAAAAGTGTTCGAGAAATTCCGCCAAGTTGGTGACACCCTCACCGACAAACCCAAAGGCACAGGGTTAGGGCTACCCATCTGTAAACAAATCATCGATCATCACGGCGGTAGAATTTGGGTTGAAAGTGAACCAGGGAATGGCAGTATATTCTCATTCATCATTCCCACCTACACCAGCGATCAAAAAACCACTGCTAATCTGAATCTAGATACGCTAGTCAAACAACTCAAAGAACACGTCATTACCACAAACCCAGTGGTGAACCAAAACCGTAAAACCATTTTAGTTGTGGATGATGACGCTAACATTCGGGAACTGCTTCGTCAACAACTAGAAAATGAAGGCTACAACGTTCACGAAGGAAAGGACGGCGTGGATGCAATTCATCAAATTAAAATAGCCCGTCCCGACCTGATTCTCTTGGACGTGATGATGCCCCAAATCAACGGTTTTGACGTGGCAGCTGTTCTCAAGAATGATCCTCAGACCGCAGACATTCCGATCATTATTTTGTCAATTATTGAAAACAAAGAACGGGGCTATCATATTGGTATTGATCGCTATCTCACCAAGCCCATTAATACAGAGAAACTCCTCAACGAAATTGGCTCACTGCTTTACCAGGGTACTTCTAGTAAAAAGGTATTAGTTGTAGATAAAAATGCATCAGCTTTAAAAACCTTATCCGATGTACTAGAAGCTCAGGGATACAACGTGATTGAAGCCTCAAATCCGCAAGAATGTATCAATAAAGCTCTGTCAGCCAAACCTGACATGATCATCATCGATTCTATCTTCTCTCAAGAAGGTGATTTGGTGAAAACCCTACGGTTTGAGAAAGAGTTAGAAAATGTATTTTTTATTATGCTATCTGAGCAGTAATCTCTCCGATTGGGGAATGGGGAAGAGGCAAGGGAGAAATGGGCAGGGGCAAGGGAGAGAATAAAAAATTATCTCTTTCTCCTCTGCTTTCTGCCCCTCTGCCTCTTCCCAATGCCAATCCCCAAAGCCAATTCCAATCTCTAATCCCTAATTACTATGACTCATAAAATTCTGATTGTTGACGATGAACCCAATATCTTGATTTTGATGGAACAAGCCTTAGAAGCATTAGAAGACGAGGGCGTAGAACTTCTAACTGCTAGAAATGGAGAAGAAGCTCTTGAAACTATTAAAACTGAAAAACCAAATCTAGTTTTTCTCGATGTGATGATGCCTAAAATGAACGGTTTGCAAGTCTGCCACATTGTTAAACATGACTTGGAAATGACTGATATCTACATTGTGATATTGACAGCTAAGGGACAGGAATTTGATAAACAAAAAGGAGTTGAGGTTGGTGCAGATTTATATCTAACTAAACCATTTCGCCCCAAAGAAGTACTTGAAAAATCAAGGCAGGTATTGGGATTTTAAGTAAAATTATGAACAATTTTAAAGCTTATCGCATTAATAATAAATACCAAGTATAGTTGATTTGAAAGACCATGTATGTCTAGGGGCAATATTCAGAGGTAAGCAGCTTTGTGTTTACATAAATTGCCCCTATAGCACAGGTCTATTTACCATCAAAGAATGATTAATAAAAACCTGAAATGACATACTTACCTTGATTCACAACATAATTATTTTGTGTAGTCCTAGCTTTTCACCTGCGTAGGCGTAGCCCGTCGTAGACATCGCACTACTGGGAACAATCGGCACAAATCTGGTTACACTTCGTTAATGGATCAACGGTTAACGGTACTCATGTCAGGGTAGCGCTCACCTGCTGCAATACCTTTTGGTGCAACTGCTTCCAGTCGATTCAACTCTTCTTCAGTCAGGGTAATTTCGGTAGCTGCAACATTCTCCTCTAAGTAGGTACGGCGTTTTGTACCAGGAATTGGGACAATATCTTCTCCTTGAGCCAATAGCCATGCTAGTGCAAGCTGACTAGCAGTTACTCCTTTTTCGGTGGCAATTGCCTTTACTTGCTCAACTAATTGCAGATTCTTATAAAAATTCTCACCTTGAAAGCGAGGCGCATTTCTGCGATAGTCATCAGGTGCTAGATCGTCAATGCTAGCGATCGCACCTGATAAAAACCCTCTTCCTAATGGGCTATAGGCAACAAACCCAATTCCTAATTCCCGCACGGTAGGTAAAATTTCATCCTCTGGCTCTCGACTCCAAAGAGAGTATTCTGTTTGGAGTGCTGCAATGGGGTGAACTGCCACAGCCCGCCGAATCGTCGCCGGAGCAGCTTCTGAAAGCCCTAAATAACGCACCTTTCCAAGCTTTACTAACTCCGCCATAGCTCCTACAGTATCCTCAATGGGTACGGTTGTATCTACCCGATGTTGATAATAGAGGTCAATCACTTCCACTCCCAGACGTTTGAGTGAGGCATCGCAAGCTTGATGGACATATTCGGGTTTGCCGCTAATCCCTTTCCAACCACCATCTTCAGTGCGGACATTGCCAAATTTGGTTGCTAATACTACTCGATCTCGACGATCTTTAATTGCTTTGCCTACTAGTTGCTCATTAGTAAAAGGCCCATACATATCGGCAGTATCAAGAAAATTAACTCCAAGTTCCAATGCTCGATGAATTGTAGCGATCGCCTCATTTTCATCACGACCACTATAAAACTCAGACATTCCCATACAACCAAGTCCGATAGTTGAAACTTCTAACCCAAGTTTCCCTAGTTTTCTGGTTTTCATCAAATAATCTCCTAGTCAGTAATTGGTCAGAAAAAATCAACTCTTTCAGCATTATGCCTTTCCCTATCATCTAGCCATCTACACTTAGAAGTATTTCCTGAGAAAAGTAATTAAAAAATATATTTATCATCGAATTTACGCAAAACCTTAGTCAAAAAGAAAGATTTTTTTCTTAGGGCAATTCATGTAGACGCATTCGCATTAGTGAAGCGGTAGCGACGTTAGGAGCGTCAGCGTCTCGTAGAGAAGCAGATACTTCACAAGTTCTCCAACGGAGTAACCGCAGGGTATCGCCCCTACTGTGCGTGTAATTTTGCGTAAGTCCTATAAACAGACAGAATTCATTCTGACCAAAAAAGCCCACAGTCCAGTGATAACGAGTCTGCTTACCCCTGCTTATTCAGAAGCGAATTATGGGAAACCTTAATTTGTGAGAGCGAGAGGCTTTTGCCAGAAGGAACTAGAATTAGGAAACACCTAGCTGGGTTCTTCTGAATTTTGAAATTAGGAGTGCATGTGTGCCAAAATCCCCTAAATATTTGCTGATTGGATCAACCGAGACTTACAGCGGTAAATCTGCAACTGTTCTGGGTTTGTCTCATCAGCTACAGCAAAAAGGACTGGATATTACCTACGGTAAACCGCTCGGTACGTGTCTAAATTCGTCTAGTGGAACCGTAATTGAGGAAGATGTCCAATTCATCGCTCTTAGCCTCAATTTGCCGGAAAACCGTGTTGCACCTACAATGCTGGCTTTGGATGAACTCAATGTGCAAAAGCGCTTACGAGGGGAAGACAAAACCGATTATCAGCAATCCCTAATACAGCAATATTTGCAAATGTCCCAAGGAGATTTGGTATTACTGGAGGGGCCTGGTGATTTTTCCGAAGGCAATTTGTTTGACTTGTCTTTGCTGCAAATGGCTGAAGTATTGGATGCTGGCGTGCTGTTAGTAAGCCGCTATAAATCGTTGCTTTCGGTTGAGGCGCTATTGGCTGCTAAAGGGCGTGTAGGCGATCGCTTGATGGGAGTTGTGATCAATGATATCCCTGTCACCCAACTAGAAGCGGTTAACACTCTCTTGCGTCCGTTTTTGGAACAGCAAGGGATTCCCGTGCTAGCTATGCTGCCGAGTAGCGATTTGCTCCGCAGTATCAGTGTTGGCGAACTCGTGAAGCAGTTAAAGGCTGATGTTCTTTGTCGCAACGATCGCATGGATTTGTTGGTTGAAAGTCTGGCAATTGGAGCAATGAATGTCAACTCTGCTGTCAAGTATTTCCGTAAACGCCGAAATATGGCAGTGGTGACAGGAGGCGATCGCGTAGAAATTCAGCAAGCGGCTTTGGAAACTTCTACCCAATGTTTAATTCTCACCGGGCAACTACCCCCGCCGCCGTTCATTCTCAGTCGTGCTGAAGAACTAGAAATCCCCATTTTATCTGTTGACTTAGACACTCTCACCACTGTAGAAATTGTTAACCGTACTTTTGGGCAAGTCCGTCTCCACGAGCCGATTAAGGTTCAGTGCGTTCGCCAGTTAATGTCTGAGCATTTTGACATTGACCGCTTGTTATCGAAACTTGGTTTAACTCCGGCAGCGGCATTGTCTTAGATTCATCAACGTGAACAATTAAGAGCGCCAATGCTCAGTTATCAGTTAGGCAGCTGTATTACTTACTGAGGGTACAGCTGGTTCGCCGTCACCTCCCAGGGGACGGCGTGCTGTTTCCTTCCGCCCCATAGCTGGGACATGCTTAGTTGCAGCAGCTAATCCAAAGACAGGCATATTCCCGTAAATAGCCTTATATCTTCCCGGTTCTATTAAATAAGTTTCGTGCCAAATGCCAACACTGCCATCAGCACCAATGGCTTGATTAAACCTTTGCCAAGCTTTTAAATGTGCATCGGCTGGATTTCTAGCAAAACGCTCCAAATCCTCAAACGATCGCCAATACTGAATCAGTCCTACCCCTCGCCAGTAAACAAAAGTTTCTCCTCCTAAAAAACCTTTTTCAGGATTCTGATTAAGGCTTTGTAGCATGGGCGACATTGCCATCGCCGTGGGAACCCATTTGGAAAAAGCGAATAATTTATTAACTCGCATCCCAATCAGAAACACAACAAAGGGTTCATCAATCTCGGCTGTAAATCGTCCCGGTATTACTTGAGGCATCTCTGGCTCCTTGTTGCTTGAGTTATTATGCAACTAATTGCATATAAATATCTATATGCAATTAGTTGCATAAGTCAAGTAGGAAATTAAAAATTATGGCATTAGCGCACGCAATATTAGCGGCTCTGGTTGAGGCACCCTGTAGTGGGTATGATTTAGCAAAACGATTCGATGGCTCTGTAGGCTTTTTCTGGTCGGCAAGTCATCAGCAGATTTATCGGGAGTTATCGAAGCTAGAAGATCAAGGATGGATCAGTTCTGAGACAATTCTCCAAGCAGGACGGCCAGATAAAAGGCTCTACAGCGTTACAGACTTAGGACAACAGCACCTCAAAGAGTGGATTGCTCAACCTTGTGAACCCACACCAATTAAAGATGATTTACTGGTAAAAATTTTTGCTGGTCATATTGTTCCTAACGAGATTATCTTGGCAGAGCTAGAACATCACCAAAAAGCCCATCTAGAAAAATTATCTACGTACAGAGATTTAGAGCAGCATTACTTTAAGGACTTGCAAAAATTACCCGAAGCAGCCAAATTTCAGTATTTGACTCTCTTAAATGGCATTACTTATGAAACAAATTGGCTAGCCTGGTGTAATCAAGCAATGGAGTTATTGAACCAAACAGTCGAAAAATTGTAGCAATGTCTAACTCAAGTTTTCCTCGCATCTACACGCTGTTTGGTAAAATATCTGGGTCGTTTAATCGGATTATGTCTATCTTTGAGCCAATCAACAGACCTTATTAACCTAGACACATTAGCGCAAGAACTGGCGACCATCCAGCAAACGGGTTCTAAAAGAATCGCCTTGTTGGGTTCTCGTCACGTTCCGATTACGCACCAGAATCTTATTGAAATGATGACTTATGCCCTAGTTTTATCTGGTAATCGCATCATTACTTCTGGTGCTACAGGTACAAACTCAGCGGCCATCAAGGGAGCAACGCGGGCTGATGCAAATTTGTTGACGGTGATTTTACCTCAAAGCTTGGAACGCCAGCCTTTGGAATCGCGCCAGCAACTAGAACAGGTAATGCATTTAGTGGAAAATCCCAGTAATGATAATCTGTCCCTTGCTGAAGCTAGTTACCTGTGCAACAAGGAAATTGTCTCCCGTTGCCAGCAACTGATCTGTTTTGCGTTTCACGACAGCCGCACCCTGTTGCAAACTTGTCAAGATGCAGAAGAACAAAGAAAAGTGGTAACGCTTTTCTACTTTGATTAGTCATTTGTCATTTGTCTTTTGTCATTTGTATTTGACTCATGACCAATGACCGATGACTGATGACTAATAACCAACAACAATAAGTAATGATAATTTTTTTGTACTCGATTGCTGCTGCTGTCGTTCTGATTTACCTGCCATTTTTGGTAGTAGCTTATGCCCGTGTGCGTATTGGCAAGGAAATGCTTGCTACTCCTCGCGCCATGTTGGATAAATTGCCGCCTTATGCTCAACGAGCTACCTGGGCACATCAGAACACCTTTGAAGCCTTTATGGTATTTACCGCAGCCGCATTGATGGCTTATGTAACTGGTGTAAATTCTTTTACAGGACAAATAGCTGCGATCGCCTTTGTGGTGGCTCGTTTCCTATACTCGATTTTTTATATTTTGAATATACCCCCTTTGCGATCGCTCATGTTTGCCATTGGTATGCTTGGCTCTACCACTCTCATCTTCTTGAGCATTATCCAAGCTACTAATTAAGTAGGGACTGGGGAATGGGGAATTGGAACAAGCAAGGAGAGGAGTTTTCCCCCAAGTAAGAGCAGCACCCCGCTCGTCTGCCTCTTTGCAATACCCAATCTAAAATCCAAAATCTAAAATCTAAAATGTTTTATGGCTTCTACATTTTCCTTTGACATTGTGAGCGACTTTGACCGACAAGAGTTAGTTAACGCTGTCGATCAAGTGATACGAGATATCAAAGGTCGTTACGACCTCAAAGACACTCAAACTACTGTCGAGTTGGTCGAAGAAAGCATTAACGTTAGTACTGACAGCGAGTTTACCTTAGATTCTGTACATACCATCCTGCGAGAAAAAGCCGCCAAGCGTAACCTCTCCCAGAAAATCTTTGATTTTGGCAAAGTTGAATCAGCTAGCGGTAATCGCGTGCGTCAAGAAATCAAACTCAAAAAAGGCATCAGTCAGGAAATCGCCAAACAAATTTCCAAATTGATTCGGGACGAATTCAAAAAGGTACAAGCCTCAATCCAAGGTGATGCTGTGCGGGTTTCTGCCAAATCTAAAGATGACTTACAAGTAGTCATGCAGCGACTAAAACAAGAAGACTACCCGGTAGCTTTGCAATTTACAAATTATCGTTAAAAGATTCGTAATTCGTAATTTAATTCTTAATTACGAATTACGAATTATTCTAACCCTGTCCGCCAATACTTTTTTGAAATGCCGGACGCTCAGATAACTGCTTGATATAGTTCAACACCTCTGGGTAAGGGCTGAGGTCTAGCTTCAGCATGATGGGAATATAACTCAGAATAGAACCCACTCCCACATCAGCAACAGTGAACTCATTACCCAGCAAAAAAGGCTGCTTACTGAAAATTTCATTTAACGCATTCAACAAGCGAGGCATTTCTCGCTCCCGATTTGCTTCTACAAAAATCCCTGTAGCTAGGGTAGAATTGCCAAACAACACCCACTGGGAAAATACAGCACGTTCCTCTAATGAAAGTGGACTTTTACTGTACTTCTCAGCAAGATACAGCAAAATTGCCCCAGATTCCCAAAGCTGAAAATCCCCATCAACAATTGATGGAACTTTACCAACTGGGTTAATTGCCAAGTATTCAGGCTTAAGGTGTTCACCCGCCTGCATCTCGAGTTTGACGAATTCGTAAGGAACTTGTATTTCCTCTAAATACCATTGAACAATTGAGGCTCGACTACGAGCGCCACCGTAAAGTTTGAGCATAATTACTTAAAGAACTTTGTGAGTGTGAGAATGTTGTTTAACATTATCTTCTTTTGTTACAACCCTAGCGGCATTTAGCACCCGTTTGCGCTCAATGGAATACTTAAATTCAGTGTAGTTTGTGCCTAATGGAATCAGGGATTTTGCAGATTCACGACGCTTGTATGTACGAGCTGCTGCAAATACTCGCGGCACAAATTCTTCTCCAAACTGAGCCGACTCTGGGAAGCCATCCGGCAAGAATTGTGAATCGCCATCCAAGACAGATCCCAAAGTTGTTGCATGGGCCAGCTTATAGGAGGTAGGAATGCCTTTTAAAAGCGCTTCCAAAGCTGCAGAGGGAATCGGTTCTATGACTTCGATTTGATAAACTTCTCCATCTTCTTTGACGAAGCAGGTTGCCAAGCCGAGAACAATGTAGTCATCGGTTGCTAAATCAGGGGCATTGGGATAGGAAATTGCGGTTGTCATCGGAAAATTTCTCAAAACTTAAAAATTAAATCTAGATTCTGGGGCATTGGGTATCCCTTCTCTACGGGACGCTAGGCGTTAGCGGAGCTTTCGCTTTAGCGATACGCTCAGGGCGAGTGGGCATTGGGCATGGTTCTTCTTTTTGTCCACCCTCATCTCACTTGTCTCCCTCATATCTTTGTGCCCCTCTATCCTCTCTCTCATCTCTAAAAGAATGGCTTGTTGGCATTCTACCAATTTGTAGCTCTCACTACTTGACTAGTCTTTGAGATTGACATCTGTTTAGGGCTTACGCAAAATTACACACGGTAGGGGCAATACCCTACGGGAAGCCGCTTCTCTACGAGACGCTGGCGCTCCTAACGTCGCTACCGCTTCACTAATGCGAATGCGTCTACATGAATTACTCCTACCGATAAATCAGGGTTTGGGCTATTTTTTGCATAAATCCTGTTTCTATTTCTGGAATTGACCTCCGGGATCAAGTATCCATCATTAGGTTTGAGGAGCAATTGTTTATTTAGGACGTATATTTCTCTTGTGCGGCTAGGTAAAGTTCTCTCTTTAGATGGCTTTTTTGTAACCCTAAATACCTTAAAAATAGACACAGTGGTAAAAGCACTACCGAGCAAAAACTAGAATTTAATTTTACAAAGCAGGGATTTCAGGCAGGGAAAGATGAATATTCACTCATTTCTAGCTGACGATGACCAGCAAAACAAGCAATATAAATATGTTGTAAATAATACAACTAAAGTCCGAGAGCAGAGGAAAAACGATCGCAGCGCATCTACTTTAGGGAATAACTACTTACGCTCCTTTGCTTTGAAGTCGGCTCAAGAAGGTGACTATGCTGAGGCGATCGCACTTTTAAGTCAACTAATTTACCGTCGTCCGCACAATGCCGTTGATTACAACAACCGGGGACTAATTTATTTCCAAAGTGGTGAAAGGCAAAAAGCGCTTTACGACTATAACACCGCGCTGAAACTCAATCCCTATTTGGCTAGTGCTTACAATAACCGGGCAAATTACTATGCAGCTTGTGGAGAATTAGCAACAGCACTTGCCGACTACGATCTAGCCATTGATTTGAATCCTGGCTATGTTCGGGCGTGGATTAACCGAGGCATTACCTGGCGTGACTTGGGGCGATACGAGGAGGCAATTGAGAATTTTGAGTTAGCACAGCTTTTCGGTCAACTAGAAGGTCATATCTGGGCTGAACGCGGCAGAACTTACCATCTTTGGGGTGACTGGAATTGTGCGATCGCTGATTATCGTCGTGCCCTCACCCAACTGCCTGCTCTCGAAACAACTAGGGACTTTACTGGTTCTCCCTTGCGTTTACAAATCGAAAATTGGCTAAACGATTTGTTATCTCCTGAGCATCCTACATCCTATTTGGTAGATTAGTTCTAAGTAAGTCGGCACAATAAAACTAAATTGCGTGAAGAAAAGTAAACAAGGCTTAAGCCCTTTTTTTACTGCTCCTTGTCCCCTGCCTGATCCCAAGGATGATTATTTACGCTGACCTACTTACTGGGAATTCAAAATTCAAAATAATTGATTAAATTTTGAATAGGATTTTACTAATAGATGATAACTATATAGCTATTCAAACATCAGCTATTAACCATTATTTATTAGCAATAATATAAATTAGCACCCGGTTTTTACGTAGCCAAAATCACAAGAAACCTAAATAATGCTAAATTCGGAATTTAGCTTAAGGTGATGACTCTGTTTGTTCATCTTCTCTAAGATCCTTATTCATCAACACGACCCGACGCTGATTAGGAGCAAATCGGAATCCTTGTTGTTGCATAATTCTTCTAGTTTGCTGAGGATCGAAGTTACGGCTAAATTCTACCTGTAAACCATCGACGTGTACTTCCATCAACTTGACTTCAGTATTAATTTCTCGCAACTTTTCTTGCTGTAACCAATGATGAGGCAAAAG
Organism: Nostoc sp. LEGE 12450; assembly: GCF_015206895.1. Classification (GTDB taxonomy): domain Bacteria; phylum Cyanobacteriota; class Cyanobacteriia; order Cyanobacteriales; family Nostocaceae; genus Nostoc. Next base: position 84,584 of record NZ_JADEXU010000002.1, on the reverse strand, counting down.
TTGTGCTAAAGCAGATGCTGCTACGGCTGTAACAACAAGATTAACCGCTATCTTGGCTGTGCTTTCTAGTGCCATCACCTGGTAAGAACGTTGACGAAGATGCCGCTTTGGTCGAGGAATGGCCCGGCGTTTTTGTATAGGTTGTAACGGTGGTCTGGAGGGTTGAATCGCGTTCATGATGCTAAAAGATAACCTCGCTTAGTGAAGGGAAGCACTATAAAGAGTGCTAAGTGCTGAGTAAAAAAATCACTAATCACACTCAGCATCAAATTAGTTCAGAGTAGCTAGTGCCTCGGCTTAGAGTGGGAAGTTCATAAGTACTACTTTTTACTCATTACTTTTTCCTGGGCACTCAGCACAGGCTAAACGCCCCGCTACCGCTAACAGCACTCAGCACTCTTGAATGCTTGATTTAGCTGTCATATTACTTCATTTTTTTGAAATAGCTACAAGTGTTTCACCAGTTAAAAAATAACCTGGCTTACGTAAGTGCTAGTTTCTTCGCTACTGATGGCATAACGCCAAAAGAAGAAAGGAAATTGCACCCCGTACTGCCAGGATTATTAGCTTTTTAACTGTGTCACATCGTAGCCTTATTTGTAAAGTTCTGTGGCTAATCGCCAAGCTAGAACTCCTGGAATCAGCGCTACAACTAGAGCAATGTAGACTTGAGTGTCTGAGATGGAAGATATCTGAGCGATGTACAGAGTATCTAAGATAGGCATGGCTGAAAACCTCCTAACCTGAATAGATTTTGAACAGTTCGTTTACTACTTTTCCTTGTTTTGCCAGAATTGTGGAATATCTTGTTACAAGATGCAACAAAAGCAGTTATTGGTCAGTAGTCCTTATTTATTCTCTATTAAAAAAATTTATAAAAATTATGAATTTGTATTTGGGTATCGACTTCGGTACATCTGGCGCACGCGGCGTGGTAATTGACGAGGAAGCCTATTGTATTCAGGCTGAGGTGAGATATCCCTTCCAAGACTCAACAGCCACCGTTACGCCAAGAATTTGGCAGGAGGCTTTGTTTGTACTGTTGGAACAAATACCTAACCAATTGCGGCGAAAAATTAAAGCGATCGCCATTAATGGTACTTCTTCCACCGTCTTACTGGTTGATGCTGCTGGCGATCCAACAGACGCACCACTGATGTATAACGATGCGCGGGGATCATTGCTGCTAGAGCATTTGAGGAGTATAGCACCCCCCAATCATACCGTGTTGAGTGCCACCTCCAGCCTAGCCAAACTTTTGTGGATGAGGCAATTACCCTCTTTTAGTGAAGCTAGATATTTTCTGCATCAGGCAGATTGGCTGGGGTTTCTCCTACATGGACAGTTGGGAATTAGCGATTACCATAATGCTTTAAAGCTGGGTTATGACGTGGAAGAGTTGAAATACCCAGAATGGCTAGAAAAACTGCAAATACCGATTCAGCTACCCAAAGTTTTAACTCCTGGTACTCCCATTGCCGAATTGCGTCCTGAAATTATGGATAAGTTTGGTTTTAGCCGTGATTGTTTGGTATGTGCAGGTACGACTGATAGTATCGCGGCTTTTCTCGCTAGTGGGGCAAAATTACCTGGTGAAGCCGTGACTTCCCTTGGTTCAACATTAGTATTAAAGTTATTGAGTCGTACCCGTGTAGAAGATGCCAGATATGGAATTTACAGCCATCGGTTAGGGGATTTGTGGCTGACTGGGGGTGCTTCTAATACCGGAGGTGCAGTACTTAAGCAATTTTTCACCAACGCTGAGTTAGCAAGCCTTAGCCGTGAGATTGATGCATCAAAAGCCAGCGAGTTAGATTATTATCCGTTGTTGAAGGCAGGCGATCGCTTTCCGATTAACGATCCCAATTTAGCCCCACGTTTGTCACCACGCCCAGATAACCCAGTGGAATTTTTGCATGGGTTGTTAGAAAGTATTACCCGTATAGAAGCACGAGGGTACGAATTATTACAGCAAATGGGAGCAGACAAGTTAAGCCGTGTTTATACTGCTGGCGGTGGTGCGGCTAATGATACTTGGACTACGATTAGAGCGCGTTATTTGCAGATTCCTGTAGTAGCGTCGGTGTATACAGAAGCTGCTTACGGAACGGCATTGTTGGGTATGGAAGGCATGAAAAAGAGTAATGTGTAACTATCTTTTCGTAGATATCTTCTAAATCAGTATCTCTCCCAGTGACAATCGACATATCTCAGACGATACTGGGATGATTAGATACCGGACTTTAGATTCCAGGTTGATCATCTGGGCAGCTATTCGGGGATAGGTGCTTCGCCACAAGCGAATGTCATCTATCCCCTTTACTAATTATCGGTGTGAGTTTTAGCGTCTCCAAAGGAGAAGGGGAACCGAACATTATCAAGGCTTTGTTGGGTAACGTTTATGCTCCACCTAACCTACTCTTCACTAAACCGTATTGCTTTATACTTTGTATCTAAAATGATGCGACCAAATTTTGCTTTGATTTATAGATGATACGATCGCATTAAAAGGACTTTAGATAACTATGACAACAAAAAAGCGCATTGAGCTTAATCAAGGATGCTTCCTTAATCCTGCAAATAAAAAGATAGTTGTCAATTTAGCAAGTAAAGAGATTTTAAGTTTAATCACACAAGAATTAAAAACTCGTTATTCACCAGAAACTCAAAAGCAAGCACTTGAAGAGAGTTCGCAGTTGTTGCCAAATTTCGTATTTCAAGAATTATTAAAACGCCAAGAGGAGTTAGTGAACGTTAACCCAGATACTTTAATAGTGGTTAACTGTAATATCACAGAATCAGAGGTCGATGAATTAGAATTTGATTTAAGTGTCGAAGCATATTTTGTCATTGGAGATATAACAGGTCAAAATCATTTTCGGGCTAATAGGATAGTCCTTTGGTCGAATATATGGGGTGATGATGAACAACTACTTTTCGATTTAGAAGATGAACTAGGTGAACAATTCTGGACAAATTATCAAATTCAATTGCTCTTTGATGAAGAGAATCAGCAAACAATTGAATTAGAAGTATCACAAACCGATGATTATGCGGCAAGCTTAGAATTTTTCCCGTCTCTTCAAAAATTTCTACCATCCATAGTTCCCTTTACGGTTAATGAATTATAAAAATTATTCTCCACACTGATTATCAGCCAATCAATCAGAATGCTAATTCCAACTTTTCAGGGCTGCAAATGAGTTATTTACAATTGGCTGGTGGTCTTGTAAGTAATAAAATACTGTGTCAATCACCTGTTATTGAGCAATACAGTTCAGTTAAAGCTAAAACTCTTTGCCAAAGTCAATTTTTTTAACAAACCGCAAAGGATGCATAGACACAGAGCGGCTACTCTACGAGAACGCCAAAGGCGAACCCGTAGGGTAGGACGCAAAGAAAATAAAGAAAAGCTTAACTGAAGCGTATGGTGTTATCAAGAGATATTGCACAAGTAACTAGCATAACTGTTCTTAGCTCAACTTTATCCAATTAAGAACTTGCTTCTTTTGATGCGGCAAAACCCTATCTTTTTGGTAAAAACTTTTTCTATGTCATTGAAAATCAGTGACATAGAAAAAGTAAAACTACTATCATGAAAAGCTTTAAACGTCAGATTGAGCGTTGCCAAAAAATGGATCAACTAGAGCTTAGGTAATAGTTGTGATTGCCCGATCTAAATTAATTTGCAGCTTATCTAAAGATTGTTGACTTTGAATAATACCAATCAATTGCTCAGAACCATTCCCATCAAATCGATCGGCATCGAAGAAAATCCCTAGACCAGAAACACCATTTAGTAATTTGACATCTTCTAGCTTATACTCGATTGCTCCTTTAAGCTGAATTACATCTTTCCCCGCCTCAAAGTCAGCAATCAAAGCGTAGCTTGGTGGGGGGTCATTAGGAGAGGGCGCAACGATAAATCGAATTTGACTATCATCATAATAAATTTTAAAGGGATCTCCAAGAACGAAAGTATCTCTCCCTGCACCACCAATCAATGTATCCCGCTCTAACTGACCTGGTTGTTCTTCTAAAGAATTTACACCAATGAGGATATCATCTCCTCTGCCACCAATTAAGGTGTCATTACCGTTATTACCAATTAAGGTATCAGTACCGTTACCTCCAGAGAGGATATCATTAGCAAAACCACCATAAATGGTGTCTTTTCCAGCACCACCGTTGAGAGTATTATTCCCAGATGAAAATTGGGCGAATAGAGAATCATTGCCATCGCCACCATTAAGTACATTACTACCTGTTGAATACTGAACATCCAAGTTATCGTTGCCAGCACCACCGTCAAGAGTATTATTGCCAGACGCACTATTAAATAAGTCGCCAGAAGCATTCAGAGAATCATTTCCATCCCCACCGGATAGTAGATTGTCGCCTGTTGAGTTATTAACATCTAGGAAATCGTCACCAGCGCCACCCTTGAGGGTGTTATTACCAGACGGATTAGGACCGTTAAAGTCTACAGCTATAAGAAAGGTGGAGGCAGAAAGAAAATCATTGCCATCACCACCTAAAAGCAGATTATCGCCTGCTGAAAAGTCAACATACAAATTATCATTTCCAGCCCCACCGTTAAGAGTGTTATTGCCCAAGGTGTTAGTAGCAAAAAGATTATCGTTGTTAATCCCGCCAAAAAGCAGATTCTTGCCAGATGAAAAGTCAACTCTTAAGAAATCGTCACCAGTTCCACCCTTAAGAGTGTCGCTACCCCCTTTACCATCTAAAAAATCATCACCTGCTAGCCCTGTAATCAAGTCATTCCCTGTTGTGCCATTGAGAAAGTCGTTACCATTAGTACCTTTAATGTTTGCCATAATTTTTACCTAGCTGAATGAATCTTTTCAGTAACGTATACACGTATGATAATACTTATTTTTATGTGCTATTTAATAAAGAAAGATACAACGATTACTGTAGTTTTAACGAGTCCGTTGCAAACTACACTGACCAAGGTTCAAGCTCAAATTACAGCGAGGATTAGCGGTACGCAACAGAAAAAAGCAATTAATCGTATAAATCACTGCTGTCTTCAAACAGTCAAGGTAATGCTATGATTTTGCTGAATTTAGAAATCGGGGAGAAATTGTTTCCAAAATACCACCTACAACTTTAGAGTGTTGAAATAACTCAAATAACTATCTAAAGGCGAGGTATGACAACAAACTTTAGTCGGCGTGAATTTATCTTGCTTGGTTCAGCAGGGTTTGGTACTAGCTTACTGCTGCAAGCTTGCAGTAATCAGACGACACCAACAGCGACAACAACGGGTAGTGCTGAAGGGTTTAAAATAGCGATCGCTCTCCCTGGTACGATTACCGACAAAGGCTGGAATCAATCTGGTTATGAAGGAATCAATCTAGCAAAACAAAAGCTAGGTGCAGAAACCGCCTATGTAGAAAAAGTAGCACAAGCAGATCAAACAGAAGTATTAACAGATTTTGCTCGTAAAGGCTACAATCTTATCTTCGCGCATGGCGGACAATTTGATGCCGCAATTGAACAAGTCGCCTCACAGTTCCCCAACACATTTTTTGTAGGAGTAAATGGTAATCTCAAGGCTGAGAATATTGCTTCTTTACGAATAGATCATCTACAAGCTAGTTATTTGTGTGGTATTATTGCTGCTTCTGTCACTAAATCTAATAAATTAGCTTATATTGCTGGAGAGAAGTTTCCCGCTACCGAGGGAGAACTGCGGGGATTTGAATTAGGGGCAAAGTCTGTTAAACCAAATATCAAAATTACTTCTACTTTCACAGGTGATTGGGATGACGTTGCCAAAGCTAAGGAAGCAACTCTTGCATTAGTTTCTTCTGGTGCTGATGTCATCTATCAATGGTTAGATAATGCTTCAGCCGCAGTCTTACAAACAGCAGGTGAAAAAGGAGTATATGCTTTTGGTAATACCAAAGATCAATTAGACGTTGCACCAAAAGCTGTCTTAACCAGCGCTGTCAAACGCTTAGATTTAGCCATCGCTTACATAGCAGAATTAGCTCAACAAAAACAAATTAAAGGGCAAATATATACAATTGGGCTAGAAAGAACAGATATATTATTTTTAGGGAAATTCGGAGCAATCATACCGGAAGCAGTAAAGCAAAAGGTATTGAATGCAAAGCAAGAGATTGTTAATAAAAAGATCGTTTTTGAAGACTGTAAAGAGGCTGGTAAAGATACGCGCTGTGTGAAGGAAGCAACAAAATAGGTTTAGCAGACTATATTAAAAAACTTTTTTAGTGAGGACTTAAGCCCAGATTTTGAGTACTAAAGTCCTAACTTCGAGCTATCAGTTTAGTGAATATGAACTATTTACGCTTAAACAATATTACGAAACGCTTTGGGTCTTTTATTGCTAACGACAATATTAATTTCTCTGTTGCATCTGGAACCATTCATGCAATACTAGGCGAAAATGGTGCAGGTAAGAGTACTTTAATGAATATTATTAGTGGACTCTATCAACCTGATGCTGGTGAGATTTATCTCCAAGAACAACCAATCAAAATTACCTCACCAAATGAGGCAATTAAATTAGGTATTGGCATGATTTACCAACACTTCATGCTTGTACCTCAATTAACTGTCACAGAAAATATCATCTTAGGAATGGAGAAAACTTGGCGGTTGAATTTACAATATAAACAGCAAGAAATTGCCGCCTTATCCCAAGCTTATGGATTAGAAATTGATCCCACTACCAAAGTTGAAAATTTATCTGTTGGGGCACAACAACGGGTAGAAATTCTCAAAGTTCTCTACCGTCGGGCAAAGTTGTTGATTCTTGATGAACCTACAGCAGTTTTGACACCGCCAGAAGTAGAATCATTAATTGCTATCTTGCGCCAATTAGCAGCCGCAGGCAACACAATCATTTTTATCAGTCATAAATTAGAAGAGGTAATGAATCTCTGTGATTCAGTAACAGTTTTGCGCCAGGGAAAGGTAGTAGGAACAACATCAACTGAAGTGGCAACACCTCAGCAGTTAGCAACATTAATGGTAGGACGGGAAGTAGCTTTACAGTTAAATAAAAGTCCGACATTACCAGGAGAAATCATCCTATCGGTGCAAAATTTACAAGTTGCTGATGAAAGAAATATTCTTGCTGTAAATAATGTCTCTTTTGAGCTGCGGGCGGGAGAAATTTTAGGAATTGCTGGTGTAGATGGCAATGGACAGCGAGAATTAGCTGATGCCATCGCTTTTGTGCGGACTATTAAGCAGGGTAAAATTGAGTTTACGCCCAAGGATTCCTTAGTGGGCTACATCCCAGAAGATAGGCAGACAATGGGATTGGTGTTGCAATTTAGCATCGCCCAAAATTTGATTTTAAAAGCTTTTAAATATCTGCCATTTTGTCGCCGTTTTTTGTTACAACAAGAAGCGATCGCAAATCGTGCCCAAGCTGCAATGCAAGAGTTTGACATTCGGGCGAATGGGATTGATATCAAGGTAAGTCAGCTTTCGGGAGGAAATCAACAAAAAGTGGTGTTAGCGAGAGAACTGGCGCATTCCCCTGCTTTAATTATCGCTATGCAACCCACCAGGGGGTTAGATGTCGGGGCGACAGTAGCCGTCCAGTCTCGAATATTAACAGAACGCGATCGCGGCGCGGCAATTTTGTATATTTCTACTGAGTTAGAAGAAGTGATGGCAATGAGCGATCGCATTGCCGTAATCTACAGAGGTGAGTTTGTGGCTATTTTGGATGCAGCTACGGCAAAGGTGGAAGAAATTGGTTTGTTGATGGCTGGCGGGGTTAATGAATGATCGCAACTAATCGCACTAAATTCCTGCTACCAATCCTATCACCGCTAATTGCGATTACCTCCGCCCTCATTGTCGGTGCTATCCTCATGCTAATTGCTGGGGCAAATCCCATCACCGCATACAGCATCTTATTTCAAGAATCTCTCTCTACCTACTTTGGATTTGGTAACACCCTCACCAAAATTACACCGCTATTATTCACCAGTTTAGGCGTGTTAGTGGCGTTGCGGGCTGGGCAATTTAATATCGGTGGTGAAGGACAAATTTATCTGGGTGCGTTGGGAAGTACTTTAATTGGGTTATATGTGCAAGGATTACCTGCGGTGATTCATATCCCCTTAGCACTTTTGGCAGGATTTTTCTTTGGTGCAGTTTGGGGTTGGATTCCTGGTTATCTCAAAGCAATGCGCGGAGTAAATGAGGTAATTACTACATTGTTGCTTAACTATATTGCCGTAAATTTAGTTAGCTACCTCGTCCAAAATCCATTAATGGCAGCAGGTGCGCCTAGTCCTTATTCGCCATTAATTGCCAAAACAGCCCGATTGCCGATTATATTACCGCAAAGCCTTGCCCATGCTGGGATTTTATTCGGTTTAATTGCCGCAGGTATTCTATGGGTATTGTTAGTGCGATCGCCATTAGGTTATCAAATTACAGCAGTGGGATTTAACCCGATTGCCGCCCGTTATGCCCACATATCTGTTGAACGCACCATTATGCTGGTGATGGCTTGTGCGGGTGGTTTAGCTGGGTTGGCTGGGAGTTGTGAGGTGATGGGATTGAAATATCGGCTATTTGAACAAGTTTCCCCAGGTTATGGATTTGATGCCATTGCGATCGCTTTTTTAAGTCGTGGTAGTGTTATCGGTGTAGTCTTAACTTCTTTGTTTTTTGCAGCGCTTCGCAGTGGTGCAAATGTGATGCAGCGTAGTGCAGGTGTGCCGGTAACTGTAGTTTACGCAATTCAGGGGTTTATGGTCTTATTTATTGCTATCAGTTTCGCAGTCGAAAGAGAAATAAGAGTCAAAACGCAAAGGGATGCAAAGGTTTAACGCAGAGGAACACAAAGAAAACTCTGCGAAACTTTGCGCTTTCCTCTGCGAACCTTTGCGTTTAAAAATAACTCCATGAATAATCTCAACTTCTTCTCCGATTACTTAATAGCTACCTTACGTCTAGCCGTCCCCCTAGCATTTGCAGCCCTTGGAGGATTGTACTCGGAACGATCGGGGGTGTTAAATATCGCCTTAGAAGGAATGTTACTTACTGGCGCTTTTACTAGTGCTGCTGCTACTTTCTACACTGGTAATCCCTGGTTTGGTATCTTTGTGTCCTTGATTGCTGGGGGATTGGTCGGACTAATCCATGCTGTTTTATGTGTGACTTTGCGTGTCGATCAATTGGTATCTGGGCTAGCAATTAATCTTGTTGCAGCTGGATTAACATCGTTTTTAGCTCGATTAGTGTTTAGTGGCAGTAGTACACAGCAGTTACCTGGAATTGGGACAATTATGATTCCTGGTTTAGCCAATATTCCCCTGATAGGTCCGCTACTATTTCAGCAAGATTTTTTGGTATATCTATTATTTATCTTAGTTATTTTAACTAGATACCTTTTATTTAAAACTAGCTTTGGACTGATATTGCGGGCAGTAGGTGAATCTCCTAAAGCTGCTGATACGGCTGGAATTTCAGTACTATTTGTTCGTTATATCGCTGTGGTAATTAGTGGCTGTCTTGCGAGTTTAGGAGGTGCTTATTTAACTTTGGTACAGGTAAGATTTTTTGCCGAAGGGATGAGTGCTGGTAAGGGATTTATTGCGATCGCAGCATTAATTTTTGGCAGATGGCATCCTGTAGGTAGTGCTTTGGCTTGTTTGCTATTTGGGGCTACAGAAGCTTTACAACTGCGAATTCAGGCATTAGGGGCAAATATCCCTTACCAATTTTTAGTCATGCTACCTTATGCGATCGCTTTATTGGCATTAGTAGGATTAGCGGGAAAATCTACACCTCCTAAAGCTTTAGGTACTCCTTACTTTGGAGAAAATCGCCACTCAGACTAATTTAAAGTGAAATTTTGGATCGCAAGGGTAATTAAGATACTTTCGTTTGCTGCCATAAGATGAGTTTCAATTCAGAACAGTAGTAAACCCCATTACTAATTTCTCCCTCGCTATCGGCTAGCCAATCATAAATTTGTGCAGCTTTTGCCAATGCCACTTTTTCTGAACGATAAAGCCGAGGAGTAGGGCAGTAGGCGTGGCCATTGATGTGTATAGCTACAATCTGCCAATAATCGCTCTCTGGTACAATTTCTAAAAACCCGTTACAGTAAGACTCGATTATTCCTATATTCATCTACACCATCAAACTTTTTAACGTTGGCCACAACAAAGCCGATGCCAGCCAATTTTTGCAAGTCAAAGCTGGAATCACCAGGGAATGCAGTAACAACCCCTGTTAATGATTGTGGGTTCGTAGTCAATGAAAATCTGAATTATTGGTCACTTTTTAGCTAGTTGTCTTAGTGCTAATTTGAGCTTGATGATGAAAGTTTTCGCATCAAAAGCAATATCAAAACAGTAAACTAGCAAAAACTAAAAATAATATGTGGATAAGTGCCATAGTTGCGTACTTACATTATTTAAGCTTCATGTTGTGTTTTGGCGCTCTGGTATCAGAAGCATTGAATTTAAAAAAAGAATTGAGTTTAAATGAAGCTTGGAAGATTGTCATAGCTGATGCAGTATATGGTATATCAGCAACTGTCGTTCTTGTCACAGGCATTTTGCGTGTTATCTACTTTGGTAAAGGCACGGATTACTATTTGAGTAACCCAGTTTTTTATGCCAAAGTTGTGGTTTTCATCGTAGTGGGTTTGCTATCTCTCTATCCCACTATTTCTTTCATTGGTTGGGTGAAAAGTCTCCAGCAGGGGCAAGCACCTAAGCTAGAATTACTAAAACTAAATCGTCTCATCTGGCTCATTAGAATTGAATTGGTTGGTTTTACCCTAATTCCTTTTTTAGCAGCAATAATGGCAAGAGGAATAGGTACAAACTAGGCTAAATTGCTCCTGGATCAGTAATACAGTTTTGGTAAACAAAAGAGTCAAGTCGCTTCTCTACGAGACGCTGCGCGAACGCTCCAATTAAAAATTAAAAATTATTAATTAAAAATTGCAATCAGTGGGAGCTTGTACCCACCAATGATTGTAGACCATTGAATCCTTGATTTAGTGGGGGCTTGTACCCCAAACTAAAAATTAAGGAGGCTAATAACTTTTAATTTTTAATTAAATAAAGGTCAAAGTTATACACAAGAAGCGATCGCCATCCTGAAAATCAGGCGTTTACGAGGAAAATGAAAAGGCGATCGCACTTTTGCAGAATTGTACGTAAATTAACACAGTACCCTAGCTAGCCCTTCATTCAGTAGCTTCTCTCCGGGACTTCAGTTGAGATGCAATCAGAGGAACTTTGGGCGAGAGAAAAAATCCAATTAAACTGGCAAAAAGGATTGGTGTAAAAGGACTTAAGTTAGTCAGTTTTGACAGCAGTAGAGTTGTACTTATGGGTGTGCGCGTTACGGCTGCATTCACAGCCGCCATTGTACAAATCATGGCAAGGGCGGGATTAAGCCCCGGAATTAACACTGCTACTGCTTTACCAATACAAGCACCAGTGAAAAACAGGGGGATGATGAATCCACCGCGCCACCCACCTGTTACCGTAATGCTAATGGCTGCCATTTTACCAAGGGCAAGAGTTAAGAGAAAAATAGCACCAAAGCTAGTAGTGAGGACTGGCTCTAATTCTTCATGTCCAAAATAACGGGTTAGGGGTAATAAAGCTGCTAAAGTGCCAAGCCCAAATCCTGCTAATGTTGTGCGTACATAAATCGGGCCCGGAATTCGAGCAAACAAGTAATCGCATCCCCGAAAAATGCTCATAAAAATCCATCCCGCCACCGCCCCAATGATCCCGAATACGATCGCGATCGCAAAATCATCAATTTTTTCTAGGTGGTACTGGGGAAAATGCCAAGTGGGTGCAATTCCCAAACGAGTAATTGCTGCAAATACCAGATAACTAGCGCAACTTGAAACAATGGCTGGCATCAAAGCTTCGTAATATTCCACAATATGCTCATGGTGCAAAATTTCCAACGCGAACATTGCACCGCCAAGAGGTGCGCCAAACAAAGCTGTAAAACCAGCCGCCATCGCCGCTAAACTCAAAGTTCTAAGGTCTTCACCCTGGAGTTTTAAGCGATCGGCAACCCAAGTACCAAAAGAACCTGTTACTTGTACTAGTGGCGCTTCTGGCCCAGCACTACCGCCTGCCGATATGCTGATTAGAGAAGCAAGAATCATTGAGGGATTTTTGCGAACATCTAAGCGTCCGCCACGAAAATGGATATTATCAACAATTACGGCGATTTCGCCGGGATTTCCCAGGAAATGAATCACCAGCCCAATAACTAAACCGGCGAGTGGCATCACTATCAGGAGGTTAAAACCTTCAAATCGTTGCAGATGGTGAGTTAAAAATTCTAAAACATTCCAGTACAACGCAGCGAATAGACCACCAGCAGTCCCTACAGCTACCCAGAGGAGCACCCACTGCGAAATCATCAGGGGATTACGTTTTACCAGTCCAAAAAGTTGAGCAAATGTCCAGCGTTGAGTTTGATTGCTAGCGGTGGTCTTTTTTGGTAACACTGTTTATTTCCTATTTGTGAAACGAAGAATATCGAATATTACGTTTTTTATCGTAAAGGCTATTTAGTTTACTGCATTATCTTTGGTCTATGAACCATTTTAGAGGAGCTTTCTTTTGATGGAATTATCTAGCTCAATTTCTTATTTCTCTTGGTAGATTAAATCAAAACTAAAAAAGACCAAAATAAAAAACAATATCCATATTTGAAAATCAAACTGTAAATTTTTAGTTTTATGCAAATTTATGCCAATGTTCAGAGCATCAAAGCTAGTCAGAACAAAAAACTGCAACAGCTTTAGGAACAATCTCAAGCAGCAGATAGATTAATTACACCAGAATTTGCTCAAGTCTCAGCTTTCTTTATATTGGTGTTATTTATCAATCCAATAGGCTTGTTTTATAGAAACAACCGCATTCACAAATGAATGCAATTTATCGGAGGAATTAATGAACTCAAAATATAACTTTCAATACTTTCAAGGCAGTTCTCTTTCTGACTTATTTGCTCAAGATATCACAGATGGATCTTATGGATTTATCTTAAATTATCCTGCAACTGCGAGTTGGGCTGCTTATCCCAACCGGAAAAAATATTTTATTCAAGATGGCAGTAGTGAAGCCAGCAAAACCTCCTTCGATAAGATTTGTCAGAAAGAACCTTGGAAAAATCTGGCTGTCTTAGGCGATCGCATTCCCGGAATTGTGATTATTCCGCCACCAAAGCCCCTGCTTGAATACTGGCAAGAGCATTTCGGATTCAAGCACTCCAATATTGAGATGATGGATTGCTCGACTTATCTAGACGATCTCAGCCACAGCGAACGCTTTGATAAACTCATCACTCTATTTCCTTTTGATTGTCTAAAACCTGAAAAACACGCTGTTACTTCAGACACCCATTACCGTTTACTCAGCAAAGTAACGCTAGACGAACTAGGGGTGCAATGTCCAAAATATAAGAGCTACAATCTGCACCAAGTCAATATCGCAGACATTCAGTTACCACAATTTCCCTACTTAATTAAAACGTCCCACGGACTCTCAGGAGAAGGCACTTATATCATCAAAAGTCCCAGCGATCTAAACTACTGCCTTGAAGAAATTAGGAAATATCTTGATATTAAGTTACTTGATACGATTATTGTCTCGGAGTTTGTCAAGAATGAGGTGCAGAATTACTGCGTACAGTTCTATGTGAACAAAGCGGGGGAGATAACTCTCATCGGCACTACTGGACAACTCGTCACTCCAGAAGGCAACTATTTAGGAGGAGTGATTGACTACGGTAAAACTGACATGAGCAAGTTCTTTGAAATGATTGCCAACATTGGTGATTATGCTCACAAACAGGGATATTTCGGTGTGATTGGCTTTGATGTGCTGGAAAACCAAGACGGACAATTTTACGCGATCGATGCCAATTTCCGAGTTAATGGTTCTACTCCGTTGTGCTTGCAGCGTCATACTCTACTGCGACTGGGAAAAGAAGTAGCTAAATACTCCAGTAGCTACCGAATGGAGGGGACATTAGAATCAATCCTCATAACCTTGAAACCAGAATTAGATCGCCAAGACTTGATTATTCTATCGGCTTTAGAGAAGGCTAAGTACGGAAAAATCTATACCGATCTCTATGCGATCCTGACTGGAGAAACTATCGAACAAATGCAGTATATTGAGCAGCAATTACAGACTAAGGGATTACAATTACTCCCTTAAATATCCTGATATATAGGAATCCTATTTGATTTTCAAAAAACTCCATACAACTCAAAAAGGCTTCTTTCCTATTGCCTATTGCCTCTTACCTTTCCACGCAAGTAAGTATGGCTGCGCCACCTTGCGCGAACAAAAATCAAAGCGGATTCCTATAATAAATATTTTATCTTCACAATTAATCCGTTCCAAGCATCATTACATTTTTTACTTAGTAGTTATTAACTAACTCAGTATTTCTATCATCCTGACAATACTGTATAAATCATTCCTAGGAGTGAAAGTTGGATGATTCTAACTATGGTATGAACCTAAAAGACAATCCAGTTAACAAGGTATCCCAAGGTTTAGGCTCATGATATTCATGCCTCATAATTTTCTACTTATATGGCTGTTTCAACTGCTATCCGTTGGGATACTTGGTGGGGGAATCTACATTCTCTATGAGTGGTACGAACGAGAACTTATAGGAACTTCCTACTTAGTAGCTGGACTAGTAATGGTTCTGTGGACTTTTGGCGGTCGTTTTATCAGTTTGCCACTACTGCGCCGTCCTGGAAATCAGGAACCCAAGTTTATGCGTAGTAAAACCGTGCAACGCTTGCCACGCCCTGATGGGAGCGTGTTACAAGTTGAGTTTTTTGGCCCTGAAGATGGTCAACCAATTATCTTGTCACATGGTTGGGGGCCAAACAGTACTATATGGTATTATGCAAAACGACAATTAAGCGATCGCTTCCGAGTAATTGTTTGGGATCTACCAGGATTAGGAAAATCCTCTAAACCGAAAAATAACGATCACTCCCTAGAAAAATATGCCCGTGACTTAGAAGCTGTTGTTGCTATAGCAGGGAATAAACCTGTTATCCTGCTAGGACACAGCATGGGTGGGATGATTAACCTGACATTCTGTCGCCTGTTTCCAGAGCAATTAGGGAGTCGGGTGGCTGGCTTAATTCTTGTGGATACTACTTACACCAATCCGGTTAAAACTTGCATCTTCAGCAATCTGGTACGGAAATTGCAGAAACCGCTACTCGAACCTTTGTTGTACCTGACTATCGTGCTGTGGCCGATTTTTTGGTTGATGACTTGGCTTTCGTATTTCAATGGTTCGCTGTATATCAGCGTAGAACTATCTGGATTTACGGGTACTGAAACACGCGGTCAACTCAATTTTGCCGCTTTCCTATCAGCATTGGGTTCGCCTGGTGTTTTGGCTCGTGGCACACTGGCAATGTTAAAGTTTGACGAAGCACAAACACTCGCAACTATTAACGTACCTGTATTGGTAATGTGTGGGGCTTCAGATATAGCGACTAAACCTGTGGCCAGCGATCGCATGAAAGCAGAATTACCTTACTCTGAAAGAGTCACCATCAAACCAGGCGGACACATGGCATTGATGGAACAAAACCAGCAGTTTGCTGAAGCAGTCAGTACGTTTAGCGCTGACTGTTCGCTCCGAAATACCCATCTTAACTAGTGCTTTTTTACTCCAATGGTAGATAATAGAAGTCAGTATGAGCAAAAAGACAGAACTCATATTTAAGGAGCTTTAATGACTCGACGTATTACCAGTGCTGTAAATTCAGTAGTAGCAAACTTATCGCGACGAAATGCACTTTTGTGGCTTGGAGGTAGCGGGATAACTACCGCCTTTATGGTGGGAACCCAAAAGGAAGTGGGGGCTCAAGAAAATAAAGAGTTGAAATTGGTGAACCCACCAACATTATATGATGCAACCCGAAATGGCTATAGTCATATAGCTGTTACGCCACCAAGGACTAGAACCGTCTATATTTCTGGTCAATTTGGTTCCGACTTACAAGGAAATCTTGTCTCCGATGACTTTGAAAAGCAGTTAGTACAGGCTTTTAAAAACCTCCGTTTTGCCTTACAAGCAGTCGGAGCCCAACCAAAAGATGTAGCAAAAACTACTATTCTTATAGCAGATTACAACCAAAGTAAATTGATCCCATTAGGACGTGAAATTAGTAATTTGTGGGGATATAAACCACCAGCAAATACTCTTATTCCCGTTCCCAGGCTTGCACTTGATGGGATGTTATTTGAAATTGATGCTTATGCGGTAATTCCAGAAAAAGGTAATTGAGGGCTGCTTCCAACATAACCCTCTTTAAATATCAGATGATATAACTTTTTTCAATAACAGCAGGCGGGGTAACAAATTCCCGCTCCTGCTGATAAATCATAGTGGTCTGTTCCATTAATTTTTCTGGGTTGGATAAATTATTCAATTTCCCTTCTTCCTTCTCTGCGAGACACTGCGTTAGCGCGATTCGTTCTCTTATTTCTCAAATTTAATCGGACAGACCACTAGTCAGACTATGAAACTGTAATCTTTAGCAATCAACCTTAGTGTAACGTTACTAATTTGGGAACAATAAACTGAGAAATCACTAGGATTTAGCAGTATGTTCAGCACTCAGGTTAGTATTCCCAAATATCAAGTCATTGAAGAAATCTACAATGGTTCTCGAACCATTGTTTATCGTGGGTATCGAGAAAGTGATTCATTACCTGTAGCGATCAAACTGCTGAAAAATCCATATCCCACCTTTAATGAACTGGTACAGTTTCGCAATCAGTACACCATTGCCAAAAATCTCAACTCATCCCTAATCGTCCAAACTTACAGCCTAGAAGCATATCAAAATGGCTATGTATTGGTCATGGAAGATTTTGGTGGAATTTCTCTAAAAGATTATTTTACTCGTAACCAGACGCGGAACTTTGGGTCTTTGCAAGAGTTTTTACAAATAGCGATCGCACTGTGTAATACCTTAGAGATACTCTATACTGAGCGCATCATTCATAAAGATATCAAACCAAGCAATATTTTAATTAATCCTCATTCTAAAGAAGTTAAATTAATCGACTTTAGTATTGCCTCTCTATTACCAAGGGAAACACAAACCCTAATTAGTCCCAATGTATTAGAAGGAACACTAGCTTATATTTCTCCAGAACAAACAGGGAGAATGAATCGAGGGATTGACTACCGAACTGATTTTTATTCACTTGGTGTAACTTTCTACGAGTTACTCACAGGTGAGTTACCTTTTCAATCAAATGACCCAATGGAGTTGGTACATTCTCATATCGCTAAAATAGCCTCTTCGATACATAAAATTAACTTACAAATTCCGGCTATTATCTCAGAGATAGTAAGTAAGTTGATGTCCAAAAATGCTGAAGACCGCTATCAAAGCGTATTAGGATTAAAACATGATTTAGAAATGAGTTTGGCTCAACTAAAGAAAACAGGTAAAATTGAAAGTTTCACAATTGCACAACGGGATGTGTGCGATAGATTTATTATCCCTGATAAACTCTATGGACGGGAATTAGAAATAAAAACCTTACTAAAAGCATTTGAAAATGTCAGCCTGGGCGCAACAGAAATAACATTGGTAGCTGGGTTTTCTGGAATTGGTAAAACTGCGGTTGTTAATGAAGTCCATAAACCTATCGTTCGCCAACGCGGTTATTTTATAAAAGGCAAATTCGACCAATTTAATCGAAATATTCCTTTCTCGGCATTTGTCCAAGCTTTCCGCAATTTTATGGAGCAGTTACTAGCAGAAAGCAGTATTAAAATACAAGAATGGAAAAATAAAATTGTTCAAGCATTAGGTGAAGACGGTCAGGTAATTATTGAAGTCATTCCTGAATTAGAAAGAATTATTGGCAAACAACCCCCTGCACCAGAGTTATCAGGTAACGCCGCCCAAAACCGATTTAATTTATTATTTCAGAAATTTCTCCAAGTATTTACAACTAAAGACCATCCTTTAGTAATATTTTTAGATGACTTGCAGTGGGTAGATTCCGCTTCATTGAAACTCATACAATTATTAATAAATGAAGCTAATCAGGGATATTTGTTGTTAATTGGTGCGTATCGAGACAATGAAGTATTTCCAGCACATCCGTTGATGGTAATGTTGGATGAAATTGGCAAAACAAGTGTAACTGTAAATAGCCTTACCCTGAAACCACTCAACCAATTACAATTGAATCAACTTGTAGCAGATACGTTAAATTGTGCAGATAATATGGCATTATCTCTTTCACAATTGGTCGATCGCAAAGCTCAAGGAAATCCATTTTTTGCGACTCAGATTCTCAAATCATTACATCAAGACCGTCTAATTCAATTCAATTTTGTAGAGGGATGTTGGCAATGTGATATTTCCCAAATAAATCAGCAAACTTTAGCAGATGATGTTGTTGAGTTTATGGTCTTCCAATTACGAAGACTACCAGAAGCAACTCAACAACAATTGAAGCTAGCGGCTTGTATTGGGAATCAATTCGATTTAAAAACATTAGCGATTGTTTCCAAACAATCGGAGGTAGAAACCGCAGATTGTTTGTGGAAGGCTTTGCAAGAAGGATTGATTTTGCCGCAAAGTGAGGTTTATAAGTTTTTTGTTGGTTCAGAAAATCAAGCAGCTACTCAAGAACATTCTGAGATGGCTGTATATAAATTTTTACACGATCGCGTCCAGCAAGCTGCTTATTCACTGATTCCAGAAGCACAAAAACAGTCAACACACCTGCAAATTGGGCGATTGTTGTTGGAAAATACACCTCCACACCAGCAAGAAGAAGGGATTTTTGCGATCGTTAACCAATTCAATTACGGATTGGAGTTATTGGAAGAACCTGGCGAACGAGAACATCTAGCCCGGTTAAATCTAATAGCTGGTTGTAAAGCCAAAAACTCAACTGCTTATGCAACAGCAGTCGAATATTTAAAAGTTGCGATGCTTCTATTGCCGATAGATGCTTGGCAAAGTAGCTACGATTTAGCCCTTGCTGTTTACGAATCTGCGGCTGAAGCAGAATATCTCAATACAAACTTTGAGTCATCAAAATCATTAGTAGAGATTATTCTTAAAAACGCTAAATCTCCATTAGAAAAAGTTCGTACTTATGAGATTCAAATCCAATCTTATACAGCACAAAATAAATTCATTGAAGCAATCGCCACAGGTAGAGAAGCACTCCAATTACTAGATTTGACCTTACCTGAAGACGGTAACACTCAAATGATTTTTGATGAATATGACCGGTTACAACAAATGTTGGTTCATCAATCAATTGCAGCATTGGCAGATATGCCAGAAATAACCGATCCCAAAAAATTAGTTGCACTTCGCATTTTATCGGGTTTATTTGCCCCGGTTTATATAGCCAAACCGATGTTGCTGCCACTCAAGATTTTTACAATGATCGAGATTTGTATTCAGTCTGGCAACTCACCACAGGCTGCTGTAGCTTACAGTCTCTATGGATTATTTTTGTGCAGTATTGGTGCAATTGAAGATGGGTATAGCTTTGGTAAACTGGCAATACAACTTTTAGATAAATTTCAAACTAAAGAACTTAAAAGTAGAGTTTATCTCACATTTAGCTTGTTTATTAAACACTGGAAAGATTCCATTAAATCCACATTAGGCTTATTTTTGGATGGTTTACAAAGTGGATTAGAAACTGGAAATTTAGAATATGTTGGTTATTGTGCTAATTGCTATAGTCAGTTTCTCTTTTGGAGTGGAGAAAACCTAGAAAATGCAGTGCTGGAGGCAGATAAATATTGCGACCTAATGCAGCAAATTAAACAAGAGGTATCTCTAGTTTGGGGAAATATCTGGCGGCAAACAGTTTTAAATTTACAAGGAGAAGCGGTTAATCCCTGCTGTTTAATTGGTAAGCATTTTCACGAAGAAGAGATGTTACCAACTTTGATTGCAACTAACAATATAAATGGTATCTGTTATGTCTATTTAGCAAAAACCCTCCTAGCTTATCTTTTTGGCGAATACAAGTCTGCTTGGGAATATTCCCAAAAATTTGAGCAGTATGAGCAGGGAGCAGCAGGCTTATTAATTGTTCCTTTGCGAAATTTCTATCAATCTTTGAGTTTGTTAGCTCTTTGTTCTCAGGTAAATGAAGCACAGCAACAGCTTTATCTCCAGAAAGTAGCTGAAAACCAAGCAAAAATGCAAGAATGGGCAAATCATGCGCCAGTCAATTATCAGCATAAGTACAATTTAGTTTTGGCTGAACAAGCTCGTGTAACTGGCGATCGCGTACAAGCCGCAGATTATTATGAAATCGCTATCCAAGAAGCGATCGCCAATGACTATATTCAGGAAACAGCGATCGCTAACGAGCTTGCTGCCAAATTTTACCTAGAATGGGGTAAAGAAAAAGCCGCAGAAGGATATCTGCAACAGGCATATTACTGCTATGCCCGTTGGGGAGCAAAAGCCAAAACTGATGACTTGGAAAAACGCTATCCCCAATTACTCAAACCCATTTTGCAACAGCAAGAATTCAACTTTAATCCCTTAGAAAGCATAGCCACCATTGTCGGTACATCTACTTATGCTACCAGCAGTACTAGTATTTCTGATACTCTAGATTTGACCTGTATTCTCAAAGCCGCTCAAACCATCTCTAGTTGTATCGAATTAGACGTACTTATCAGCAACCTCACTCGCATTATCCTAGAAAATTCCGGTGCGAAAACATCTGTATTAATTCTTCCTCAAGAAGATATTTGGCAAGTGCGGGCAATTACCTTTATCGATCAACAGTCAAATTCTCAGACTGATGTCAAAACCATTCTTGATTCACAACTACTAGACACTTGTCAAGATATTCCGATAAAACTGATCAATTATGTTAAAAATACTCAAGAAACCGTCATCATAGATAATTGCAAAACAAATATTCCCGGTGTGATTGGGGAATATATGCTCCGACATCAACCTCAAAGTGTATTATGTACACCCATTATTAACCAAGGTCATTTGGTGGGGATTCTCTACCTAGAAAATCAACTGAATCAAGGGGTATTTACTACTAATCGGTTACAGGTGATTAATCTACTATCTTCCCAAGCGGCAATTGCTTTAGAAAATGCCCAACTTTATCAGCAAGCCGGACAAGCTTTAGAAGATTTGCAACAAGCTCAATTACAAATTGTCCAAAACGAAAAAATGTCTGCATTGGGTAACTTAGTGGCTGGGGTGGCTCACGAAATGAATAATCCTTTGGGCTTTATTGCTGCCAGTCTCAAACAAGCGAAACCCACCTTTGTTGATGTTTTTGAACACTTAAAACTGTATCAAGAAAAGCTATCCAATCCGGGAGATGAAATCATCAACCATGCTGAAGAAATTGATTTGAATTATACATTAGAAGACTTACCCAAAATAATTGATTCGATGACTATGGCCTGTGAGAGGCTAGAAAATATTAGTACGAGCCTCAGAACTTTTTCTCGTGCCGATAGAGATTACAAAGTTCCATTTAACATTCATGAAGGGATTGATAGTACAATTCTAATTTTAAAACATCGTCTTAAAGCTAATGATCACCGTCCAGCAATTGAGATAGTGACGAATTACAGTAGCTTGCCACCAGTTGAATGCTTTCCGGGACAATTAAATCAAGTATTTATGAATATCCTAGCCAACTCTATTGATGCCTTGGATGAATCAAATACAGACCGGGAATTTGAGGATATTAAAGCTAATCCTAACCGAATTACAATCACCACCTTCTTAAAATATCAACAAGTTGAGGTGAAGATTGCTGATAATGGAGTGGGGATGAGCGAGTCAGTCAAACAAAAGATATTTGATCATTTGTTTACTACTAAAGGTGTTGGTAAAGGAACGGGATTAGGATTAGCAATCGCTCATTCTATTGTTGTCGAAAAACACAGTGGCAATCTAAATGTAAATTCTACTCCAGGTGAAGGAACAGAATTTGTCATTAGCTTACCAATTCTGGCTCAAACTCAAAGTTAAATTGTTGAAGATATGAATTAATATGCTTGGGTTAGGCATAAAAACCTTAACCTGTGTAGAGACAGGGGAAGCAGGGGAGCCAAGAGGGTATATTTTTCTCCCCCTACCTGCCTCAACCAAGAAATTATTTACCACCATTATTAATTTGTACTGCTGTTAATCAAAACTGAAAAAAACTCACCATCACATTACACAGCCACCTCAATTGCTCAATTCATTTTGGGAAAACTAGACACAAGATAAATCATTACAAGTTTGGCTGATGAAAATAACTTTTACTAACTTAAGCTTAATTGGTGCAATCTATATATCTGCTATTGGTAACAGCAGTGTTCAAGCGCAGGTCACGCCTGATGGCACTCTCAACACCGCTGTGTCTAGCAGTAATAGTTACAACATTACTGGCGGTACTGTTGTTAGCAATAATTTATTTCACAGCTTTAGCCAATTCTCTATTCCTACAGGTGGTTCTGCAACTTTCAGCCATAATTCCAACATTCAAAATATTTTTAGTCGCGTCACTGGTAATAGTATTTCTTATATTAATGGTTCTATCAACACTAATAGCGGTGTTAACCTTTTCTTACTCAACCCGGCGGGGATTATATTTGGTGCAAATGCTAGCTTAAACGTTGGTGGTTCTTTTGTCGGCACAACCGCTAATAGCATCCAATTTGCTGATGGCAACGAGTTTAGCACCAACATAACTAA
Organism: Nostoc sp. LEGE 12450; assembly: GCF_015206895.1. GTDB lineage: Bacteria > Cyanobacteriota > Cyanobacteriia > Cyanobacteriales > Nostocaceae > Nostoc. The sequence continues at coordinate 61,774 of NZ_JADEXU010000002.1, read as the reverse complement.
ATCCCCATTGTTAACTATGAGTGTACCTGTAGGGTTACAACTTGGGGGCAATCCGGGAACTATTTCCGTGCAAGGAGTGGGAAATAATAGTAGATTGAACCCCACAACTTCTGTTTCTGGATTAACTAGTACAAATGGCTTGCAGGTTTTACCTGAAAAAACACTAGCTTTGATAGGTGGTGATCTCGTTCTCGATAGTAGCTTTCTTTCCGCACCAGGAGGACGAATCGAACTTGGCAGCATTACCCAAGGCAGTGCAAATATCCATCTCACGCCGCAAGCATTAACGTTTAGCTATCCAAGTATTGGCTCTAGCTTTGGTAATATCCAAATGAGTCAAGGTGCTGTTGCATCTGTACGCGGAACCAGCCCCGGTTCGATTCAACTTCAGGGTAAACAGCTCGATCTTCAGGATGGTTCTTTGCTGGTAGTACAAAATTTAGGCAACAGTAAAGCAGGTGATATTACTGTTAATGCTACAGAATCGCTACAAGTAGTTGGTAAATCAGCAGATTTTCGCAGTTCCAGTGGCATAGTCAATGAAGTTCTACTATCAGGAACCGCAGGAAATATTGTGATTACAACTCCAACATTGACCATTGATCGCGGGGCAATTGTCATGAATCGTAGCTATAATTCAGCCCGTGGTGGTAACATCACAATCAATGCCAATGCAGTGTCTGTGGGTGGGGTTGATCCGAAAGATCCATCTACTGTTCCGATCTTTGGTGTACTTGTTGCTGCTGCTTTTGGAACTAAGCAAGGTGGAGATTTATCGATTTCTACTGATAGCCTTTCAATTTTGGGCGGTGCTAATGTTGGTACTAGGAGCTTTTCTAGCGGTCAGGGTGGCAATGTTAAAGTTACTGCTGATACTGTGAATGTCTCAAGTTTGGATTCTCCTCCTGGATCGCTTTTTATCAGCTTGCTATCAGCGAATACTTTTGGCCCAGGAGATGCAGGAGACTTACATTTAGATACCCGGAAATTGTCAATACAAGATGGAGGTTTAGTCTCAGTTTCGAGTGTGAGTAGTGGGAATGCTGGCAATCTTACCATTAATGCCACTGAGTCAATTGATGTTAGGGGCATGAAAGACGCAGAAAATCCTAGTTATATTGGGGCGATCGCCCGTTTATTTCTAGTGAGAACTTCTACAAACATTAGTAACAATAGTACCTCCAAGGCAAATGCAGGCAGTGTCACAATTAATACTCCTAAATTAACCATTCGTGATGGGGCAAGAGTTTTTGTCGAAAATGAAGTTCAAGGTGATGCAGGTACCTTAAACGTTAATGCCAATACCTTATATCTCAACAATAGTAGTCTTTCCGCATCTACAAAAGCTGGTCAAGGAGGCAATATCAATCTCCAACTCCGCGATTATTTGCTCATACGTAATGGTAGCTTCATTAATTCTGAAGCTGGTGCTGCTGGCAATGGTGGTAACATTACCATTAATTCACCTATCATTCTCGCCTGGAAAAACAGCGATATCATTGCCAATGCTTTCCAAGGTAAAGGCGGAAATATTGACATTACAACTCAGGGGATTTTTGGTTTAGAATATCGTCCGCAACTAACACCAGAAAATGATATCACTGCCAGTTCACAATTTGGAGTGAATGGTACAGTTAACGTTAATACTATTGGTTTTGACCCCAATTCTGGTCTAGTGGAATTACCTGTGAATGTTAGTGATTCTTCCCAAAAAATCGCTACAGGATGTGCAAATAGCAGTGGTAGTAGTTTTGTCGCCACAGGTAGAGGTGGGATACCGCAAAATCCGACACAGGAAATTATGAGCGATCGCACTTGGTCAGACATCCGCGACATCTCTGCATTCCACACAACACAACCAGTCAAAGCACAAATACAGAAATCCCCAGAAATACTTGTTCAAGCTACATCTTGGCGACGTAATGCCCAAGGTAAAATTGAATTAATTAGCAATCAATCTCCGAATCAGGTACAAACAGCATTAACCTGTGCGGCTACATCTCAAAATTAATTAACCCCAAAGTAGAGGTCGCTTAATTCTTCCAAAGAAACATCGGTCTGCGATTCTGGATTACGAAAGTAGGGATGGATGGGCAGGAGTTCAGCGCGATCGCGGGTTTCCGGTAAAGACAGAATCTGCTCAAGCAAAGTCAGGTAGTTTTCAGCAGTAGATTCCCAACTGTACGTCTTCAGAACCCGTTGCTGACCAGCTTGGGCAAAATAGTCCCACTCTTGAGCATCACATAGCACCCGCTCCAAGCCTCGTGCAATATCAGCAGGATCTTCTGGGTCTACGAGTATGCCATATTCCTTATTTCCCTGTCGCAAGCTTTCGCTAGGGCCACCGTTCTTGGTTGCTACCACTGGTAAACCTGCAACTGCTGCTTCTAAAGGAGCAAGCCCAAAGGGTTCGTAAAGTGCTGTCAGCGCAAATACCGAGCGGCGTTTAACCATAAACCGATAGGCTGCTGCCAGTGACTCTTGAGACTGATCTGACAAGCCAAATGCACTAATCTTGCCCCACAAGTCGTTTTCCTTGACCACCTCTCGAATGGGGGCTAATACCTCTTCAGCTATGCTGTCACTAGCCTCTTCTCGTAAGGGATCGTCCAGTCCCCCTGTAAGCAACATCAAGTTAGCTCGTTCCTGAAGTGTTGGACTGATTGCGAAGGCTTGCACTAGCCCTAATATGTTTTTTTTAAGCTCTAATCGACTGGATGCTACAATGACAGGCAAATCTCTACGTGGCTCTGCAATATCCCGTGCCAATCGCTCCTGAATGAACTCTTCAGTCGCTTTCTCATTTTCGGAACGTGCTTTTGCACCGAAAATCGAGAAATCTGCTCCCGGTGGAATCACTGCAAAGCGGTTGTCATTGTCTACATCCACTGCACTCCTATAAACTCGATGAGAATACTGTTGAAAGCGTTCTTGTCGTGTACTGGTGATATTAACGACCGAGCGATTCATGCTCAGGCGTTCGGCTAGGATGCGATATTTAAAATGGAATTGCTCATCTATTTCTAACAGATTCTCTGAAGTGACTTCCAGCTTGTCCATCTTTTGGGCACCAAGAGAATGAGCAGTAAAGGTAAAAGGTATGCCTGTATCCTCTTCAATTAGAACGCCACACAGCCCTCCATCGGCGTAGTGAGCAGTCATAGCATCGGGTAAGCCACCTTGCTGTTGATAAAATTCCAAGATATTGGGTACCCAATCACTAATCAGATGAGTCCATAACAACTCTTTGGGAAGAAATTCTTTTGGCCCAGCTGGTAAGCGGATAATGCGGACGTTATCGATTCCTGGATAAGTGTCAAACGCTTCGGCAAATTCTGGCCATTCCGGGTCAATAATTTGACGGGTGAGAATATCAACTTTGTGTCCCTTTTCGGCTATAGCTATGGCGACTTGCTTAACGTAAATCAGTTGACCCCCAAAATCTGGGTGTTTGGTTATGTGACTATTGTTTGAATCAAAATTGCCTTGAGGGTTGAGAAATCCAATGTGCATCGCCCATTTCCTAATACAGGTTGATTTCTACTAGAGATTTTGCCTGAACACGGCAGCATAACAGCTTAGTGAGCTTGTTAAAAACTCCCAAGGCTTGAAAAACGCAGGCAGTGAGACTGTACGTCAATACCATCGCTAAAAAAGTAAGCCAAAGGGCTTTTATTGATTCCCTTTAGCTTAAACCCAGCCAATTCGCGCATTTTCCTAATATTTAAGTTAATCGCTATTGCGGTTCGCGCACATATACCGGATGGCATAAATGGTAAGGTGATATTTGTCTTTAAAATTCAACGTATTCTTGCTTTTATTCCGTAGTTTCACTTTTATCTGTATCTTTTGCCGCTCAAAATATATCAATACATTTAGTAGATAGTAAATTTATTTCTTCCACAACAACGCATTGGCTAAAGGAAATCCATATTTATTGGGCAGTTCTATCACTCAAGATCATGCTTGCTATCAGATACAAATATTACAACAATAAGTAAGTGCAAAAAGTTATATAATGTTCTCATAAAATATATTTTAAGTAAATCTACACGCTGATATAAATAATTTTATTCATTTTGGTAGATGTCGGTATTTGCTATTTTTCGTAGAGTTATGAAACTGAAAAGATGTGCAGATAAACTTGTTAGCATATTTATGACTTCAAAAGTAACAAGGATGTTGCCAATATTATCACCTGACGATTAAAAATTCTATTTTCAAATGTAAAGTAATCATTATTATCAGATTTTAAGACTTTTCAAGGATAAAAGTTGCAATAAAACAGTAATTTATTTAGTTTAAACTTATTAGCTTTAACCTGAAAATTAACTTATATTAATTATTAAAGACATCTTTAAGTTTTTTATTAACAGTAAAATTAGTTCTTGGTAATTCGCTTATGTATGTAGCTGTATGGCCTGGGAATGTATATCCCTTGGGTGCTAGTTGGGATGGGAAAGGTACGAATTTTGCTTTATTTTCGGAAAATGCAACAGGTGTAGAACTTTGTTTGTTTGATGCTGAGAATCATGAAATTCGCTTGCCTTTAACAGAAAAAAATAATTTTGTTTGGCACGCTTATCTACCAGGAGTCGGGCCTGGGCAACGGTATGGTTTTAGAGTACATGGCCCTTGGGCCCCAGAACTTGGTCATCGCTTTAACCCTAATAAACTATTAATTGATCCCTATGCCAAGGCAATTGATGGGGAAATTAGCGATAGTCCAGCTAATTTTGGCTACTCTTTAGATGCACTAGAACAAGACCTCGCTTTTTCTGATTTAGATAATGCCGAAATTATGCCGAAGTGTATTGTTGTCGATCAGTCTTTTGATTGGGGAGATGACAAACTACTTTCTATACCGTGGCACGAAACTATTATTTATGAAACTCACGTTAGAGGTTTTACTAAACAACACCCAGAAATTCCAGAAGAATTACGTGGTACTTATGCAGGGCTGGCACATCCAGTTGCAATTCAATATCTCCAACAACTAGGAATCACATCTGTGGAATTGATGCCTGTACATCACTTTTTATCTTCTCCAGGATTTCTGGTAAATAAAGGACTCAAAAACTATTGGGGTTACGATTCTATTAATTATTTCACCCCCTACTCTGGTTACAGCGCTAGTGGATCAGTCGGACAACAAGTGACTGAGTTTAAGCAGATGGTCAAGGACTTACACTCTGCTGGCATTGAAGTAATTTTAGATGTAGTTTATAACCACACTGGCGAAGGCAATCATTTAGGGCCAACATTATCGCTACGAGGCATCGATAATGCTGTGTACTACCGCTTGGTCAAAGATAATTCCCGTTACTACATGGACTTCACAGGCTGCGGCAACTCCCTAAATGTGCGTCATGCCCAAGTTCTGAAGTTAATCATGGATAGCCTGCGCTATTGGGTAACAGAAATGCATGTTGATGGCTTTCGGTTTGATTTAGCTTCGGCATTAGCGCGAGAACTATATGAAGTAGATAGTCTCGCAGCTTTTTTTGATATTATTCATCAAGATCCAGTTCTGGCAGATGTAAAGCTGATTGCTGAACCTTGGGATTTGGGAGAAGGCGGTTATCAAGTTGGCAATTTTCCTTTACGTTGGTCTGAATGGAATGGCAGATATCGTGATACTGTGCGGGATTTTTGGCGTGGTGAGGATGATAGCCTCGGACAATTTGCTTACTGTTTTACTGGTAGTCCTGACCTTTACCAAGCAAACGGGCGTAATCCCAGTGCCAGTATTAATTTCGTTACTGCTCATGATGGCTTCACGCTCAATGATTTGGTCAGCTACAACGAAAAGCATAATCATGCCAACGGTGAAGATAGTCGGGATGGGGAAAGCCATAATCGCTCTTGGAATTGCGGTGTAGAAGGAGAAACCAATGACCCAGATGTAATCCGCTTACGGCAACGTCAGCGACGCAACTTTTTAGCAACTTTAATGCTGTCTCAAGGCATACCCATGCTATTAGGAGGAGATGAAATTGGTTGCACTCAGAAGGGTAACAACAATGTATACTGCCAAGATAATGAAATTGCCTGGCGTGATTGGAGTTTACAAAAGTCTAATTCCGAACTACTAGATTTTGCCCGCGAGCTGATTTATTTTCGTCATCAGCATCCAGTATTTCGGCGGCGTAAGTGGTTTCAAGGTCGTCCTATTCACGGTTTTGGGATCAGTGATATTGGTTGGTTTAATGACGATGGTAGCGAAATGACTGAAAAGCAGTGGCTAGTTAGTTATGCCAAAGCTATGGAAATTTTCTTGAATGGCGAGGGCATTGTTACTCCTGGCCGCCGTGGTGAACGGATTATTGATGAGAGCTTTCTGCTATTTTTTAATGCTCACTACGAAACGATTGAGTTTGCTTTACCCAATGTTTTCCAGGATAGGGAATGGGAAATAGTTATTGACACCAACGAATCTCGCTTCCTTAGCCCAGGAAAGTTGGTTATGGGTGAGCAAACTGTGCCAGTTACAGACCGCTCTCTGATAGTGTTACGTCGTCTTGCTTCGTAAGACAAAAATCATAGGAGTGATCGCGCCTATGACAAAATAAAAAATTGAGTGATATAGGGTGAAGTGCGAGCGGGAAAGCGATCGCACTTCACAATGGTCATTTGAAGTATAAAGTAGACTCCGTTAAAACCTACTGATTGTCAACAATTATAGATTAATGAAAATACCTAACCTAAAATCAGGGTTAGAGAAAACTGATTGACTTGATCAGCACTTCTTTTCAATACTTTTCGGTTAAACCCAATAATCTCTCTTTTGGTCTGGGGAAAGGTTAAAGGGTAATGGGGAAAGGGAAATTCAAACCCTTTCCCTTTCCCCTTTCCCCCTTAACCGAAAAGTATTGCACTTGTTTTTGTATTTCTTTATGTCTAACAAAAAGAAGTGCTAAATGTGGATAGTAATATTAAAAAATTCTCGGTATGTGTCACTCAATCTACAGGTTTTTTAGATGATCAAACAGAGACAGGCAAGTATATACAAATACACTCAGCTACTTTGGAGTGTTTTGTTAGTGCTGGTAATTTGGAATCTACCCCAATCCGCTTTGGCAGATGTCAACCCACAGGAGATAAATGCAATTATTCGCACACGGGATATTGCCCTCCAAGCCATAAACACCCGCGATTTTACCAAAATACAGCCTTACTTGCACCCAAACTTCACAATCACAACAGTTGATAACCAGACTTTTAACAAAGTTCCTGAATTTGAAAAGTACTGGAATCAGCAGTTTTCCAATTCCATCAAAGATATCAAAATGCAACTGAAGGGAGATACTCTTAGAACATTTCTTACTCCAGATATAGATGTTGCCTCTGGAGAAGCGATCGCATCTTTTTCTTTCAAAGATGGCAAAGCGGCTGATATGGCGTTGCGATGGACAGCAGTGCTGCAAAAACTCCAAGATAAATGGACGATTCAATCGCTGCATTTTTCTTCAAATCTACTGAATAACCCAGTGCTAAATGCTGCTCAACAATTGGGGCGGATTCTAGCAGTTGCAGCAGGTGTGGGCGGTTTCCTTCTGGGAGCAGTGACGATGCTATTATTACGTCGCAAGACTAAGCCACGAACCGAAAGGATATAGCAAATAAAGTGGGAAGAAGCACCTATCAGCCCGATAAAAATATTAGCTTTCATCGCCGTCTCAAAGCAACCATAGTAGTTTTATTAGTTTGGGGTGGCGTGAGTTTGCTGCACTGGCTACCAGAAACACAATGGTTGATGCTGGGATTAACGGCAATCTTGACTGTGCAAACATTACGGATGCTGTTAGCAAAACCAGTGGCGGCGGTGATGGAGAGTGAGATTTATTTACCGCCAGTCTCGATTTTAGTTCCGGCTAAAAATGAAAGTCCAGTCTTGGCTAATCTAGTTTACAGCTTATGCCAATTGAATTATCCCAGCGATTCTGTAGATATCTGGGTTGTTGATGACGGTAGTACCGATGAAACCCCCCAGGTTTTGAGGGAATTACAAACTCAATTTCCATCTTTACAAGTTCATCGACGGGAATCAAAAGGTGGTAAATCAGGGGCTTTGAATGCGGTGTTTCCCTTTACGCAAGGGGAGATTATCTTAGTCTGCGATGCAGATGCTCAATTACCTGCCAATTTTCTCCAGCAAACAGTACCTCTATTTCAGAAGCAAGCGATCGGTGCAGTGCAAGTGCGAAAAGTAATTTCTAATGCTAATACCAATTTCTTAACCCGTTGTCAGCAGATGGAAATGAATTGTGATAGCTTTTTGCAAACCCATCGAATTGCTATTGGTGGAATGTCTGAACTGCGGGGTAATGGGATGTTAGTTCGTCGGGAATTGTTAGAAAAGTGTCAAGGTTGGAATGAGAACACTGTCACCGATGATTTGGATCTTTGCTTCAAACTTTATTTAGCAGGTGCAGAAATTGAGTTTGTTACAGTTCCATCAATTCAGGAAGAAGGTGTAACTACTTGGGAAAAACTTTGGAATCAACGCTGTCGTTGGGCTGAAGGTGGCTATCAGCGTTACCTAGATTATTTCCCTCAAATTCTTACTTTAGGTTGGGCGAAAGAAATAGATTTATTATTGTTTTTCTTATTGCAATTTCTTCTACCAATTGGACTAATACCAGACTTAGTTTGGACAATACTATATAGCCATCATCCAGTTCTGTTTCCACTGCAAACACTACTCAGCATCATTCTGACAATTGCCTTTATTGCTGGACTTTACCAATTTCAAAATTTACGAGGATGGTCTTTGCTTTGGGCAACAATTCAAGGGTCATTCTACATGGTGCATTGGATTCCTGTGATGATTGTGACGACTTTAAAGATGTGTGTGCAAAAAGAGCAATCGCGCTGGATGAAAACTGAACATCGTGGTGGAAAGGCATAAAAAATTAAGCATAGTGTTAATTTTATAGAATTGTCAGATAATTAGAGCAACTTGTAGGATTACTTTAGTTGAGCAAAGGGGCTTAAATGTCTAAAGTAGAAGGCTTTAGGGTAAGAAATTATAGAGTTATTCGCGATATCACTTTGGGAAAGTTGTGGAACACACAGAATGCCAAGCCATTAACGTCAATGACAGCAGTCATCGGTAAAAACGGTGTGGGAAAAAGCACCATTTTCGACACTTTTGGATTTCTTGCAGACTGCTTGAAAAATGGAGTAGAGGAAGCGTGTGATTCTCGTGGACGTGGGGGTTTTGAGAGAATTCGTTCCCAAGGACAAGAGGGAAGTATTGAGTTTGATATTTATTATAAAGAGGATCATAATGCCCGGCCAATTACCTATGAGTTGGCAATAGATATTGACTCATCTGGAAGACCTTATGTAAAAAGGGAGAGACTCCGACAACGAAGAAAAGGACAAAGCAGGGGACAACCTTTTTCTTTTCTAATTCTCAATGAAGGTAGAGGAATCGCATGGAAGGGCGAACAGGAAGGCAAACAAGTTGAGGAAGAAGAAGGTGATTTTGATTTGTCAAAATTAATAGAAAAAATACAGAGAGGTGAAGCGGAAGAAGAGAGTAAAGAAACCGAGGTAGTTGAACTTGATGATAAGCGGAAGCTGGGAATCGCAACTCTGGGTTCACTAAAACAACACCCAAGAATTTCTGTATTTAGGAGATTTATTGAAGGGTGGTATTTAAGCTATTTTACTCCAGATGCTGCACGAAGTTTACCTCTGGCTGGGCCACAAAAGCATTTGAATATTCATGGCGATAATCTGGGCAATGTAGTTCAGTTTATGGAGAGAGAACATCCTAAAAAGTTTCAATCCATACTTGAAAAAATATCTAGCAAAATTCCAGGTGTCAACAAGATTAGTACCGAAAGAAGTCCAGACGGAAGACTACTACTGCGTTTCAACGACAAGGGTTTTCAAGACCCATTTTATGCCCAAAATATGTCAGATGGAACACTTAAGGTATTTGCTTATCTGCTCCTGTTAGAAGATCCCTCACCACCACCATTTTTGTGCATTGAAGAACCAGAAAATGGACTTTACCATAAACTTTTAGAAACCCTAGCGCGAGAATTTCGGGAACACGCTACAGGTCAGAAAGGTGGATCACAAATATTTGTAACAACACATCAGCCATATTTTGTAGATGCCCTTGAACCTGACGAGGTTTGGGTCTTAGAAAAGGGCGAGGATGGATTTGCGAAAATTAAGCGAGCTAGTGAAGATCCTCTGATCAATAACCTTGTTTCTGAAGGTTTACCTCTTGGCGGACTTTGGTACAGTGACTATTTGGATGCAAGTTGAGTATATGCACTTTGAGATACTCGTTGAGGATATTTCCGGTAAAATTGCTCTTGAGATTCTTGTCCCAAAAATTATTAACACCGAACAACACACATTTAATATCCATCATTACAAAGGAATAGGGCGTATTCCTAAAAATCTAACATCTACTTCTGATCCCAAAAAACGAATTCTGCTCGACCAGTTACCACGGCTTATTCAAGGCTACGGCAATACATTTGCCAGTTATCCCCCTGATTATCATGCTGTCCTGATAATCATTTGCGATCTTGATGACCGATGCCTGAGTGCTTTTCGAAAAGAACTACTTGAACTCGTAAATTCTTGTAATCCTAAGCCAAAGACACAATTTTGTATTGCTATTGAGGAAGGAGAAGCATGGTACTTGGGTGATTTAGCAGCAGTGAAGGCAGCTTATCCGAGTGCAAAACAAGCAGTTCTAAATTCATACACCAACGATGAGATTTGTGGCACATGGGAGAAGTTAGCTGACGTAGTATATTCCGGTGGTCGCCAAAAGTTGTCTAAACTTGCTTATCAGGCAATTGGTAAAGAGAAAGCAACTTGGGCTGAAAGGATATCTCCCCTTATGGACATTGGCAATAATCAATCACCAAGTTTCTGCTATTTTCGAGATCAGCTTCGACGTTTAAGTGGGGAGTAGAGCAAACAAGGGCAACAAACAATTATGTTAGATTTGCTGATTCAAAACGGGTTAATTTTCGATGGCTTAGGCTCTCCACCTGTGCGCGGAGATATCGGCATTCAAAACGGCTGCATTGTTACCCTTGCACCCTCCTTAACTACCCCAGCGCGTGAAGTGGTTGATGCTTCTGGATTATGGGTAACACCTGGATTCATCGACATTCATACCCACTACGATTTAGAGTTAGAGATTGCACCAGGATTGAGCGAATCAGTGCGTCATGGTGTTACCAGCGTGGTTATTGGTAACTGTAGCTTGTCTGTTGCGATCGCAGAACCCCAAATCCTGGCTGATATTTTTCAGAGGGTAGAAACACTTTCCCATCGGCTGATTGCAAAATGGCTACAAAAGTCGGTTTCCTGGCAGACACCAGCAGAATATTTACAGCATTTGCAACAGTTACCCCTTGGCCCCAATGTTGCCCCAATGTTTGGACACAGTGCATTACGCGCTCATGTGATGGGATTAGAACGTAGTTTAACGGTTCAGCCGACAAAATTTGAACTAAATCTTATGCAGCGCATAGCCAGAGATGCAATAGATGCTGGCTTTATTGGCATTTCTATTGATATGTTTCCCTGGCATCGGATGAGTGGAGAATGGCAAGGCTGTACAATTCCTTCTCAACACGCCAAATTTAAAGAATATGCAATGTTGGCGGATTTATGTCGGCGGTGCGATCGCGTTTTTCAAGTCACACCCAATTTACAACGGCTCGCTTCCTTTGTAGACATTCTGCGTATGGGTTCAGGGATTGGACAAAAACCACTGCGGCTAACAGTCCTCTCAGCCTTAGATGCCGTACACGATCGCAAACTATGGCGAATATTTTCCCCTCTACTTTTTATTTGGAATCGGCTTCTAAATGGGAATGTGCGCTTTCAAACCCTAACTGAACCTTTCACCATTTACTCTGATGGATCTGTGACTCCCTTATTTGAAGAATTCTCCACAGGCGCACAACTCAATGGCTGTCAGTCACGAGAAGAAAGACAAAAACTATTGGCATCGGAAATATTTCGTCGTCAATTTCGCCAAGAATGGCTGAATAAACGGCGTAAATCATTCCATCGTCAGTTAGATTTGATGGAAGTTATTCACTGTCCCGAAGCAAGTTGGCAAGGGTTAAGTTTTGCCCAAATTGCTCATCAAAAGCAACAAGAACCAGTGGATTTATTTATCCACGCATTACAAAAATACGATACAGATTTACGCTGGGTGGCGACAGGAGCAAACGATCGCCTAAAACCACGTTTAGCGATGATGCAGCATCCGCATATTTTGCCTGGTTTTACCGATGCTGGCGCTCACGTGCGTAACCTGGGCTACTATGATGGAGCTTTGTCTTTGCTCAAACAAGCAGTTGCAACGAAGTTCCTTTCACCGGAAGCTGCGATTTGCCGCGTTACCGGAGAACCTGCTGGTTGGTTTCGTCTTGATACGGGAGTTATCAAAGTTGGTGCAAAAGCGGATATAGTTTTACTCGATCCCAATGCTTTAAATCAGCCAATTAGCCCGCAGGTGCAGATATCAGATCCAGTTTTAGATGGTGAACCTCGGATGGTTAAGCGTGGTTCGGATGAAATTGTGCAAAGGGTTTATATTAATGGGGTTCGGGTTATTTATAGGGGTAAAGTGAGCGATCGCTTGGGGCGTGAAAAGTTGGGAAGTGTTTTGTTTCCTTGTTGAATTATCTCACGCAGAGGCGCAAAGAGAAGTTTGAGAGTTTAGCATAGAATTGCTTTTACCCCACACCAGCAATGACTTGGCCAATATCTTGAGGAGTTGCACCTGTTGCTAACATTGCCCGAATCAGCAATTCAATTGATACTGAAGCATCGCCATTTTCAGCTTTAGCAATTCGAGGTTGGCTGGAACTAATCTTAGCAGCGAGTTCACTTTGAGTCATCAGTTTTTGCCGACGTTCCTTTAAGTTTTGGCTGAGAGCTAGCTTAATTTCAACCAAGATATTTTCTTCAGGTGTTAACTCCAAAAAATCTGAAACTGTACCAATTTTCCAGCCTTTAGATTCCAAACGTTCTCTCTTTGCTCGATCCATCACATTACTCCTGTTGATCGGTATCATATTTGCTTAGACGCTTTTTGCAAACCTCAATTATCTTCTTGGATGTTGTTCTCGTTGTTTTATTAAAGACTTCAACAATCAAGATTGCATCGTCATCAATTCGATAAATGATTCTCCAGTTTTTATCTGTATCTCGAATACGTAATTCATGACAGTGAATTCCTATACTTGGCATAGGGCGTGAATGTGGCAACCCAAGGGATTCACCTTCCTGTAATTGTCTGAGCAGAACACCCGCTTCTATGCGTGCTTCTTGACTGAAAGGTGGGGTTTTAACTTCACCATGTAACCAAACTAAAGGTTTACTTTGATCTCCCATGCTGTACTTATATCATATTTGATATATTGATATAATATACCTATGAAAGCGAACTTATATTAATGGGATTCAGGTTGTTTGTGTGGGCAAGGTGAGCGATCGCTTGGGGCGTGAAAGGTTGGGAAGTGTTTTGTTTCCTTGTTGAATTATCTTACGGAGAGTTGTATCGGCAATCACTCCTCAATGGCTTGTAAAATTTAAACAGCAATAAATTCCTCCATGCTTATTCTTATGAATATAAAACTCCAGATCGACAAAGACAAGCTACAGGCAAACACTAATATAAACATAAATAAAGAAACAGAAAACGAAAAAGTTCTATGTTCTCATTGTCAGCGCACTGCTACGAACGGTATTAAATGTAAAGGTATTTGTGTGGCTGATAATGACTATTAAGGTATAAATTCTATACAAACCTCTGCTTAATAACCTATCCATTATTTTTATGAAATACTATGACGACTCGAAAGAAAATATCTAGTGATATAGAAACTGAAGTTCTGTATAAAAGTGGTAGAAGGTGCTGTCTTTGTTTTGGTTTAAATAATGATTTTTGTGAGAAGCCAGGACAAATAGCTCATTTGGATAGAAATAACTGTAATAGCAAACTAGAAAATTTAGCTTTTCTCTGTCTTGAACATCATGACAAGTATGATACAAGAACAAGCCAGAGTAAAGGCTGGACTATCGGTGAAGCTAAGAAATATATAAATGACCTACACTTAGCAGTTGAAAAATGGCGGAAAAATTCTCAATATTATCAAGATATGGAGAATTCTATTAAAGAATTAAAACCCGCCTCAGATAATGAAATACTTATCCTCATAGCTGATTTTTTTAATGCTAGCAAAAATGTAAATTATGATGTTACTGGCAGTATATTAGAATCACTCAATACTTCTCTGAATAAATATAATTTTAATGATGTAAGAATCGAATCTGTCAAGGAAGTATTTAGACGCAATGAATTTGAAGTTATGAAAGCTGTGGGTAAGAGTTACAATGCTACGGCTTTTATCTGGGGACATTATGATGATGGAGGAATTTTTCCACGCTACACTATTTTACAAAAAGATAAACTAATAATTCCAAATGAGATACCTGCTAGGTTTGTAAATTTAATGCATCCACCTGATGATTTTCCTATTTACATTCATCATTATTTACCTTTTCAATTTACTTACCTTGTTCAATTTAGCATTGGGCAAATTTATTTCTGGAAAAATGAGTTTAAATCGTCTAGATACTTCTTAGAAGATGCCTTAAAATGTATGAAATCAGTAAACAATGAAGAAGTCAAAGAAAGTTTAGCAAATTTATATTTTTATTTAGGATTCGTCAATATTGCTCTCAATGAAAAATATGAGTTTATTGAACAAGCTTTTAGTAAAGGTATAGAATCAGGCAATAGCCATCCGGTAGGATACTTCAATCGCGCTGTTGCTAACATTCAGATGGGCAATACTACTCAAGCATTGTCAGATTTTTCAACGGCTATTGAGCTAGATGGAAGCTGCTCTCATGCTTACTATGGGCGTGGTATTACTTATACGGAACTAAATAAACTTGATTTGGCTGTACTTGATTTTACTCAAGCAATAGATATCGATAAAAATTTTATAGATGCTTACTACAATCGAGGAAACGCATATCGTCTTTTGGAAGAAGCAGAGAAAGCGATTTTAGACTATACAAAAGTAATTGAACTTAATGATGGCTATATAAATGCCTACTATAACCGAGGAATTGTTTATTCTGATTTAAGTAATTTAAGACAAGCATTAGAGGATTATAATATAGTAATTCAATTAAACATAAAATATGTACTTGTCTACAATTCACGGGGAAATTTGTACAAAAAAATAGGTGATGAAAAAGCAGCGTTTGAAGATTATAAACAAGCAATTGAAATAGACCCACAATACGATATGCCACACTACAACTTAGGAATGTTGTATGTAAAATTTGGTGAAATAGAAAAGGGAATTGCTGAATATAATATAGCAATCCAGATAAACTCAACATATTCTAAAGCATATTATAATCGTGGTAATGCTTATTTTTTATTAAATAAGTTGGATAATGCGTTATCCGATTACTCTAAGTCTATTGAGTTAGAACCTGAATATACTGGTGCTTATGTTAATAGAGGAAATATTTATAAGATTATGGGTTGTTTTAACGAAGCTATTCTAGATTATGAGAAAGCCATAGAGTTAGATCCATATCTAGCACCTGCATATTTTAATAGAGCCTATACTTACCTGCATCTTAAACAACTAAATCAAGCAATTTCTGATTTCCATAAATTATTAGAGCTTGCTCCCGATACTCATAACAAGCAAAACATAATTGATCTGATAAATTCTCTAAATATAGATGGATTAGCAGGCTCAAACTCTTAAAACCAACAAAACCTACCTAACAACTGGGAGTACCGGAACGCTGGCTTAAGCTTGGACTATGTTGTGTTTTGGCGGTCTTAACCGTTATCTGTAGAGCGATCGCACTCTTGACACTAAACTAAAGATTAATTCTAGAAGGTTTTTATATGAATTATCATCCTCAACAAAGTTTGAGAAATCGGATTAATAATCAAATTCTGGATCATCCTTTTACAGATTATTGGGACATTTTTATTATTAAACATCAACATCCAATTAATATTACTCTACACCTTCTAGGAATATTCTTTTTTTACAGTTTACTTTTTTATACTTGGAAGTTGCAAAACTTTGGGTTGCTCTTGGGCTTACCATTAACCCAATTATTAGGATTAACCGGACATTTTTTATTTGAGCGTAACCATATTGATTTACAAGATGCTGTATTTTCTTGGCGGGCTTCTTACTGTTTAGGTAAAATGTTGTTTAGAATTTTGATGGGTAAATATCGAGATGATATTCGCCAACGACAAGAAATATTAAATAATTATCTATCAAACAATTATGCAAATATTCAATAATTGGAATGTGATTGCTAAGGGTTGGTATATTGCCTGTCCTAGTAATGAAATACCTAAAAAAACAGCAAAATCTGTAGAAGTGTGCGGTCAGAAAATTGCAATTTTTAGAGGTGAAGATGGGCAAGTACGGGCTTTGGATGCTTACTGCCCTCATTTGGGAACAGATTTAGGAATTGGGAAGGTTGATGGTAATTGGATTCGTTGTACATTTCATCATTGGGCATTTGATGAAACAGGGCTTTGTCAAAATATTCCCTGTCAATCAGAAATTCCTACTCAAGCTAAGTTACAAGCTTATGCAACAGAAGAAAAGTATGGATTTATCTGGATTTATCCAGATGCTAAAGCACCAGAGAAAGTGGCTGATTTTGATGAATTGAAGGGAAAAGAAATTGTTGCACAAGCTGATATTGCATTTGCAAGAAGTTGCCATCATCATATTTGTATGATGAATGGGATTGATGCTCAACATTTAAAAACAATTCATCATTTAGATATTAAAATGGATCTGTCGCTACATCGCAGCGAATTAGGAACGCAAATTGACTTTACAATGCGGGGACAATTCCCCCAAACCACTTGGAGAGAAAAGTTAGGTCAAAGATTTCTTGGTTCTACATATCAGTATTCAATGCGTTATGCTCATGGTTGCATTGGTTTGTTAACAATGATGAAAGATGTCAGGCTTTTTCCGCCATTGTTTATGATATATGCTTATACTCCCATTGCATCTGGAAGAACGAGAATTCAACCGATTTATGTAACTGAAAAACGTAAAGGTATTGTGGGATATTTGCTGAGTCAGTTTTTGCTATTCTGTACTCGCTTGGCTTACTATATGCTCAGGGATGAGGATGGTAAAATTTACGACAATATTCGCTTTAATCCGAAGTTGCTCCTTAGTATTGATCAGCCTTTAGCTGAATATATGGAGTATGTAAATCAGCTAAAACCGTCTCGATGGTCAAAAAATAGGGGTGTAGAATAGTACATTGGGTTAGCGACAGCGTAACTTAACAAGAACTTTGGTAATCTTGGGTTTCTTAAATCTTTGTAGAGTGGGCAATTTCTATCAAACCTTATGAGAAGGTGCAAGATGTGAATATGAGATTGTAGCGTAGATAACCATTTTGTAATCTGTCACATTACACCGTAAATTTACCAAATTGGTCGATAAAGTTTTAAATAAATACATCTTACCAATAGATTTTAGGTAATTTCCGAGTAATGAAGAGTTTACTGATTCCTGTTCAAAATTTGCAATCAAGCGATCGCATCGCCATGTATGCGTTGCTGCAAAATCACTTCCAAGGTATAACCTGGGATGGGTTTCAAATTGATCTAGAGCGCAAAAACTGGGTTTTGCTGTTGAGAGATGAGACATCCAACGCACTCAAAGGATTTTCAACTCTGATGTTATGCCAAACAACTTTTTTGGGAGAAAAAATTAGTGTAGTGTATTCTGGCGACACTATTGTTGATCCTAGTGCTTGGTCTAGTACAACACTACCACGTAGTTGGATTGCCGCTATCAATTTTTTGCGTCAACACTATGCAGAAAATAAACTTTACTGGCTGCTAATTTGCTCTGGTTTTCGCACTTATCGTTTTCTCCCGACTTTTTGGCAAGATTTCTACCCGCGTTATGATGTTACAACACCTGCCGATGTAACAAATCTGATGGTGAGTTTAGCACGCGAATACTATGGTAGTTTATACCAAGAATCAACTGGTATCGTCAATTTTCCGCATCCCCAAATTCTCTGTGAGGGGTTGATTGAAATCCCCACAGGAAGACAGACTAACCCCCATATCCAATTTTTTGAAGAAATAAACCCCGGCTATCGATTAGGGGATGAATTAGTTTGTTTAACTGAAATTAACTATGACAATCTCACTCGTGCTGGAAAACGGATGTGGGAGTCAGAATCATCGTTACAATTTGTGCAAGATTGTGTTCTCATTTAATTTTTATGGTATCTACAAACCCACAATCAAACTTTAACAATCCGACACAATTTATAGAGGGATGGTACTGGACATTGCCATCCAAAAAATTAAAAATTAGCAAGGTAAAAGCTCTAACGTTGCTAGGTAGAAATCTGGCAATTTATCGGGGAGTTAGTGGTCAGGTAGTAGCTATAGATGCTTATTGTCCACACATGGGCGCTCATTTAGCAGAAGGTAAGGTAGAAGGTGATGGAATTCGCTGCTTTTTTCATAATTGGGAGTATGACAGTCGCGGAATTTGTGTAGATGTTCCTTCTCTGGGAAAACCGCTACCTGTGTGTATTAAAACTTGGCACACGGCGGAAAAGTACGGCATGATTTGGGTTTGGGTGGGAGAAGAAAAGCCAAGTTTGCTACCTTTTGTACCAGAATTAGAACAGGCAGATTGTGATTATATATTGGGGACTCGATTTGTCAAAAACTGCCATCCCAATGTCTTACTAATTAATGCGATTGATGCTCACCACTTCAATACAGTACACAATTTACCTTTAGAGATTATATTTGATTCTCAAAACCTCAACTCTAACGCTATTACCTTCAGCAATACTACACGCGGAGGGGATGATTCCTGGTTAATTCGCCTGATTCGTCCTCTATATCGCAATGAAGTTACTTATAGTATGTGTTACTGGTATGGTAGCACTGGCACTGTGACGCTAGGCCCGGATTTTCTGCACTTCTACATTATATTTACACTGCGAATGATAGAAGGTGGTAAAACTGAAGGGCAAACAATTCTTGTCACTCCCAAGCGTCCGGGATTTTGGGGATGGGTTTTAAATCGTGGTTTGTTATGGTTAACTCAGCAAGTTGGTAATTACTTTGCCAAGGGGGATACACAGGTATTTCAGACAATTCAGTTTGATTTAAAGACTCCTACTAAAGCAGATCAATCTATTCTGGAATTTATTCAGCACGTTAATCACCAGAAAAATTTAACCTGGGCAACTTGGGACACTGTTAATTATCCAAATATCCAAACCCTATCAACACCTAGCCCTGAACATGGATTCAAAATATAAAATTGTCGGTTTTGACCTACCGCATACAGATTGTAATGACCGTTTACAACGGATATTAACAGCAGCATTACCTAATAAGAATAATTATCCTAATTACCCACAACTAAATTATTGGGGTGCTGAATTTTTCAATTTACATAAAGTGAAAATTTTCCAACAATCTAATATTACTGAACAATCTGCTATTCTGGAACTTGCTAACCACAGTCTGTTAGAAGAATCATATTTCATTGAGAAAGCAGGGGTTGGCTACATGGCAAAAATGGTACTGTTAGCAGAAACAGTTGAAGAACGAATGCTTTATGCATTGTTTACGGCTGATGAAGCTACCCACCTTCACCAAATTAGCCATTTTTTACCAGCAATGGAAGTAACTAATACGGACGATCCGTTTTTACACTTACTATCAGAAGTGGTTGAAAGTGCAGATAAAACAGTTTTGTTGTTTGTGCTGCAAGTCGTTTTAGAAGGATGGGGTTTAAGCCATTATCGGCGTTTAGCGAAGGAATGCCGCCATCCAGTTTTAGCAGAACTTTTTTCCAGTTTTTTACAATCTGAATCCCGTCATCACGCCACGGGAAGCACCTTGTTTAATCAAATTACTGTTTCAGCATTCAGTCAAACAACAATTCTTGATGTATTGGCACAGTTTTTGTTGATGGTACAGGTGGGGCCACAAAGCTTACTCGCAGCAATCGAACAAGTGAAAGGACATCTGACGCGATCGCAAAAAATCCAAGTTCTAGAAGAACTAGATACAGAGACTCATAGCGGAACGCGATTACAAATATTGCGATCGCTCATGGGGGGAAAATCAGCCCAGTCTATCCTGCAAACTTTAGAAGAACGCGGAGCCTTTGAACCACTCCCGGCACATCAATGTGTGTAATAAACATCAATTTTATCTCTGCGTCAAATAAAAACGGATATGGAAAAAACTATTCATCGCAAATTACAAATTAACCACACCCGCAACAAACAGCAAGATCATACTGCTTTAATGGATGAAGCAGTTACCAATTTTCGCTATGAGGATTGTCAAAACGAGTATTGGAACCCAGAGGAATTTTCTCTGCTATATGGTACACCTTTATGGGAACAATCCAGCCAACATCAGCGGATAATTTTGAACCAACTTTACTGGGTAGCTTACTACTCACAAATTGTTTCTGCTGAAATTGCAACTATCTTTTTCAATCAAACCAGTGCAGCCGGACTTTACGCCCAAGAGGATTTTCGGTTAATCTGCGATACATTAGATTTGGAATCCGCCCAAGAGCGATCGCACATTAACGCCTTCCGCACAATTGCCAAACAGGTTGAACAAGCGTTATTTGGGGAACTTATCTTTACCTACCCCATGCGCGGCCCCTTTACAGAAACGATGGTTTATGCTGACACCAATGCCCTAAAAACTTGGTGGAAAAAAATTCAGCTTCAATACTTTGGGCTGATTTCTGCAAATAATACTTTTTTGGCTTGTCAGTATTTTACAGTCCGGGGAGTGCGGACGCTAAACGGCAAGTTAATACAGCACAAACTCAGCAATTATTATCAAAAACATCCCCATCCTGAAGCTGCTCCAATTCCTGCTAAAGTCTCCTATTATCACTTCATGGATGAAAGTTTTCACTTTAATAGTTCGACAATTATATCTCATGATGTTGTCACTTGCCTTAAGCCACCGACTGCTTATGAACGACTGGTTGCTAATTTAGGATTGCTGGGATGTCAGCGCGATCATTTTCATTTTTCGGCGGCGATTAACGGGATTTTCTGGTATGATCCGGCGCTGTATGGCAAGATTTATCGGGTGTTGCGATCGCCAATTTTTGAGATGAGTGACAAGGATGCTAAAGAAATGATGCGGCGTTGTTTTACGGAGGAGTCGGAAGGATTACAGCGCAGTTTTTCAACTCATCAAGAGGCGATGAAATCTTATCAGGTATATATTGAAAAGCTCGATTATCTTTGGCAACGTAATCGGGATATGTCACTGATGGCTACTAATTCAATTTCTCGATATTTGGCGACTCAAAAAAGGGCTTTTCAATGTTTTGAACACCGAGAGGATTTATTTTTAGCTCACGCAGAGACGCAGAGGCGCAGAGGCGCAGAGAGGAATGGAAGAGTGTTTTTTAGGTAAAATTATTGCGTATTATGGCTGAATTTTGTAAAATATCGTTTCCAGGAAGTGATTTGGTTCCTATAACTTTGGAATGTAATCAAAATTTGTCTGAACATCTCACAATTCAGAATTCACCTGTTTTATTTGGTTGTCGGACTGGAATTTGTGGCACTTGTTTGGTTGAGGTTATTGGTGATATTCCGCCTCCTCAACCTGATGAGCAGGAAATGTTAGAGACTTTAGCAGATAATCATCCTCATGCGCGGTTAGCGTGTCAGGTTGATGTTACAGGTAATGTTGAAATTCGTAAGATTTAGATGGTGGTTTGCCCAACCAGAGCGTTTGAATGAGGAAGCGATGTCTACGACGGGCTACGCCTACGCACACATTGCCGATGAAAACAATGAATTATGACTATCAGTTGGCAGTATTTGGGAAATAGGTATAAAAGTTGCTATCGGCAAGTTGCCACTGCCAATCTCTCCTTTTGAACCGATTTCAGACTATTGATAGCCTCTTTTAACTCTTTTTATATCGTTCGGCTGGTTTATTTTTCTGACAACTCTAACATCATAAGTAAGTATCAAATAGCCAAGAACAAAACTCATGACCGAAGAATTTCAGAAAGGCGATAAGGTGAAGTGGAATACGGCACAGGGTGAAACTACTGGCAAAGTAGAAAAAAAATTAACTTCACCCATAGATATTGGTGGACATCATGTTGCTGCCTCAAAGGATAATCCACAATATCTGGTGAAAAGCGACAAAACTGGAAAAGAAGCTGCTCATAAGTTCGATGCTCTTGAGAAAATTGAAGAATGAAGTAATCTTGAAAAGCAGCGTAGTTTTATATTTTGGTGAAACTAACCCTGAACAAATAACTCAAGATAAAAATAGAGTAAGCATTGATTAACATCTGGAAGTTAGAACTGTAATCGTCATTTAACGCGCCAAAACTTATAGAAATGGAAAAGATTATCTCGATTGGTTGGAATAGCTGGTTGAAACGGCACAAAGAATCTGTTTTACTATTTGACTCAATTGCTGCCGCTAGTGAGATTGCCCTTATGCTTAATGGCCAGTGGGATGGCTGCAATGGTGTGATAATTGCTAAATGTGATGAGATAGCTCTTAACACTGCTGCCAAACTATTAGAAGCTACATGGTGTTATCAAGGTGATGAAAAAGCTGTTTTACACAGAGTAACAACGAATGAAATTTTACGCCGTTATGCAATGGGAGAAAGAAATTTTATTAATGCTAACTTGAAGTGTGCAGTACTTACATCAGTAAAGCTAAGTGAAATTAACCTAAGTTATGCGTCATTGAGTTGGGCAGACCTAAGTCAAGCCAATCTAAGTAAAGCGGATTTAACAGCGGCAGACTTAAGTGAAGCTAATTTAAGTGGAGCCGACTTGAATAAGGCATATCTAATGAGGACGAATCTAAATAGGGCAGACTTGCAACAAACTTCACTGCGGGGGGCTAACCTAAGTAGGGCGAACTTAAGTGAAGTTAATCTCACTGATGCAGATTTAACTGGAGCTAATCTATCATTAGCAGACCTAAGAGGGGCAAAATTTCACTTTTGCAATTTGAGTGGGGTTAACCTAACAGGTGCTAAGTTAATTGAAAGTGACTTGGCTTTTGCTAGACAATGACCTCGGCTAAAGGCAATTGCAGGCGTTGTTAGAAAAATTATTGATATTTTTCAGTCATATAGTTAATCTAATCCACTTCCATATCTTTACTTGATATTTCTGTACCTTTTGCAATTCCTCGCAGTCGAGACAATTTACTCTTTTTCAATTCAAAACTAGTTTCTCGCTGTAGCGACTCTAAAAGAGTTTGCACTAATGTCCAGCGTAGGCGTAGCCAGCTGTAGGCATCGCTAATTGGTAACTCTAATACCTGCTTTTGCAATTGTTCTAATGTCATTATCATTTTCTTATCTCAGGTTATCTCACCTTTAATTGTAAATTAGCTCTTTTGGAATTCGATAGATACAGCAATGCAGTTCTAGCCAAGACATTGCCATAATTTAAATACGATCGCTTCCACCCACCATGCAATTTGCAGATTTTTGGTATATTGTCGCACTCAGCCAACAGTTACAACCTAACAAGGTATTACCACGCACCGTTTTAGGAGAATGGTTAGCGATATTTCGCGGTGAAGATGGACAACCCGTAGCTTTGCGCGATCGCTGTTTACACCGCAATAGCCGTCTATCATCAGGTAAAATCTGTAATGGTGCTTTACAATGTCCCTATCATGGTTGGGTATATGACGGGGTTGGTAACGTTATTGCTGTTCCAGCCGAAGGAGATGATTTCAAACCTTCCCCACAGCGTCGAGCCAAGTGTTACGCTACCAAAGAACAGGATGGCTATGTTTATGTGCGGTTAGCCGATACCCCAAGTGCTGATCTTGAACCCTTTTCTATGCCTCACTACGGACAAACAGGATGGGAGACGGTGCGGGTAATTAACCGTTTTGCTAACAATGTGACTAATTGTGCAGAGAACTTTATTGATATTCCCCATACAGCTTTTGTTCATCCTGGTGTTTTCCGTACTTCCCGCCAACAAAAGTTAGAGATGACTGTAGAACGCTGCAATGGTTCGGTTTTGGTGGAGTATCGCAATGAAAACAGTAATTTGGGATGGTACAGCCGTTTTCTGAATTTGCAGGGTGCAGAGATTAAACATAGCGATCGCTTTTATATGCCAAACATTACCTCTGTGGAGTATAAAATTGCACATAATCGCCATTTGTTCATTACCAGTCAATCTATTCCAGAAACCGATAATTCAACTCTGGTTTACACGGATGTCACATATAACTATGGTATTTGGAATAAGTTAGCACGTCCCTTTGTGCGGTGGACTGCTCAACACATTATCCGCCAAGACGTGGAAATTTTGGGTATTCAGGGGGAAGCGATCGCTAAGTACGGGACACAATTTTATAATACGCCTGCGGACACAATTCATATATTTGTCGAGTCAATTATGGCAGCTATATCTCGTGGAGAAGATCCGCGTTTATTGCCAAATCAATCTGTAAAAGTTACATTTTGGGTTTAAGAATAATTCGTAATTAATCCAAATCACCGTGAGCAATCAAAAGTGGAAATACAAAACTTTTCACAACTACTAATTTTTGGCTCTTTTATCGGATTAGTTGGTTGGACTATTACCAATCAGGTTGGACGAACTCAATTTAAAGTGAAAAGTCGTGAAGATTGGCTAATAGATAGTACAGGGTTAACGATTCAAGGAATTTTGATTCCCTTACTACAAGCTACTTTAGTTTATTGGCTTTATCAATATTTACTACCCACTCAACAAGGATATTTAAAAGTATCAGTAGTTGCGGCTTTTCTTATCAGTTTTGTTGTAGTTGATTATTTATATTATTGGAATCATCGTTTATTACATACTAAATTGTTGTGGAAGGTTCATCAAGTCCATCATACTGTTACTCAGATGGATGTACTAGGAACTTCTCGCAACACACTTTGGACAAGTTTGTTAATTATTTATTTATGGATACACACTTTATTTTTATATCTGTTAGCCGATCCAACAGGTTATTTACTTGGAGTCAGTCTAACTTCTGCCTTAGATTTATGGCGACATAGCCGCTTAATCATTCCTGCAAATACCAGGCTATATCAATTTTTATCTTCTTGGCTAATCTTACCACAGGATCATGCTTGGCATCATTGCCGCGAAGTCCACAATTATAACTACGGGGCTAATCTGAAAATTTGGGATAAGTTACATGGAACATATTATGAAAGCAAAAACTTGCCGTCTATAATCGGAATTCCTAGCTCATTAAACTTGTTCCAAAAACTTTTATTCCCATTTTAATGACAGTTCTAAGTAAAATTCTTTCGTTTTTTCCCGCCTTTATATTATTGCTAACTGGGGCAGCAATAATTTACCTTGCCTATTCACCCAACATCTTCAGTATTCTGGCAGTGTTGCTTTCTATTTATGGGCTACCAGTGCTAGTTTACCGCTTACATGAATGGGTTTATCCTGTGCGCGAAGGTATTAGTTATCTACTAGGTAAAGAATATAGTCCTTGGTGGGGTAGTCATCAAATCCAGGTAATTTATATTGGAATTCCGGTGTTGGAAGCAGTGTTGCGACTGATTCCAGGAGTATTTTCCTGTTGGTTGCGATTGTGGGGTGCTAAAGTGGGGCGAGATGTATACTGGACAACAAGATTGGAGATTGCCGATCGCAGTTTATTAGAAATTGGCGATCGCGTCGTTATCGGGCATGGTGTCGGTATCTATTCTCACATCATTAAACCCCGCAAGCAAAATTTAATGTTGTATGTCAAAAAAGTCAAGATTGGCAGCAATGTCTTTGTGGGAGCCGGATCTAATCTTGCTCCCGGTGTAGTCATTGGCGATGGTTCTTATTTACCAGCAGCCAGCAATCTTTATCCTAATCAAAAGGTGCAATAATGCGTCCGATTATTCAGCTTTTTGGGCAAATTCTCGCACCAACTGCGAAGCGATTTTATCAAGCTTTGGATAACCCAGAGTTAACGCAGACATCTTTACAGAGAGAGATTTGCGATCGCTTAATCAAAAGTGAGTATGGTAAAACTTTGGGAATTCATTCTGTAGACGATTGGCAGCGTGTGCCAATTGTAGATTATGATGCACTCGAACCCTGGTTAAATCAGAAACAGCAGCAAATTCCCCTCACACCAGAACCCATTTTGTTCTACGAAAAAACCTCTGGTAGTAGTGGAGCGGTAAAATGGATTCCTTATACTCAATCTTTGCGGCGATCGTTTAATCAGATGTTCTGTGTGTGGGCGCATGATTTGATTATACATGGCCCGAAATTTTCTACAGGCAAGCTTTATGCTTGTATCTCGCCGCAATTAAATGTAGCTGATAGCCAAACTTTACAGAACGATCTAGATTACTTAGATGGCTGGTTGCGTTGGTTTTTGCGTCCTTGGTTGGTCATGCCAAATAAACTTAATCGGCTGCATGATGCAAATTTGTTTAAACATCAACTGGCTTTGGCATTATTAGAGGCTGAAAAACTAGAAATTATTTCTATTTGGAGTCCTAGTTTTCTCCAAGTACATTTAAAATATATTCAAGAAAATCAGGATTTATTGCGAACAGAATTACACAACCGGATTTCACATCATCGGCTGCAATTTCTCAGCGAAAGTAATATTCCCTGGATGCAACTCTGGCCAAATTTGAAGCTGATTTCTTGCTGGGATAGTGCCAATGCAGCAGATCAAGCTCAGGGATTAAAATCCCAATTTCCAGGTGTATTAATTCAAGGTAAAGGACTACTAGCAACCGAAGCCCCAATAACGATTCCGTTGATTGTAGCTGGGGGATGTGTGCCAGTTCTCGATGAAGTATTTTTCGAGTTCGAGGACGATACTGGTTTACTGTATGGTTTACATGAACTCAGCATTGGCAAGGAATACACGGTTATTTTATCGCAGAAAGGCGGATTGTATCGTTATCGAATTGGCGATCGCATCCGGGTAACTCATTACTATCGCCACACTCCCTGCTTAGAGTTTATCGGACGACATCAAGCTATTAGTGATTTGGTGGGCGAAAAGTTGCAAGAAACTTTTGTAAATAATGCTCTGACTATGTTGAACTTGCAAGAAACTAATTTTAAAAGTTTGATCCCGATTGCCGAGCCTCCACACTATATTTTATTACTAGATTCAGCAAAAGAAAGCCCAGAAATTATTGCCGAACAATTGGATCTAGCTTTATCAGAATCATATCATTACCAGAGAGCTAGAGCCATCGGTCAACTCGCACCAGCAAAGGTTTTTATCTCTAATCAAATTCCTGAAATATTAGTTTCCCATCGTATCCGCACTGGAAGTATTTGGGGAGGGATTAAGCATCCAATTCTGGCAACTTCACCCATTAGCACTGAACTTTTACAAGAGTTGAAGTTGGAAATTGGCCAGAAATAGCTAACCTCTGGATCTTGATGATTTCCTTGCTGTCCTTGTTTATTTAGTAATTTCCCAATAGTCATGATCTGCGATCGCCTCTGTGGTAAGTTGATTTGGATAATTTATTTCTTGGAAATACTTAAGTCTTAAAAAGCACATTTATATGGACGCACAGATGTGCATACCGGAGATAGAATGTTTTTTACCATCAATAAATTAATGTAATTTCGTTCTGTAAATTTTGAAAAATGTAGAAGAATACTACAACCAGTTCAATATTAAAGACGCGAAATGGCATTGGGCTGTACTTCGTCTTACAACGCTAACGCATCTCTAAGCGGATTATTGCGATAAGGCGATCGCTAAATGCCATATTGATATACACGGAGACAAAAAAGTGCAAATTACTAAGCGCAACGTTGAGTTAAGAGTCGATGGCAGTTTAATGCGTGTTTATGTTGCGGCTCCTAAAGCAGCAGGAAAATACCCTGGTATTGTCTTCTACAGTGATATTTATCAGCTAGGCGATCCAATGATTCGTCTAGCTAACTACTTAGCAGGATACGGCTATGTAGTAGCAGCCCCAGAGATTTTTCACCGAACAGAGCCTGTTGGTTCAGTTATTGAGCCAGACGATCTGGGAAGGATGCGGGGAAATGACGATGCGCGTCGAACCTCCGTAGCTGATTATGATGCCGATTGCCTTGCTGTGATTGAATTTCTAAAAGGAGAGAGTGCGGTTTCTCCAAATAAAATAGGCACTTTAGGCTTTTGTATTGGTGGACATTTAGCATTCCGCGCAGCATTTCAAAGCGAAATTCGGGCTGCCGTTTGCTGTTACCCGACTGGGATTCCCAGCGGTAAACTGGGTAAAGAGGTAGCTGATACAATCCAGAGGGTAAGTGAAATCAAAGGTGAGATGCTAATGGTGTTCGGTACTCTTGACCCTCATATACCAGATAGCGATCGCCAAACCATAATCAAAGCAATTGAGAATGCTAACATCCCTCACCAAGTTTTCTTCTATGAAGCAGAACATACATTCATGCGCGACGACGGTTATCGTTATGATTCTAGTGCTAGCACCGCAGCTTGGTCTGAAATAGTAACTTTCTTGGGGCGCATATTTGCAAACTGAAAACTCCTATCATTGCTTTCTTCGCGTCAATTTTGAGTTGTCTGCAACGCTAATAACCCAGCACCGTAAGCAGGCTCGTACCTCGGAAAAATCACCTTTACATTAGGAAACTTCTTAACAAGAGACGCTGCAAATCTTTCATGGATATTGCATCTGCCCCGCCATACACTTCCCGTTGTGACTACTTCTAAAACTGAGTCAGCACTAAAAATCGCATCAATTACTGTAGATGTAGCTTTTACTAACTCTTTTACAGCATCATCGATTATCATATTCGCTACAATATCACCTGACGCTGCTGCAAAATCTACAACTGGTGCTAAAGCAGCTATCTGTTTAACTCCCCATTCTCGCCGATATACTACTTCTATTAAATCTTCTATACTTTCCAAATCAAGATGCTGTGTGAAACCCTCTATCAAACTCGTTGATATTTCTCGTCCATCATAAGATTTTAATGCTGCGTTCATGCCTGCGATCACAATTTTATAGGCGCTACCTTCATCTCCTAAAATATACCCCCAGCCGCCGACTCGCTTAGTATGTCCTTCATGATTTCGACCGAAAACTATTGAACCAGTCCCTGCTGCAACCACAATTCCTACAGGCTGACCAATTCCACCAACTAAAGCAATTAAAGCATCGTTACAAATTACAATATTCGCTGGTTGTAATGCCCAATTAATAGGCAATTTATTATTCTGTAATTCTTTAACTAAACCTTTCACTACTTCGATATCTATTGCACGACCTACACCTGCTAAACCCAAACATATCGCGTCAATATTCACAGTATTTGTAATTATTGCTGCCTCAACCGCATTGTGAATTGCAGATTGAATAGATTGTAGAGTAGCTTCAATACCTATACTCTGATAATTAGATGGGCCGGCTTCACCACGACCTAATACTTGACACGAATCATTCATTAAAACACAAACAGTTGTGCTACCGCCGCCATCTATTCCCAAAACATAACTCATAATGATAATAATATTAATTATTCTGATGCTTCGGTTCTTCTTTTAAAGGTATAAAAAACAGAGCAATCATTCCAGGAATTGTGAGCAAACAAACCAAGATAAAAAATAATGGATAGCCTAATAATTTTTGCAGATAACCGCTAATTAAACCTGGTAGCATCATTCCTAAAGCCATGATGCCAGTGGATATGGCAAAATGAGAAGTTTTATATTCGCCTTGGGAAATATACATTAAATAAACACTAAAAGCTGTAAATCCAAAACCATACCCAAACTGCTCTAAGGAAACCAACGGATACACTAATGTTAGCGAAGGTTTCGTGTAAGCCATATACACATAAAATATATCAGGCAAGTTCAAAGCTAAAGCCATAGGAAATAAACATTTTTTTAATCCATATCTAGAAATTAGCAAGCCTCCTAAAATTCCTCCGCAAATTAGGGAAATCACCCCAAATGTTCCGTAGGCTAATCCGACATCTGATGTTGATAGCCCTAAACCACCTACTTCTGGTTTGTCTAATAAAAATAAAGAGGCTATCTTTACAAGCATTGCTTCGCCAAATCTGTAGAGTAAGATAAATGCTAAAATATTTATAATTTTATACTGAGCAAAATATGAGCTAATAATTGACCAAAAAGGTATATTTTCTCTAGCTTGTATTTGTCGTTGTTTATCTAATTCAGGTAAGGGTAAAATTAGGCGATGAAAAATAAACAGGATTGCTAAAATTAAAGCTGAGAAGCCAATAGCTATAGTCCAGCTTAAAGGAATATTGTTGAGAGACACTTCAAGCTGACCTGCTAATACTACTAGTATTCCAGAGCCAAAGATGACAGCCATTCTATAAAATAGTGAGCGAATGCCGACAAAAAAGGCTTGTTGTTCCGGAGATAAGGCGAGGAGGTAGAAACCATCTGTGGCAATGTCATAAGTTGCAGAAATAAATGCTCCTATTGTTAATGCTAGAAGGGAGATGAAAAAGAAATTTGGCAGTTGCAAGGAGAAGGCTATCAAACCCAAGCAGCAGAACATGGCAAATTGGGTATAAAGTATCCATTTACGTTTGCTAGAGTAAGTATCAACAATTGGGCCCCAAAACATTTTGATGACCCAAGGTAGATAGAGGAAGCTTGTCCAAAGGGCAATTTGAGTGTTATCTATTCCGAGTTTTTTGTAAAAGATTACGGAAACTGTATTGATGATAATGTAAGGGATGCCGGAGGTGAAATATAGGGTGGGGATGAATGTCCAAGGGGAGGTTGTTTGGTGTTTCATAGATTTGGAGAACGAACCGCAAAGGACGCAAAGAGCGCAAAGAAGATTAAGAAAAGAGTATGATGCGTTTGATGCCGTCTTTGAGGAGAGGGACGTTAAAGTTGATGAGAAGGGCTAGAGGATAATGAGTCATTTTAAGGTAGGAGAGGACTTGGGCTTCATGAATGGGGGTTAAGTTTTGGACAGCTTTCAATTCAACAATTAAAGAGTCTCCAACCAAAAAATCTAATTTTCCCTCGCCTACTGAACGACCTTTGTAGTGTACTTTTACTGAATGCTCAAACTCATAAGGTATTCCGCGAATCAGAAATTCTTCTCTCAACGCCTTGTGATAAACCTCCTCTAAAAACCCCGCTCCTAATACCTGATGTACCTCAATCGCCGCCCCAATAACCCTATAAGCTAAATTTTCTATCTGACCACTTGGTTGCCTCATCTTACCTTCCTCCTCTTCCTTTGCGTACTTTGCGTCCTTTGCGGTTCGTTTCCATCAATCCCTCTCCAACCCTATGGCAAAATTTATTAAAGTCCTTCCTTAGTTTTCCCGCATGACCGCAACCATTCCCAATCTCCCCAGTCTCTACGACCCCTTTTCCACCGAAGCCAAATGGCAAAAATTC
The DNA here is from genome assembly GCF_015206895.1 of Nostoc sp. LEGE 12450. Taxonomy (GTDB): domain Bacteria; phylum Cyanobacteriota; class Cyanobacteriia; order Cyanobacteriales; family Nostocaceae; genus Nostoc. The sequence continues at coordinate 30,240 of NZ_JADEXU010000002.1, read as the reverse complement.
TGGGAAGACAACCAAGTTTACAAAGCTGACCCCAACAAAGGCGGCGAACCCTACTGCATCGTCATTCCCCCCCCCAATGTCACAGGCAGCTTACACATGGGTCACGCCTTTGAAAGCGCCTTAATTGATACCCTCGTGCGCTACCACCGGATGCAGGGACGCAATACCCTATGGCTACCCGGAACTGACCACGCCAGCATCGCTGTGCATAGTATGCTGGAAAAGCAACTCAAAAAAGAGGGTAAGACTCGCTATGAATTGGGGCGCGAAAAATTCCTAGAACGCGCTTGGCAATGGAAAGCGGAGTCTGAGGGAACGATTCTTAATCAGCTACGACGCTTGGGTGTCTCGGTGGACTGGTCACGGGAAAGGTTTACCCTCGATGAGGGTTTATCTAAAGCTGTTGTCGAGGCATTTACTCGCCTCTACGAGGAAGGCTTAATTTATCGTGGTGAATATTTAGTTAACTGGTGTCCCGCTTCCCAATCGGCTGTGTCTGATGTGGAAGTAGAAAACCAAGAGGTGAATGGAAATCTCTGGCACTTCCGTTATCCCCTCACCGATGGTTCCGGTTTTGTGGAGGTGGCGACAACTCGACCAGAAACGATGCTGGGTGATACGGCGGTAGCAGTTAATCCCAATGACGATCGCTACAAACATCTCATCGGTAAAACTCTAACTCTGCCAATTCTACAACGAGAAATTCCCATAATTGGCGATGAATTTGTTGACCCGACTTTCGGTACAGGTTGCGTAAAAGTAACTCCCGCCCATGACCCGAACGATTTTGACATGGGTAAGCGTCACAATCTGCCGTTAATCAACATTATGAACAAAGACGGCACTCTCAACGCCAATGCTGGGGAGTTTCAAGGACAAGACCGCTTTGTTGCTAGAAAAAATGTGGTTTCTCGCCTAGAAGCAGATGGCTTTTTGGTGAAGATAGAAGATTATAAGCATACCGTTCCCTACAGCGATCGCGGTAAAGTACCTATTGAACCCCTCCTCTCAACTCAGTGGTTCGTCAAAATTCGCCCTTTAGCTGATAACACTCTCGAATTCCTCGACCAGCAAACTTCCCCAGAGTTTGTCCCCCAACGATGGACTAAGGTCTATCGTGATTGGCTAGTAAAACTCAAAGATTGGTGTATCTCTCGCCAATTATGGTGGGGACACCAAATTCCGGCTTGGTACGCTATCAGTGAAACGGATGGGCAAATTACCGATAACACTCCCTTTGTAGTGGCGAAATCGGAAACTGAAGCTTGGGAAAAAGCTAAATCACAATTTGGTGAAAATGTCAAGTTAGAACAAGACCCAGATGTGCTGGATACTTGGTTTTCTTCTGGACTTTGGCCGTTTTCGACTTTGGGCTGGCCGGAACAAACTCAAGATTTAGCGACCTACTACCCGACTACTACTTTGGTGACAGGCTTTGACATCATCTTTTTCTGGGTAGCCAGAATGACTATGATGGCTGGGCATTTTACGCAGCAAATGCCTTTCCAAACAGTTTACATCCACGGCTTAGTGCTGGATGAAAAAGGTCAGAAGATGTCAAAGACCAAAGGTAATGGCATTGACCCGTTGTTATTAATTGACAAATATGGTACTGATGCCCTGCGGTATACCTTAATTAGGGAAGTGGCTGGTGCTGGTCAAGATATCCGCTTAGAATACGATCGCAAAAAGGATGAATCGGCATCGGTTGAGGCATCGCGCAACTTTGCAAATAAGTTGTGGAATGCTGCCCGCTTTGTGATGATGAATTTGGATGGACAGACACCGCAACAATTGGGGAACCCAGTAGCCACAGAATTGAGCGATCGCTGGATTATCTCGCGGTATCATCAAGTTATCAAACAAACCAGCAATTACATCGATAATTACGGGTTAGGGGAAGCAGCAAAAGGACTCTATGAGTTTATTTGGGGTGATTTCTGCGATCAGTATATTGAACTGGTGAAATCCAGATTGCAAGCAGATGCCGATCCAGTATCGCGGCGGGTAGCACAGCAAACCCTCGGCTACATATTAGAAGGAATTTTAAAACTGCTTCATCCGTTGATGCCTCATATTACCGAAGAAATTTGGCAAACTCTCACCCAACAACCAGCAGATTCCCCGCAAACTTTACCATTGCAAATCTATCCACAGGTAGATGCAAACCTAATTGATCCAGCTTTAGAAGAACAGTTTGAATTACTGATTGCTACTATCCGCACAATTCGGAATTTGCGCGCAGAAGCGGATATTAAGCCAGGGGTAAAAGTGACAGCGAATTTGCAAACTGAAAGTGAAAAGGAGCGGGAAATTCTCACTGCTGGACAGTCTTATATTAAAGATTTGGCGAAAGTTGAGACTTTAACCATTACTGACAAAGAAAAAAGCCAAACTGTTGCTGCTAAGAAACCTCAGAGGGGTTTGAAGATAATTGGCTTAACTCTTGTGGCCATTGTCTTTGGTAGATTGGGTTTAGCTGCGGGAAATGCCATTGATGACATTCCCATCGTCGGAACTTTCTTTGAATTAGTTGGTTTTGGTTACACAGCTTGGTTTATTAGCCAAAATTTGCTAACTGCTCAAGCGAGACTTAGGTTATGGAGCCGATTTTTCCCGCAGACAGAATTAGAGCAACCACAAGAACCAGAAAATGCGATCGCAGGTGTAATTGGTACAATACAAGTGCTAATTCCTCTAAGCGGTGTGGTAGATATTGAAGCTGTGCGTGCCAAACTAGAAAAAAGCTTGAGTAAAGCTGAAGCCGAAGTTCAATCTCTCAGTACCAGATTAAACAATCCTAGTTTCGTAGATAGAGCTAGACCTGACGTGGTACAAGGGGCGCGGGAAGCCTTAGCAGAAGCACAAAAGCAAGCTGAAATTTTGCGCGTACGCCTTAAGGCGTTGCCGTAGGCATCGCCTGCGTGGCCTAGGATAACTGTAATGGGTAATGGGAGTGTTAATAATGCCAATTACCCATTACCAATTAACAAGATCCAAATATCAATTCTGGGACTTATTATTTTATTAAATTTTTTTAATTTTTAATTTTTAATTTTTAATTGGAGCGAAGCGACCCTCATGCTATATCTAGCCCAGGTGCGTAAAAACGATTTTTTAGACCAGCACCAGTTACGCTTGTTGGCGCGTCAAGAAGCTGATAACTTGTGGGCGATAATTCCAGAAGAGGCTTTCATTCTGCTAGGAAAGGGAAAGAACATGAGTGAGAACTTGCTTGTTTTAGTAGAACTTTCCTCAACAGGCGACATTGAAAAAATAGAAGACGCTACCAACTGGGTACTCCATTTGGTACAAAACTACCTCACTATCGGCATTACCCCAGAGTTTTTGCAGCACGAAGCCGAGCGAGCAGAACATTGGCGGCAATCCTTGACGTTGCAAAACCAAGACTTAGCGAGGCGTTCCTTGGAATTGGAAGCTCGTCGTGAACAAATTCAAGCCTTAGAAGAAAGCCTCAAACGCGAGAAAAACGGTTATCCCCAACAGGAAAGTTAAAAGCAATCCTTTTGAGAGCCTCCAGACTCCGACAAATTATCCTCCGGGTGAGATTGAAGAAAAATTGAGAAATTCTTTCCTCAAAGTCAACTTGAGAATTTCATTCACGGGTATTGGGTTTAAGTGAATATCAACATAAAAATTTTTACTTATATGGTGTAGGTGAATAAAGCGCAAATCATACAGAATTAGTACAAGTATGCTGTATTCTTAACTTCACCGATAAATTGCTTTTCGAATAAATGCTTAATTTTATTTCCTATTTGCTTTTGGCTCAAGCAGCACCTTCTCCAGCATCTGAACCCCAGGAAAGCTTCATTCCCCAACAAACAAGACCTTTACCTGGCCATCTTGATGCAATACCAGTATTTAACAGTAATAACCCAGAAGTAGTTCAGAGTGAAGGTATTTTGCTGTCTACATTTCCTCCTCAAGGTAAAAAAGCGCCAAGCGCACACCTGAACTTTCTATGGAAGGGACGCTTTGATTTGTTTTCTCATCATATTGCTAGAGCCATTGAGACTCCAAATGATTTGCGGACTCTTTATTTGGGGGTGATTGTTTACAATCCAAGCGATCGCCCTGCAACTATAAACATATTGCAAGCAGCCAGTTATCTTAGTCAACCTGATGCACCTTTTCTCAAACTTCCCCCCATACAGTCAAATAATTCGGGAAACATTTATGCTGGGCCTGGCGATCGCGTCATGAATGATATGCTACGAGGAAAACGGCAGTCAGGATGGCCAGCCCAGTTGGTAATTCCACCAAAACAAAGCCGGATGTTAATGAATCATCCAATTCCTGTGCGTCCTTTAAAACCGCCATTAAATGGACGTTCTACTTTGTTGCGTTTGTACAGTGATAGTCCAGTTTATATGGCGAACCTAGCCATGTTTGCCAAACCCAATCCAGATGCTACTGAACGAGCGCCCACTTTAAAAGAATGGGAAAACTTATTAGAAAATGGTGATTTTGCGGGGCCGCGTGAACCTGCCCCTAGCCCTCCAAATAATCTTACAGCGACAGCAGAAATTTACGGTCGGGTAGCGGCGGTAGCTGTCGGCTCTCGTTGGCAAGCACAAGTTACCGACTCCAATAGTTCATACCTGACAATTCCCGCTTCAGGACAAGCTTTTTCATACGGTTTAAGTACCCTGTTAGCAGGCAAAATGGGTACTGGACAAAACCAAACTGCCAAACTCGCGGTGCGTTATCCTGGTACTGCTTACGAAGCTCACGGCAATTACGGCATTGAATATAACATCTCTCTACCATTAATCAACAATACCGCCAAACCACAAACTGTAAATGTGCTTTTTCAAACACCTATTAAAGAAGATGACTTAAGTAAACCTGGGCTTCGCTTTTTTTCACCACCCCAACCATCCGTCTTTTTTCGTGGCACAGTTCGTATTCGCTACAATGACGATAATGGCTTACCCAGAACCCAATATTGGCATTTAGTTCAACAACGGGGACAGATGGGAGAACCGCTTGCTCAATTAAAAATGTCTCCAGGCCAGCTGCGAATGGTAAAACTAGATTTTCTCTACCCACCAGATGCTACGCCCCCTCAAATGCTGACAATTCAAACTGTAGACCAGTTTGCGAAAGTGCAACTAGGGTTTTAGAAAATTTGGAAGAGTTTGGTTATATAGTTGCGAATGTTAATAAGTTATGAGTTAAAGAAATTTTTTAACTCATAACTCTTACTACGATGCCAATAATTGCCGAATCAATCTAGCTACAGCTTTTTGCGTGAAGCGGTTGGCAATTTGTTGACCTAAACGTTGTACATCTGAATTTACCAATAACTGAGAAATTTGAGTCGCAAGTTGCAGTGGGTCAAAGCCTCGTGTTTCTCGGAGAATACCTAATATATGTTTGATATGCTCTAAGGTTTGTTGTTGCTCAACTGTCGCTGCTGGAGTTTCATTAACTGCTGTCAATCCAACTCGTTCCCGTAAGAGGGAGGTGAAATTATGCAAAACGTTTTTACTTAAAGCATCGAGTCCATTAACAGATTCATCTACTAGCTTGTCAAGAATGAAAGCACCACGTTCAGATGACAGAAATTCTATTCCCTGATTCAGCACCAAATTGAAGTCATAGTCTTGACTGTTACGTGCATTACGTAACAAGTTCTCTAAGCGATTCCAGCGAAATCTGCCATCTTTAAATAGCAAATCTTGCAATGATGCTCTTAATTGCGGTGCTTGGTCTGTTAACAGGCGTTTAGAAACGTAGGGATAAGCTTCGCTGAGGACTTTAAAGGTGGGATCTATAAATATTGCAATCCCTTCGAGAGTAACGAGAGAACGAATAATTAAGGCGTAGTAGGGCGGTACGCGGAAAGGATACTCATACATCAAAGCCGATAGTTCATCGGTGATGCTTTTAATGTTAAGGTCGGCAACGCTGGCTCCTTGGGCATCAGCAAAGACTCTGGCAAAAGCTGGGATAATTGGTGTTAAATCGGTTTCTGGCGATAAGAAGTCTAATTTAACGTAGTCTTTTGCTAATCCTTCAAAGTCGCGGTTGACGACGTGGACGATCGCTTCGATTAAACCATAACGCTGTGGTGGCTTAATTTCGCTCATCATTCCGAAGTCGAGATAAGCCAATTTACCATCTGGTGTTGCTAATAAATTACCAGGGTGGGGATCGGCGTGGAAAAATCCATGTTCTAGCAACTGGCGCAAGGAACACTGGACACCCACTTCAATGAGATAACGAGCATCTATGCCTTGGGCACTAATTTCTTCTGTCTGGGTTAGTTTAATACCGTTAATCCATTCCATCGTCAAAACGCGACGATTGGTATATTCCCAGTAAATTTTCGGTACGTAGATGTCTTTTATGTGACCATATAGCTCGAAAAATCTTTCGGCGTTTTCACCTTCGTGAATATAGTCCATCTCTTCAAAGATGCGATCGCCTAATTCATCGAGAATCCCAACTAAATCACTTCTTACCCGTTTGACTGTTTTCTGCACCCAGGCGGCGATGTTACGTAAGATATACAAGTCGATGGTGATCCGCTCTCTTAAGTCGGGACGTTGGACTTTTACGGCAACTTCTTCACCTGTTTTTAGCTTACCTTTATATACTTGTCCCAAGGAAGCCGCAGCAATTGGCTGGGCCGAGAGTTCGGCGTAAACCTCTTCTGGAGGTGCGCCTAGTTCTTCTTTGATAAACTGGTAAGCAAGTTCGTTAGGAAAAGGTGGTAATTGGTCTTGTAGCTTAGTTAATTCTTCTAGATATACGGTAGGAACGAGATCGGGTCTAGTGGACAAAGCTTGTCCAATTTTGATATAAGCAGGCCCCAGTTGAGTCAGCAATACTCGAAGCTGAGTAGCTCGGCGGCGGTCATTTTTGACGACAATTCCCCGTTTACTATCCGACCACAACCCAAAAGCAAAGGATAAAGTCGGCCCCAACACGGCGAAAATCCGCCGTAAAACTTGCAGGGGTCTGTTTTGATAATGCTCCGCTATGCTCGCGGGATCGTAAAGCGTCTCAGGTTCGGCTGTTGTCCTGATCTTTTGGGCTGCTAAGAGTCTTGGCGAACGTACAACTAAGCTCGGTGTACCATTTTCTTCTGGCACTATATCTATAACGTCCAGTTCACCTCGGCTATCTGTGCCGTTGCGACTGTCCTCCTGAATCGGTCGGGAACTAGGGGGAAGTGTCTTAACAATCATGAAAAAGGCCACCAGTCAGAACGATCACATTAAGTATTGTAACAATATCTTTACGAATTGGGAATTGGAAATGGGGCATTGGGGATTAGAAATTAGCAGGGTTCAACTAATTTTTCTATTACCCATTATCCATTACCCATTACTCAAAGGTTTGCTACACTTAAACGGGCATACTAGTTCAATAGTATTAGGTATTGCTAGTTAGCTGGAAAATCATACTTATTGTCCTGTAAATTAGAAGTATCCGGCATCTGCCCTTATGGAGAATTTGGCTTGATGTTGCTTTGCCTGCGAATTGAAAACTTTGCCTTAATTGACCAACTGGAATTGGAATTTGGCGCGGGACTAAATGTGCTAACAGGTGAAACCGGCGCTGGAAAGTCGATTATTTTGGATGCCATTGATGCCGCTTTAGGCGGTAAAGTCTCTAGTCGAGTCATTCGCACAGGGACAAGTCGAGCGATGGTAGAAGCAACTTTTACCTCAAATGCCCCCCTAGCGGCTTGGTTGACTGAACAAGAAATAGATTTGCTTGATGAAAATTCCGTAGTTATTAGCCGAGAAATCACAGCCACTGCTACTAATATCCGCAGTCGATCGCGGGTGAATGGCGTGTTGGTAAATCGGCAGATTATGGGAGGAATGCGCGATCGCTTAGTAGAAATCACAGCCCAAGGTCAAACGGTACAAGTGGGACAATCTGCCCAAGTCCGCGACTGGTTAGATCTATATGGCGGCGACTCTTTAATGCAGCAGCGTCATAAAGTCGCTACAAGTTTTAATACTTACCAACAGGCGCATTTAGCATTAGAAAAACGCCGGACATCAGAACGGGAACGGTTGCAACAACTAGATTTGCTCACTTATCAAGTGCAGGAATTGGGAGCAGCTAATCTCAGTGAACCTAATGAATTAGAACAGTTGGCACAAGAACGGGAACGCCTGAATCATGTCGTCGATTTGCAACAGATGAGTTACAAGGTTTATCAGGCTTTGTATCAAAACGATCATGAAACCCCAGCCGCAGGAGATTTACTGGGAGATGGTGAGGCGATATTAAATGACATGGTGGAGTACGATACCCAACTACAACACCTGTTGGAATTGGTTAGGGACGCGCAAGCTGCGGTAATGGAAGTGGGAAGGCAAATTAATGCTTATGGGGATGGTTTGGAAGCCGATCCGCAGCGATTGGAAGAGGTGGAAGAACGGATTCAGGAATTAAAGCAAATTTGCCGCAAGTATGGGCCGACACTTACCGAAGCGATCGCTTATTACCAACGTATCCAAGGGGAATTAGCCCAGCTTAACGACAGCGAACAATCTATTGAAAATTTAGAACAGCAAGAAAAAGCGTGTTTTGAAAAACTCACCCAAGCAACTAATCAGTTAACTCAATTGCGGAGTAAGGCAGCTGCTAATTTAGAATCACGTTTGATAGCTGAACTCAAGCCTTTAGCGATGGAAAAGGTGAAGTTTTTGGTTGAGATAGTGCCTGCTTTCCCCACTGTTATGGGAGCAGATAAAATTACCTTTACATTTAGTTCTAACCCTGGAGAACCACTACAACCTTTAACGGAAGTTGCCTCTGGCGGAGAAATGAGCCGCTTTTTACTAGCGCTGAAAGCTTGTTTTTCTCAGGTTGATGTGGCTGGGACAATGGTTTTTGATGAAATCGATGTCGGGGTTTCGGGAAGAGTCGCCCAAGCGATCGCGGAAAAATTACACCAGCTAAGTCAACGCAACCAAGTATTGTGTGTTACCCACCAGCCTTTAGTTGCGGCAATGGCCGATCGCCATTTCCGCGTCGATAAGCAAACTATCAATCAAGGCAAAGGTAAAAAAGCTAACAATGAAAATTCCGAGCAGCGTACTGTTGTCAGAGTTACTACCTTGGATAATTTAACCACTCGCCGGGAAGAATTAGCACAGTTAGCTGGTGGTAAATCTGCAAGTGACGCGATCGCATTTGCCGAATCTTTGTTATTGCAAGCTGCTAACCATCGTCACCGGGAGCAAAATTGACAATTTTAACAAGAAAAAATTCAACAGTCAGGAGTCAGAATTAAGTATGTGTACACAGTTGAACTGAATAGTATAAGCATAGAAATTGTCAATCCTAACACAATACTTTTTCCTAGCAGGGTATATCCTATTCCCAAAAAACAAATTGGGATTAATGTTCCAATTAAATTTAGTGTGAGTATAAACTACACTAGTTCTAATTATTTTTATCTGAACCACTTACAAGCTTTGATTCCAGAACTGTTGACATTAAATGGACAGATAATACAGGGACATTTAGTTACAGACGACCTAGTTACTAATCAACAAAGTAAACAGCCAAATAGTAGCCAAAGTAGACAATCGGATTGGTGGAGAATTAGACCCAAATGCCGTACAACTTTTTCTGTAACTGCAAAGCTTTTTTGGCAAGATAATTCTTTACGACTAAAAATTCCTACTATTCCCGACTATATTTTTGATAATTTTAGGTCTAATTACTTTTGGTACTTCGATGCACTTGAAGGGAAAACTTATCAGCTTCGATTTATTTTAAATACTGATATTAGAGATACATCTGTTTCCAGTTCTAACATTAGCCAAGAAGCAATTGAACAAGAAAATAGTTCAGAAATATTGGCAACCCCGTGGGTAGATATTCGTCTTGTTCAACTCTTATCAACTAATAGTAATGCAATAGAAGTAGATGGAGTCCTGTTCAAAATAGATATGCCAGAGTCCTTACTGAACATCCCTTCTAAATTATTTCAAGCCAAAACTGATTTCAAGCTAGGTATTTATATTACAAACAATACATCAACTACTCTTGGTTTTTACCAATTAAGCTCTATTAACGCGATTTTAATAAGTGATGATGGTAAATCAATAAATCCCTCTGGCGAACCAACTAAACTTGCTTGGAAAAACAATGAACAAAATTATTACTTGGTTCAACCAGGAGAACAAATTTTTTTGGATTTATGTGGAAAACTTCTTTGGTATTCTTCTCAACTTCAATTCGCAATTTCTAGCAAAACTCGTAGCTTGAATGCAAAAAGTGGCTTTTATTATTTTCCCAACCTCCAAGCTGGTACATCATATCGCCTCCAAGTCATATATCAAGTTTCTGAATTGAGAGCAAGGCGTTTAGAAGAACAAGTATTAGAAAAATTTTGGAGTGGGAGAATAGCTATGCCTCTTGTAGAGTTTGGTCTTCTCAAGGGATGATTGAAAAAGAATTCGGACTTAGAATCCAAAACGAATCTCTGTTATTACAAGCTTCTAAGCAACATATAAATTTTGCTAAGAGTGTTCAAAAAAATAAATGATTCAAAACCTGTCAATTGGGCATTTTTTTGGAGTACTCTAAACACAAATTATACCCTATAAAAAAGCTCCAAGATTATGATTTTTGTTTTTTGATAGGGTGGGATAAATGTTATGTAGACAAGGTTTCTATTTATACTCCTGCGAAGCAAAAAAATTGTAGGTTGGGGAGCCACTACGTTGCGCGGGTTTCCCGCGTTGTAGCAAGTGGCGTTAGACGCTCTGCTTCACCCAACCTACGCTTAATACACTATTTTAGTCTTGCCATGCCACTACATATAGCAAGATTTTTTCACATAATCAAATCGGGTTGCTATAGAAGTAATCTGCTCGTTGAAATTTTTAAAACAGCATTGTTGTCTTTTTACTTATGATGCCCATTTGTCAAGTCCGATTTATACCAATTTGCATGATCTTACCCTGCAAATTGCATTAGTAAAAGTATCTAAAGATTTGACATAGGCATCTAAACATTTGACACAAGCATCTAAAGATTTTGCATTGTAAAAATAAGTTACTTTTTTTATATTTATTAACATGACCAGGCCAAATCACAGTTTTTTTGCCAGTATTTTTTTCATAAAAATACTCTGTGATTTAGTCCGAAAAACTCAAGATTAGCAATTAAAAAAACCATAAAAAAGCTACAGATAAAGCTTAATTGTGCTTTTTGACATTTATTAATGAAGCAACATTTATGTCCTAATAGGAGGATTAACTCTAATGGCATCTGATTCAAATTCTGTTTTTAATAATCTCGTTAATGATGCTGATCAGGCTAGCAACCTCAGCGATCCTTTTGCACCTGGAGGTGCTTTTGGCATCCCAACGGCTGAGAGCTTTGATCTTGATAAGTATGGTATTCCAAAAGAAGGTAGCTTCGATCCTACTAAGTATGGTATTCCAAAAGAAGGCAGCTTCGATCCTACTAAGTACGGTATTCCAAAAGAAGGTAGCTTCGATTTTGATAAGTATGGTATTCCAAAAGAAGGTACTTTCGATCCTACTAAGTATGGTATCCCAACTGAAGGCGGCTTTAATTTGGGTAGCTCTGGCATCCCAACGGCTGATAGCTTCGACCCTTCTAAGTTTGGTATTCCAACTGAAGGCGGCTTCGACCCTTCTATATTTGGTATTTCAACCGGAGGCGGTATACCAAGTTTTGGTGGTGGTTCAATTGCTTAGTTGCAATTGTATAACTAGAAGGGCAAATTCAAGTTATATATATATAATTTCAAAAGTCTAGGTTGCTCTATCTTTTAATTACGTGATGTGCAACTTTCACTAAAAAAAAATCCCATCCAAGCAAGAGATAACAATTTTTGTAGCTCTTGCATAGGATGAGATTTTTATTATCTATGAAACAATACGGTTCAGTTAAGGCTAAAACTCTGTTACCAAAGTCGTTTTTTTAACGAACCGCCAAGGCGCAGAGAACGCAGAGAGAAGAAAGAGATGTTTAACTGAACTGTATTGATCTATGAAAGAGAAGGTGGGGACTTCCGCGACACGTTAAATTTATTTATACTCTTGCAAAGCTCCTAACTTACGAATTCCTGGCCAAATCATTGCCGTAGCAATTACTACCACAATTGTGCCAATTCCACCACCCACAACGGAAATCACCGGGCCAAATAAAGCAGCAGTCAAGCCTGACTCAAAACCACCTAATTCATTCGAGGCACTAATAAATACGCTATTAATAGCAGCAACCCGACCACGCAAATGATCCGGTGTTCTGATTTGAACTAATGTATGGCGAATCACAACGCTAATACTATCTAGTGCGCCACCAAGGATCAGCATTAACATAGATAGCCAAAAGGAACGAGAAAGTCCAAAGATAATTGTTACAACCCCAAAGCCAACTACTGACCACAATAAGGCTGGGCCTGCTTTGCGTAACGGTGGTAAATACGCCAGAGTAATGGCCATAGTCAAAGCACCGATGGAGTGAGCTGCTTGGAGATATCCCAACTCCACTGGCCCCACGTGTAAAATATCTTTGGCAAAAATCGGGAGAAGCGCGATCGCACCACCCAACAATACTGCAAACATATCTAATGTAATCGCTGCTAAAATCAACTGATTCTGCCAAACAAATTTAGCGCCAGCAGCAAGCGCTTGGAGTGAGATTGGTTCAGTTGAACGGATGACTTTTTGCTCTTTAATCGCTAGCGTTAAAAGAAAACACAGCAATGCTGCGATCGCTGCTAATACATAAACCCCTGTAGCACTTCCCAACAGCGCAATCCCGAATCCCCCGAAGGCTGGGCCGATAACTGCGGCTAACTGAAAGCTACTACTATTCCACGTGGCTGCATTGGTAAACGCACTGACAGGTATTAATTGCCACATCAGAGCATCACTGGCAGGTTTGAGAAATGCCCTCGCTACACCTGTTAAGACTAAACAAGCGTAAATTAGAAAAATTGCACCCTGAGTATAGGAAAGTACCCCTAAAGCTAGCGAGCAGAGGGCTAGCAACATTACCGAGAGTAACATGGTCACTTTGCGATCGCGGCGATCGGCAACATCTCCGGCAATTAAGGTGAGAATAATCATCGGTAGGACTTGCGCCAGTCCTACACCACCTAAAGCGATCGCTGAGTTAGTTCGCTCATAGAGTTCCCAGCCAATCGCTACAGTTTGCATTTGCGACCCCACGAACAGCACCAGCCGTCCAATGGTAAATAGCCGATAGTCTCGAAACTTAAAGGCTGCAAAGGGATCGTGTTGTGCAACCTCAAAGTTATGGAGCTTTGAGTTCTGTTTTCTCGAAGACATTTTTTAGTAGAGTTAAGCCTTCTTCAATGTTGGAAATTTGGTCTTCTGAAAGACCTTTCAGCAAGTCAGTAATATGAGCGCGAGTTTGATCTTGGGATTGCTTGAGATGGTGTTTTCCATCTTCAGTTAAATTGAGCAGCACCCGCCGCCGCTCTTGAGGATGAGCAATCCGTTTCACGAAGTCGCGTTGTACCAAGCGTTCTATGGTTGCTGATGCCGTGGCAGAGGTGACACCTAAATGCTCTGCCAGATCAGATAATGAAGCCCCAGGATTGCGGTTGATAAATGCTAGCGATCGCAATTGAGGTATAGATAAAAAAGCGGCACTATGGGCACGCATATCCGCTCGGATAAACCGCATCACTAATGGAACTGTTTCCATTACTCTAGCGGCACATTCTTCGGAAGTTGCACCTTGATTAGGTTTATCCAAGGTCATGGGCTTGTTGTTCTCCTAGTTACATGGCCACCCGTGGATAAAGTTTTCCACCAAGGATGGCCAAAATGATTAATGTGAATAAGAGAATTGTACAATCCAGACCAAAGCCATAGATGCTAGTGCCATTCAACAGCATGGTGCTACGTAACCCGTCAACCAGATAAGTCAACGGATTTAAATGGGAAATGAACTTTAACCAACTGGGCATCAACGAGATCGGATAGATGGCATTGCTAGCAAAAAATAACGGCATGGTTAACAATTGTCCAATACCCGTCATCCTTTCTCGGCTTTTCACCAAACAGCCAATAATTAATGAAAAAATACAAAAAGAACCTGCTCCCAGTATGACTAGCAGCAGTACTTGGAGAATAGCTAGGGGATGAAGATTTAGTTTGACACCTAATAAAAATGCTAATCCGTAAATGAATATTACCTGAGATAAGCACCTCACCCCACACGCCAGGGCTTTGCCCAACACCATCGCCACGCGAGGCGTAGGACTAGCTAAAAATTTATGGACAATGCCTAAATCTCGCTCCCAGATTAGCGTCATTCCACCACTAAAAATTGCCACGAACAGAATACTCTGAGCCAAAATGCCAGCAGAAATGAAGTCCAAATAGGGTAAGTTCCCTGTAGGAATCGCGCGAGTTCGGGAGAAAACTTGCCCAAAAATTAGCAGCCATAAAGCTGGTTGCACAGCCCGAACGACTAAATCAGTGGGATCATGGCGGAGTTTACGGATTTCCAATTCAGCGATCGCCAGGGTTTTTGTAACTAGCTCTTTAATTGCAGAGATCAAATTTACTCGGACAGTGGGTGGTGCTTTAACCCAACCGTTGAGCAGTACGTCTGGTTCTTGCTGTGTCACGGTAGTTGACTCCTGATGTTAACTGGTCGCCTGTATAGTGAATAAAGACATCATCCAAAGTTGCATTTGGGTTATTTAAAGAAGCTTTTAAGTCGTTTGGTGTACCTGTAGTAACGACTTCACCTTGCTGCATAATTGCCACTCGGTTACATAAGCTATCCGCTTCTTCTAAAAAGTGGGTTGTTAAAAATATAGTTGTACCGTAATCAGCACAGAGTTGTAGTACAAGTTGCCATACTTGAGTTCGAGCGATGGGATCTAGTCCGACAGTCGGCTCATCAAGGAACAGAATTTGGGGTTGATGGAGAACTGATATGCCAATTTCCAGCTTGCGGATCATCCCACCAGAGTAGTTTCGTACCAAGCGTTTCGCCGCATCCTGTAAACCCATGTACTCTAGAATTTCATAGATGCGGCGATCGCGTCCTTTGGCAGGTATTCCATACAGCTTGGCAAAAATTAAGAGATTTTCGTAACCCGTGAGGCTACCATCAGCAGAGAGCGCCTGGGGTACATAGCCGATAGCCCGTCTTACAGGATTAGATTGACGAGCCACGTCATAGCCAGCTAAGGTTGCTTTCCCTGCACTGATAGGCAGCAAGGTTGTCAACATTTTAAGAACTGTACTTTTCCCTGCGCCATTGGGGCCAAGCAGACCAAATACTTCACCTTGTTCCACAGATATGCTCAGGTTATTAACTGCGGTTAACTTCCCAAAACGGCGTGTGAGTCCCTGAGTTTCCAGAATCAACGGTTTTGGTTCGCTAGCAGGTTGCGATCGATTTATTTTTCCCGTCAGTATTGTCACAAGTTTGATGCACTTCTATTAATTAGTAAATCTAACTATTAGCTTCTCAATAGATTTACCAGAAGTCAATAGACTTCTGGCGGAAATTTGAATCAGAGTAAAAGGAAACTCAGTAGAGTGGCGATGAGGTTATTGATCGGCGAAGTTTCACTGACAGCGATCGCAGTCTACCCATCGCCTGCAAGTTCTTTATATCTTGTTCAAAATCCTCAACCCCGTAATGCACTGAAATTTGACGACTTGCGGGTAGATGCTGAAGTGCTATGCGATTCATCCCTGCAATGGGTGTAAATAAGTAGTGTTAGGGTAAACGCATTTAAATTCTGAAAACCGTGTGCAATAAGGATTTCAATTTTTATCAACTAAATTAAATAATGGGTGAAAGCTTTGTCCAGTAAGCATTATAAAAATAAGATGCGTTGCTCCATCAGTGTTGTACTCCAATTCCTGTTATTTATTCAGTTTTTTTGTGAATTATAACTTCATAGCCTACATAGCCATAAACAAACGTCTGGGAGCATCACATCATGGATTTCGTTGATCAAGTCAAAGCTTTTGCATCTACAATGACCACAAAATTAGGGAGCATCAAGACTGAAGAAGCTACAAAACACTTCCTGATTATGCCTTTTATTCAGCAAATCTTGGGGTATGATCCCTTTAACCCAAATGAAGTGATGCCTGAGTATGATGCAAACGTGGGAGCTGCTAAAAAGTTCAAGCTAGACTATGCAATATTTCAAAATGGGCAACCAGCAATTCTCATTGAGTGCAAATGCTATGGTACTGATTTCAGTAAAGATCATGAATGGAGTCAGTTGTTTGCATACTTCATGGCGACTGACGCTCGAATTGGTGTATTAACTGATGGAGTAATATACAAGTTTTATGCTGACCTGGAAAGGCCCAATAAGATGGATAAAACTCCATTTTTGGAATTAGATTTACTCAATTTGAATGAGTCAGCAATGCGCGAAGTCTCAAAATTAACAAAATCCGTATTTAATATTGATAAAGCTATCACAGCCGCATCTGAATTAAAGTATGTAGGTGGTATTAAGGCTCTTCTTAAAAGGCAAGTGGAAGCGTCCAGTGATGAGTTTGTTAAATATTTTTTCAAAGAATTATGCCCCGGTAATAATTTTGTAGGGCAATTAAAAATTGATTTTACTGGATATACACAAAGGGCTATTAAAGAATTTATTCGTGAGGAAATTGAAACCCTTTTAGATGAAGCAGCAGGACGCTCAAAAACGAAATCACAAGATGTAAATCAGGAAACAGAAATAAAACCAGAAGAAATCATAAAACCATCTGAGTTTACAGATGACGAGCGTGAGGGATATTACATTCTTAAGTCGATTTTACGTCAGGTATTAGATCCAGCAAGGATAACATACAGAGATACAGCGAGCTACTGTAATATTCTGCTTGATGGGAATACTTGGAAACCCATTGTTCGTTTGTATTTTAATGAATCAAAGTCTAAGAAGTTAGAAATATTCTCGAAAGAGGTAAATGGCAATAGAGTTTCGGATAAAGTTCCTATCGATAACCTCAATGAAATCTATCAGTACGCTGATAAATTCAAGGCAATTGTAGCTGCTTATGAACAGCCTCAAGTCGTTGCTAGATAGTTTCCAACAGCTAAAATGCAGGCTAACACACAGATTATTCTCAAAGTTGTCAAAACCTATGAAGTTTGCTTGGGATGGCGCGATGCCTTCATCGGGCTACGCCCATGCAACGGCCGCACTTACGAATCTGTCGGTTTACGCCCAGAGCAAATTATGGTGTTACATTTTGAGCCAGCATCCCCTGATTCAGTACGGTCAATGGTGACAGCATGAGTGATTTTGGCTAGAGCGATGCCTACGGCTGGCTACGCCTACGCAGCTTTATCAGATATTCTGAAATAAAATCATATCTATAAACCTTCCGCAAAATATGCGATTATGGCGATCGTTGTTTCCCTTAGCCCAGAATTAGAAGCACGACTGCGCGAGAAAGCTACACAGCAGGGACAAGATGTTAGTTTCGTTGCAGCCCAATTGCTAGAGGCTGTCCTAGAGTGGGAGGTACAAGACTCAGAAGTAGCTATTAAGGGTATTCAGCAAGGATTAGAAGACTTTGAAGCAGGTAGATTCCGTTCATTTGATGATTTTGCTGACGAGCAGCGTCGCAAGTATAATCTGCCAGCCGATTCATGAAATACCGCATTGATATCTCTAGTGTAGCTGAAGCAGAAGCAGACAGCGCATTTTTGCAATTATCTCAAGTTACTTCTCCTGAAAGGGCAAGTCAGTGGTATGCAGGATTACTAAAAGTCATTGAGTCTTTATCGCAAATGCCAAGCCGATGTTCTCTAGCTAGAGAAAATGATTATTTTAGCCAAGAAATTGTCAGATACTTTACGGTCGAGGGCGCAACTTATACCGAATAATTTTCACAATTTTGGCAGGACAAGAAATATCAACAGTGCGTGTTCTTCATATTCGTCAGGCTGCACAGCAGACCCTTGGTGAAACACCGGATGACTCTCAGACGACCTAAAGACTAGCAACCGCACGAGGCTAGGCTGGAGCATATTAAACATATACCAGCAAAGCGATCGCATCTAGTAGTTTTGAGAGCGATCGCATTACCAAAATTTTCTTTAATTATTTGATTTATATTTTGGAATGTCCTCAAATTACTAAACAGCATTGAGTTACATATCTACTTTTAGCCTAAATTAAGCTTATATCTATCTGTAAAAAATTGCTCGTTTCCCTTTTTTGAATCTCATTATCTGGCCAATAAAAAATGGATGCTAATGATAACATCCATTTATCGCTTTTATTTCATTAACTTCATGATTTTGGAAAACATTAAAGACTAATACAATTCTCTCAAAACTAATTGATATTGAGTGAATTATATCAATCTTGTTACTATATGAATTCCAAAGCTTTACCTATGCTATTTCTAGTCATGGCTTACTATTGGTCAAGCCTAAAACCTAAAACTAGGATAGGAATTTGATTCCCATCAGCAGTGGTCAGATTCCCGGTGATTCTAATATCAGGATTACCTTGCATATCACGATTACGTCGCCCTCTTGAAAATAATTGTCCTCCAGACAGATGTTGCTGTTGGTCTGAAGGTATCTCCACAAATAACTCTTGTTGTTTGGCTATAATTGACATAATTACCTCACTTACGTACATAGGTATTCAATACCTATATGATTATTTATAAGGATATTTATTTAAAATTAAATTATCCAAAAGTAATAATTTTGAAACCTATATATACATTTATTTTTTCATCTAAAAGCATTAGGACACATCTAGCGCTTAGGGGAGGGCAAAGTAGAATATGGAAATAAGTTATCAAAAGCCTCCATTCACTCAAGCCAGTCGTAAATATAACAAATTATTAAAATCGAAGTCACTCCACCGCATTCCAACACCTTTAAATCTTGGCGTTCATCAACCATTTATAAGCACTTTCAACTCATGCCACTTCCCAACAGCAAATTCTACTCAGTAGAAGATCAACTGGTGCAGGTATCTGTTGTAGCGTTCATGAAGTGACTCTGCAAGAGTATCGCTCATCGCAGCAAAGTATACTGATCATGAATGCAACTTGGTAACAGCGACACTGATGTCCATTCCTGGTAGAAATTCCACATAATAACCCTAATTGTGGTGATCGGTGTGATCGCATTAAAAATTATTGAATCATTGAGTGCTTGTTTATAAAATCCTTCTTAGTAATCACAATATAATTACTGAAAATTACTAATTATGAATTTTCTAAACATCTCTGGTTATCTTCAACATTTTATTTCCACCAGGCTGTAGCTCATATTCAACATTTTCAATATCTATCTTGTAACCCATTGAAGTGTAATGTTTTACTATTTCATCTAAATGTTGAGAATGTTTCCACATTAAAGTTATCAGGGGAAATATTCTAATTTCTTTAGCAATACGTAGCATCTCACCTATAGAATTTAGATGAAAATTGTAATCGAGATGGTCTGAATATAAAAATAATAAATGTGAACACAGGGCTATGTCAAACTCTTGATCTTTAAATTCTAATTTTGGAAATTCATCGACTATGTATCTATTACTTTTTTTGCCATTTTCATAATCAGACAAAAATTCTTCAATAACTTTGACTCGATTGTGTCGCAAATCATCTGGAGATTTATGATAGCCCCATACCCAATCTTTCGATGTAGCCTTGACTTGGTTAATGATGTTATCTACCACTTCATTAAATCGTTGCAATATCTCATCACCAGAAAATTGGTATAATGGGTCAACAGAAACTACACTTTTACCCTGACGTGTCATTTCTGCATTAAAGCTTGCCGGGCCATCCCCAATTCCAAGAATTTTTTTATTTAAATCTGTGTCTGTTAAATTGAATATTTTTATATATTCATCCATTGATCTCCCAAAAGGAACTACTTTATCTAGAACCATTGCCATAGAATTTACCTCGCCAAGAGACTGATTAAACAGGATGATAGCAAAATCAAAAAACTTTATGTATTGCTAGACGGCAATTATTTAGAAGCAAGTCAAGTTCTTTTACAACTTTCAACGGATTTCTACCTCTAAACACAGCAGCTAATGCAGCTTCATAAGGATTTCTACCTGTTTTCTTGACAGCAGCGATACCTTCGGTAAGCTTCGCTAACGCAGCTTGATTTGATAATCCTCGGACACTAACTAGCCATGCTGCTAATACATGTCCAGTACGTCCAATTCCACCAGAGCAGTGTACAACTACCTTCTGATTTTGTTTATCTGCTTCTATTAAGAAAGGAAGTATTTTCTGTGTGAGGGTTTCTAAATCAGATAGATGGAAATCTACAATTGGTGCCCAACATACTAGCTGATTACCAAATTCCTGTTTGTAGCTATCCAGAAGATTAGAGTAATGAGCTAGTTGTTGCTTGGGAAGAAGGCAACAAACTCGCTTAATATTTTGGGACTTCATGAATTGTATCCAATCCTGAACCTGCTTATTAGTGTATCCAGGTCGCGCAGCACCAAATACTATTTGCTCGTTCTCCCAAGCCGGGGCAAACTTATACATCTTTAAGTAGATAGGCACAAATAATTAATCTGATAACACCACATCTTTACGCAATTTGAGATTTTGAATGCGAGTATCTTTTGCAGGTGGCACATCCCCTTGAGAAAAGGGAATCTGCTTAAAGTTAGCAGCCAGATATTCGGCTAATGTATCTTGCTCGGAACCATCAGCAGCAAAGGTGGCTAAACCTGTGCGTTTGCTCTTATCAGCATCTTTTGATGTCAAATCAACCCGTTCTGTTTTCGGAAAAGGATAGCCATCACCACCAGTTGCGAGGAAGTTGAGGGTAACAGTGCGGAAGATCCGATTAGGATCACCCACTAACTCTGCATTTTTCACTACTACATCAATAATTTTGCCCTTCTCATCCTTGATAGCAAGGGATTTGACGCGCTTCCCTGCTGGCAAATCTGGGTCAAAGCTAAAGGTTAATCCCGCTACTTGGGGAAAACTGCCAGGGGTAGCACTGGGTGCGATCGCTGCTACACTGTGTTCAATCACTGCTAGTAGTTCCTTAGCATTCAAAGTAACTAAAGTCAAACCATTGTTGAACCGTAAAGCATTGGTGATATCAAGTTGGGAAATTTCTTTTGCTTTCTTACCTGCTACAGGATTTGCTTGAGGTGGTAGTTTGATAACATCTTGTGAGCGAGTCGAACCAGGGGGAAACGTGTAGATACCGATATTGTCACGAATACCACCGCCATTTTTGATGGAAATGACTGTTTTAGGATCGTACCGTTTAGCGATCGCTAAATTAGCTTCGGCTGTCAAATTCCCTAAATTGGTTTCTTGTGTACGGACATCACCGCGCCAGCCATTGAGGAAGACGTTGGTTTTCCCAAAAATTTTACCATCTTGGGCAATAATCACTTTTTGAAGTGCCTCTGTAATGGCGACAATTTTAGGATCAGGTTTTCCACCGACAGTTGCTACACCTTGGGAGTCAGTCGCATAAGCACCACTGATTTTGGAGTCAATACTAAACGGAATAATCACTCCATTGGCATCAAAGTTAACTACTAGACGACCAACATAACGATAGTTTCCATCGGTATTAACTACGGCTATCGGATTACCATCTGCTGCTTTTGTGAGAATTGGATAAGTTCCAGCAGATTTATCACCGACTCGTAGACGGTCTGTTTTGTCGGCTAGTAAGGTATTAGAACCACCAGCAACAACGATATCTACTCCTTTGAGTAATTTTGCTAGCTTTTGCTCAATAGCAATTTGCTGCATGTGCGCCAACAGAATAACTTTATTAATATCTGGGTTTTTTGTCAGCAGTGCATCGACAGAAGTTTGAATTTCAGCAGCTAAGGCGGCGATGTCTGCGGCATTACGATCGTTAAATTCTTTAGGCAACACAGTCACACCACCGGGAGAAGAAATTGTCCGCAGAGTGGGAGTTGTCGCCCCAACTACACCAATCTTTTCACCATTGAGGGTAATGATGGTACTACGGGCAATTTTATTAGGAATTTTACTTGCCTCTTGTCCATCAGCAGTAACTAATTTTGCCAGGTCTTTATCAGTGCTGAAGTCTAGATTTGTGCTGAGATAAGGAAAATTTGTACCTGGGTAATCTTTTTTAGCACCTAGTAAATCGGCAACAACACCCGTACCTAAGTCAAATTCGTGATTACCAAAGGCGATCGCACTAAACCCGAGAGCATTTAAAATTAAAATATCTCCTCTTCCCTGTCCACCAAAAACTGTATCACTAGCAAATAAGAAAGGACTGGGAATATAGGCATCTCCAGATGAAAGGATTAAGGTATTAGGATAATCAGGCTGACCGTCACGATTAGCATCCTGATTTTTGAGTGCATTCAACACTGCGGAAAAGTTTGGTGCATCCTTCAGTGCTGGAACACCTGCTTCTTGGTCGGAAGTATGTAAAAGTTGCAGTGTGAATCCTGGTTTAGGTGTTGTTCTGACTTGCGCTACACCAATACTAGTTTCCAGAGAGAATAATATACCAAATATAACTAACGAACTTAACTGGTTAGTACTTAAATTTAGGCTATTAAGATTACCGAAAAATCTATTTTTGGAATTTAACAAAGGCATAATAACTTTTAAACGTGTTATGTTAACTCTTAACATTATTCGGAATTCAAAAGTCATTATTTATTAATTATTCACTTTTCCTTGCCAAACAATTTCCTTAACTTTGATTTCTTTCGGGATCAACTTAATTTTGTAGAAAGTATCTGCAATCTCTTGTTGTTTAGTAATCACTTCATCTGTGAGCGGAAGTACATCATATTCACGCCGCTTTTCTGCTATTTCCAACACAGGAGCATCTATACCCAAAGCCGGGGCAAGAAATTTAGCAACTTCACTAGGATTATTCTTTGCCCAGTCACTAACTTTCTTCACCCTATCCAAAACTATTTTCAAAACGTCAGGCTTGGCATCAACAAAAGATTTTGCAGCTAGATAATAACCACGATTGGGAGCTAATTCCGTTGCGTCTGCTAAAATGCGTGCGCCTGTTGCTGCTTCTGCTGCGGCTAAATATGGGTCCCAAATTGCCCAAGCATCAACCTTTTTGCCTTCAAAGGCAGCACGAGCATCGGCGGGTGGGAGACTTGCTCGTTGAATGTCACTGTACTGTACCCCTGCTTTTTCGAGCGCTTTCACCAATAGATAGTTAGCATTAGAACCTTTGGCAAAAGTAACTTTTTTGCCCTTGAGTTCAGCCACACTTTTAATAGGTGAATCCTTGGGTACTATGATGGCTTCGGCTTTTGGACTCCAAGGATCGTAGGCAACATAAACTAGAGGAATACCCCCAGCTTGGGCAAATATTGGTGGTGATTCTCCGGTATAGCCAAAATCAATGCTACCTGCATTCAATGCTTCTAGCATTGGAGGCCCAGCCGGAAATTCTGACCAAGTTACGGAAGATCCTGAAGTTGCAAAGGCTTTTTCTAATTCTCCTCTCGCTTTCAGTGCATAGAGGACAGTTGACGCTTTCTGGTAGCCTATACGAATTGTAGTGCCGCTAGCTACTGGGTTGGGTCTAGGTGTCTGAGTTGTTCCATTGTTACTGGCGGTTGGAGAACAAGCAGAGATAGTCAAAGTTAAGCTAAGTCCCAATGCAAATAATAGGGAAAAGGTGTGGATTCTTTGCTGTTTGAATCTTTGGAGGAAGGCAAAAGCCATACCCAAAAATCGACTTGAAGAGAACTTAGTAAACATCTTCATTCTGCTTTCAGGGGTAAATAAATATCAGACTTTAGTGACTTAACGGCAAATCTACGATAAGTTTATTGATTCACCGTATTATTATGGAATGATAAAAATATCACATAATTACAGATGAAATGCAAGTTTATTCGTTGAAGGAAAAAATCTTACTGAAAGTCATAGCAATGTCAAATATAAATTCAATCGGATCAGAAAGGACGCGATGACAGATAATATTCTTCAACAACAGATTGAGTACTATCGCGCTAGAGCCAATGAATATGATGAGTG
Source organism: Nostoc sp. LEGE 12450 (assembly GCF_015206895.1). Classification (GTDB taxonomy): domain Bacteria; phylum Cyanobacteriota; class Cyanobacteriia; order Cyanobacteriales; family Nostocaceae; genus Nostoc. The sequence continues at coordinate 6,187 of NZ_JADEXU010000002.1, read as the reverse complement.
GTTCTATAGGAAGGGACGCTACGATCGCAGTCCCGAAATCAACCAGCGCTGGTTTAATGAAGTAGCTGTGATAAAAAATACATTACACCAAATTGGTTTAATGGATGATATTTTGGAGTTAGCATCTGGGACAGGGATCTGGACGCAGGAGCTTTTAAGGATCGGTAAAAAGATTACTGCGATCGATGCCTCTGAAGAAATGATTGCAATTAATCGCTCGAAGTTAAACTCACTGAGTGTTGAATATCACCTAATTGATTTATTTACTTGGCAACCTGATACTGAATATGATTTGGTGTTCTTCGCCTTTTGGCTATCTCATGTGCCGCCAAAATTACTCGATTCTTTTTTGACGAAAGTCTACCAATCTGTTCGCCTTGGTGGGGAAGTATTCATCATTGACTCTTCCTTTGAGCCAACATCTACAGCTAACAATCATATCCTTGAAGACGACGGAAACATATATAAAACCCGTAAATTAAATAATAGTCAAGAATTTCAGATTGTCAAAATTTTTTATCAGCCAGATGAACTTAAGGATAAGCTAAAAAAAGCAGGCTTTCAGGCTGAGGTAAAAGTGACAGATAATTATTTTATCTACGCACAGGGGAAAAAATTTGAAACAATTCGTAATTCGGATTCTGTAATTATTTAAACTACACCTGATGTATTACTAATTTAGTACCACCTATATACTATGGGAGTGTCAGACCTATTTTTTTATAGAGACATTAATTCAATATGGCATCAGAAAGCATCTTCCTGCTGTTTACTATGACATACTCCTCAAACTAAGTACTGTTGCAAAATCTATGTATATATATTGGTTATAGCTATACAGATGACTTATGTGAGGCTAAAGGAGTAGAAATGAAATGTATTTTGATTAACTGCGAACAACATTATCAAGAGCTAGGTGAACAGAAAGTTGAAGACCTTTTTAAAGTTGAAGATAGACTATTTCTTGATCAATCTTAGTTAACTATGATTGCTGAGTAAGCAAAACAAAATCCATTAGCTGCCTAATAGACAGTTTGCAATGCAAATTCTTAAAGTATTAACCAGAGTCTATCTTAGTCCAGTAGACTTGGATGAGGCGATCGCTTTCTATGAAAACCTTTTTACAGAAAAATGTTGGTTGTGGTTTCAATATTCCGAGTCTGAGTTAGAACTCGCAAGTGTGGGTTCTATTCTTTTAATTGCTGGTTCGGCAGAAGCACTCTCTCCATTCAAGAGTACACACGCAACATTTCTTGTGGACTCACTCAATGATTTTAAAGAAGCACTAATTCAGCAGGGTGCCGTGATTCTGGCGGAACCGAACAAAGTTACCACTGGAGCGAATATGCGAGCGATGCATCCTGATGGAACCATTATTGAGTATCTTGAGTTTGGATAATGGAATGGACGGTTTCTAGTTTATGTGATTGGTTTTTCTGGTGTAATGACTTACGGGCAGATAATAGAGTTTTATCTGTCACTATTAGTCCCAATAATAAAATTTTTGCAAGTAGTAGCCCCAATCAAACGATAAACCTTTGATAAATTTACTTTTGACACCATATTATCTGGGGAATGGTGGGAAATATTAGGTGTAGATCAAAGTGATAATGCCAACTTTGTTAAACTTGCGTATCGTCGATTAGCAAGACAATATCATTCTGATGTCAACAGTTCTGCATCGCAAAAGCTTTAATGAAAGCAATTAATCAAGCTTTTGATACTTTCAGGTCTAAAGATGCTGAGATTATTTAATCAACGAGCCAAGCTACTCCGTGTCTATACACCTCTCTGTGAGACTTAGTTACTTTTATAAACACCCCATGTCATCTGCCAGTAGGGTAAAATATTTAACCCTTCAGAAGTATTGACATTTTAAATTTTTCAAGAATTCATCTTGCATATTCTGAAAAAAAGTTATAAATTATTATTCTATAGGGGAATAATCTGACCTCTTAGTGTCAAAAACTAATTCTGCTCAAGTAAATATACTGCAACCAGTTTTAACTTCACACAAACCATAAGCAGCGCTGAAGATATATTTTTGTTTGGTAAACCAAAGCTTCTGGACATGAAACAGAACAATAAATAATCTAAAAATATATCTTGTGTGACTGTTTGAAGAATTATATTACTACTCTGGGTGAATAAAAACAACTATAATTCACCAATGCAGTAATTGATTATAAGGCAATTAACTAATAATAAGGCTGTAAAAATTTCAGCAGATTTATTTATTGTTAGTTGATTAACTTTCTCCAAATTATGCTATTCAAAGAATCGTTTTTGTTATGCTGAGAATAGCAAAAATAAGGAATGAAGACGCATCTACCACAAATTCACAATCCGAATGGAGTTATTCTGGCGATGCACCTAAACGAATTGGAAACTACTGAAAATTTAAAAGAAGTAGAAGAAGCGTGGCTAACACTAGAGAAATCAATTCTCTATTATCAAGGCCGCCCCGTTGGTACTGTAGCCGCTTATGATGCATCTGTAGAGGCTCTCAATTATGACCAGTGCTTTGTTCGGGATTTTGTCTCTTCAGCTCTAATTTTTCTAATCAAAGGTAGAACAGATATTGTTCGCAATTTCTTAGAAGAAACCTTAAAGTTACAGCCTAAAGAAAGGGCATTAGATGCCTATAAACCTGGACGAGGATTAATTCCAGCTAGCTTTAAAGTTGTATCAGAAAATGGGCAAGAATATTTAGAGGCTGATTTTGGTGAACATGCGATCGCTAGAGTTACACCTGTTGATTCTTGCCTATGGTGGATTATTTTGTTACGTGCCTATGTAGTCGCCACTGAAGATTTTTCTTTAGCTTATAAACCTGAATTCCAAAATGGCATCAGGTTAATTATGGAAATCTGCTTGGCGAATCGCTTTGATATGTACCCAACGCTATTGGTTCCAGATGGTGCTTGTATGATTGACCGTCGTATGGGCATTTATGGGCATCCTTTAGAATTGCAAGTTCTTTTTTACACAGCATTGCGTGCATCTCGTGAACTGCTAATTTGTCAAGGGAATTCCGATATTGTGGCAGCTATTGATAACAGGTTGCCTCTTTTATGCGCTCATATCCGCCAGCATTATTGGATAGATATTAATCGCCTGAATGAAATTTATCGCTTCAAAAGTGAAGAATATGGTAAAGGTGCTGTGAATCTATTCAATATATATGTAGATTCTGTTCCCTATTATGAATTAGATAAGTGGTTGCCAAAAAAAGGTGGCTATCTAGCGGGTAATGTCGGGCCGTCGCAGCTAGATACTCGCTTCTTTTCACTCGGAAACTTAATGGCGATTATTTCAGACTTAGCCACCGAAGAACAGTCACAAGCAATTATGACTCTCATTGAGGATCGATGGGATGATTTGGTGGGAGATATGCCGATGAAAATTTGTTTCCCAGCTTTAGAACATGAAGAATACAGAATTGTAACTGGATGTGACCCCAAAAATATCCCTTGGTCGTATCACAATGCTGGTAGTTGGCCGGTTTTAATGTGGATGTTGGCAGCTGCGGCTGTGAAAACTAACAAAATAAGTCTTGCACAAAAGGCTATTCAAACTGCCCAAGGACGGCTCAGTACAGATCAATGGCCAGAATATTACGACGGTAAGAAAGGGCGACTGATTGGGAAACAAGCTAGGAAATATCAAACTTGGACAATTACTGGGTTCTTATTGGCGAAAGAACTGATGGCAAACCCCACTTATTTACCATTAATCAGCTTTGGTAAATTACCAGCAGAACAGGTTTCTAGAGCATGTGAGTTTGAAATCGCTAGTGTAGACCCGTATATGCAATAATTCGTAATTCGTAAAGAGTTGGGAGTTAGAATACAAAAGCCTCCTGACTCCTGATTCATGTTTCCATGACAAACCCCCGTCAACTAGCTTTTATCACTCTGCGAGATGTTCATAAGGGGGCTTATGCTGATGTTGCCCTAGATAGAGTACTGCAAAAAGTTAATTTGCCCGATCATGATCGCCGCTTGGTGACAGAATTGGTTTATGGGAGCGTCAGAAGGCAGCGCACTCTAGATACTCTCATAGATCAATTTGCCAAAAAGAAATCTCACCAACAACCCCCAGACCTCCGCACCATCTTACACTTGGGTTTCTACCAGCTGCGCTATCAAGAGCGTATTCCCGCCTCTGCTGCTGTTAATACCACCGTCCAACTCGCTAAAGAAAATGGTTTTTCTGGACTTACGGGTTTTGTTAACGGTCTATTACGCCAGTATCTTAGAAAAGCAGAGGAGCAAGGGAGCAGAGGGGTAGGGGGGCAGAGGAGCAGGGGAGCAGAGGAGAAAGATTCTTTGTTACTTCCCCAGTCTCCAATTCCCAGTTCCCAATGCCCAGTTCCCCATTTTGATCCGTTACAACTTCCAGAAAACCCAGTGGAACGCTTGGGCATTTTACACAGTTTTCCTGACTGGATTATTCAAATCTGGTTAGAACAACTGGGTTTGACCGAGACAGAACAACTGTGTGAATGGATGAACCAATCACCAACAATTGACTTGCGTATCAACCCACTTTGCACTTCAATCGAAGAAGTTGAGGCGGCTTTGCAATCTGTTGGTCTTTTGGTAAGACGGATTCCTGATTTACCCCAAGCTTTACGATTTATTGGTAATACTGGGTCAATTCAAAAACTACCTGGTTTTAAAGAAGGTTGGTGGACTATACAAGATGCTAGCGCCCAACTGGTAAGTCATTTGCTCGACCCCCAACCAGGTGAGGTGGTAATTGATGCCTGTGCTGCACCAGGGGGTAAAACAACCCACATCGCTGAGTTAATGGCAGATAACGGGAAAATTTGGGCTTGCGATCGCACTGCTTCTCGTCTTCGCAAACTTCAAGAAAATTCTCAACGCCTAAATTTACAATCTATCCAAATTTACACTGGCGACAGCCGCCATTCCAACCAATTTCAAAACACCGCAGACCGCGTATTACTTGATGCTCCATGTTCTGGGTTAGGAACCATGCACCGTCATGCTGATGCTCGTTGGCGACAGACACCAGAATCTGTCCTGGAACTTTCGGTGCTGCAAAAAGAATTGTTAACACATACATCAACTTTTGTCAAAGCTGGTGGTGTACTAGTTTATGCCACCTGTACATTGCATCCAGCAGAAAACGAAGAAGTGATTTCGGCATTTTTAGCTGAGTCTCCTCATTGGCAAATTGAGCCTCCAAGGGGCATTGAGTTGGCTGCTTCTGCATATAGCACCCCTCAAGGTTGGTTTAAAGTCTGGCCCCACCGCCAGGACATGGATGGCTTTTTTATGGTTCGCTTAAGAAAAACCAATAATTCCGAGTGAATACTGTTTGGGATTGTACGATTTGATGGTGGCCTGAATCTACCAGAGGAGGCAGCAATGGTTACCCCTTCCAATGTCAAAAACTTAGTTAAAATCCTGATTGGAGCAGCCTGGATTGATGGCAGAATCCAGCCAGAAGAACGGCAATATCTCCGCGAAATAGCTCAAGCAAAAGGTTTGGCTAACGATCCAGAAATTAAGCCTTGGCTATACGAATTAGTTCCTGTACAGCCAAAAGAATGTTATGACTGGGTGCGGGAGTATTTAGGCGATCGCCCCAGCCTTGAAGATTGTGAAAATCTGATTGAAGCCATCAGTGGCTTAATTTATAGCGATGGCGAAGTTGCCGTCGAAGAAGCTAGACTCTTGACGGAATTGCAAGATATAGCGAAGCCAAATGATTCAACTCAACCGATTCAGACTAAACTTCTCAAACAAATTCAAAAGCTTTACCGTCGTTGGGTTGACGTACAAACCTAATCATAGTCAAAAGTTCATAGTCTAATGACTAATGACTAATGACTAATGACTAAATTATGACTTCGGTTCCCCCACACCCGGAGTTTCTTCTTTATCAACTTTAGGCACAAAATCAGGACGCTCTTTGCTTTCCCAACCTGCGGGGCGTTTCGAGTTGTACCAAGCTATTGAACCAATGCTTACAGCAGCAATAAAACCAACGACATACACCAAGGTGAAAGCAAAGGGAAAATGACCACCACCTGTTGCAACTGAATCGGCTGCCTGCATCAATATATGCATGAGTATATTCTCCAATGTTAAGTAACACTACTTGACACACTATAGAATGAGCGTATCACTTAACATCCTCCCCTAGTTTAGTT
>NZ_JADEXU010000029.1 GCF_015206895.1 Nostoc sp. LEGE 12450 | reverse complement strand
TGTAATCAATGGCGTTCAAGCTAGAGGGGAAAAAAGCAATTACAGTACACGACGTGTAAAATTTAATTCTAAAAACTCTGGTTAAAATTCTGTTACATAGCGGAAAATTTTAGCACCCACTTACTTAAAATATACAATAATATTTTCTTGAACAAAATTTTTTGACTTCATAATTAAGACCATACATAGCAATTACGAATTACGTTAGCGTAGCGGTAGCGAGTCTGCGAGCGTCATTACGAATTAAATTGACCTCACTCCTATATTACTTCAAGGAGTGAGGTCATTAAATTGAGAGATATGAATGCAATTCGATATTAGTGATAGAGCCGCTTGCAATAAAAGGCAACTTGCCTATTTTTATTCAACAGCAACTATCACATCTGATGATTTAATCACGGCATAAGCTTCCTTACCTTCTGCAAGTCCCAGCTTTTCTGCTGATGATTTTGTGATTATTGACACTAACTCTACTCCTGGTGCAATTTCTAAAATTACCTCAGTGTTAACTGTACCAGGCACAACTTTTTTTACAATACCTTTGAGAGAATTACGAGCGCTAATTTCCATGTTTTGCCTGTGTTTTACTTAATTTATACTTAAACAAGCTAGCAAATTTGGCTTTAAAAAAGAAAATGTTTTAAATTTCTTAATAACTCTCAGGTGTATAAAGTAAATCTCAAGATCATAATTCAGTTTTATTAAACACAAGATGTAATGGAAAAGTGGCATCAAATTTTAGCAAGATAATGTACTTAAAATCATTGTTAAAGCTAGGAAAAGTTACACAATAATCTACTATTTACGCAAAAATTCTATCTGATATTAATCTAGACAATGGAATTAGATTGTAAAAAATACTGCATTTTAATTGTTTTTAAATATTTTTTCCTAAATATATCTAGGGATCTTTATAAATGATTCATAATTTAAACTTATCAGAGTGATAATATATAACTAAGCTAAATTGTTGCTAGTTAACTTAGTATTCAAGCAAACCAAAATTAAATTGCTGGGTGAGGGCGGGAAGTAGGGAGTGGGAAAAATTTTCGTTTTACCCAACTTTTAAACACCCAGCAAAGTTGCTTTGGCAAACAACTAGACTTTAGCTATTCGTATAACATTTTAAAATAATGGTGGGTAATGCCCACCATTAAGTTTTCCAAGCATAAAATTGCTTAGAAAATACTTAATCGTGTGACCTTGAAAGAATAATTATGAGTCAATTAAACAGACAAGACCTGAGTGAAGCAACAACTCAATGGCTAATAGCAAAAGGCTATAACCCTGGTGATTTAAATCAGCCAGGGGAAAATGGCGATACAGCTTTGATGAAGGCTACAAGAGAAGGAATGTATACAGTCGTTAAAGAACTAATTGACGCAGGTGTGGATATCAACGCTCGAAATAGCGATCGCAACAATGCTTTGTGGTTTGCTTGCTTCGGTAATCACTACGAGTTAATTAATTTATTGTTGGCTCACAACATTAACATTGACAACCAAAATGATAACGGTGCAACCGTTTTAATGTACGCAGCTTCAGCCGGAAAAACAGAAGTCGTCAAGTTACTTTTACAACATAATCCTAACTTATATTTGAAAAACTTAGACGATTATAAAGCTATCGATTTTGCCAGCAATGTAGAAGTTTTAAGGATACTTAAAAATGCCATCAAGTCAGATATCGGGCAAAGCTTATCATGAAGCTACCAAGCATTCTTACTTATCGGTACAACTCGATCCAAATTATGTAGATGCCTCAACACAGCCATCTGCATTTAAAGTTTATCCAAAGTTTTATCGGAGAGTGAAATTAAATCTCAATAATCCTGTTCACTCTTTTATCTCGTTAACCAGTGCGATAACACTAGAAAAAGTATATAAAGATGGTCCTTATAAACTGCGGGTGAATCCATCAGCAGGCGCTCTGTATCCTACGGAAGTTTACGTACAGGTTCGTGGGATTGAGGGGATGGTAGATGGTATATACCATCTAGAAGTTGAGAATAATTGTCTAACTCTGATCTATGAATTAATCGATGATGGGTTAGAGAATTATATTATACCGGGTAAATGTATCAACGGATTCATCTTTTTAATTAGTTGTGTTTATTATAGGTCTAGCTGGAAATATCAAAATAGAAGCATAAGGTATTGCTTTTTAGATAGCGGACACCATTTAGGTGCCATCGCAGCTTCAGCTTTTTTCCACAACCGAGATATACAACTAATTTTTGACTTTGATAAACTTGCTCTCAATTCAGATTTGGGATTTGAAAATAAAGAGTTTATTACTGCTTGTGCAGTGTCAGGAGAAGTACAAGATAAAAAAATCAGAAGCTTAAGGCTGAAAGTTCCTTTTGTTTCTGGTACTGATTATTTTGAATCCAATCAATTTATTGAAGATGCTTATCAAGCGACTACTCTACAAAAGAGTCGCCAGCAGAAATTAGAGTATCCTCAATTTGACTTTTACAAGGATAAATTTTATCAAGTTGTTTGGGATAGACGTTCTATTAGACGTTTCCGGAAAGAGTCTATTTCTCAAGAAGATTATTTATATGTAGTGCAACAACTTCAGCAGTCAATACCGACAGAAAACTATGAGGAGATAGAAATTTACTCAGTGGTGCATCAAGTAGAGGGAATGACACCTGGGTTATATAAAGGTACGTATCTGGTTAAGACAGGTAATTTTAGTGAAAAGACGGGTTACTTATGTATTAATCAGGCTATTGCTAGAGATAGTGCTGTAACTTTATTTTTTGTGTCAGATTATTTAAACTATCAAACTGCTATGCAAATAGCTGGTTTTCTGGGACAGAGACTTTATTTAACTAGTAATTATTTGGGAATTCAATGTAGTGCGATAGGTGCTTATTACGATGATGAAACCCAGGAATTATTAGAAACAAATAAAGATGTACTTTATGGAATGGTGATTGGAAGATAAGTAGGAAGCGAAAGAGAGATGGCTAGAAATATGTATTACTTTAATAGTGATGACTCACATCCTATGCAACCGACATCGGCAGATATTATACTGCGGCAGCAATTAGAGGATTCTATTAGTAGATACTTTTATGACGCTTGCGATCGCACAATTCAAAATCTGCTATCTGATTGTCGGTGGTATGTCACAACCCACGCCAATGCTCTGACATTGGTAATTGAATGTCCCGATCAAGTTATTAATTGGCGTGTGCTGCAAAAAATTGTGCCAATGGGGACATTGCTATATGGAATTGTTAACAGTGCTAAAATCCGTGTTTGTCCGCCAGAAAGTCAAGGCGTACCTTTTGAAATGAGGGTAGATGAACTTTCTGTTTATCGGGATTGGGCTTGATTAGATTTTGGATTGTTAATTAAAAGTTGATATTCTGGCTGATAAGTGCAGCTACCTCTTCAAAAACCAAATTAGCAGAATGTTTGACAACAGGACTTAAATCTAGTCCCAAAGCAAGATTTGCCGCTTCAATTAAATAAACAGTCACATCTTCAGGAAAGTCATTTTGAAAGATTTTCCGTCCGGCGGCTAAAGCATTATCCCAACGAAAATCGTGCAAGTTATAACTAGGTTCTGGCAAAGCTTCCAGTTCTTTTCCTGGAACTTTGAACACAGCACCAGGTTCAGAACCAGTTGAACTTGCATCAATAATTACTAATTGTTTACTACCTCTAGCTTGAAACATTACTTCCATCCCTGCGGTGCCACAGTCATATACTCGCACATGAGGATGAGGGTTTTCAGCTAGATATTTTTGTAAGCGTTGGGCAATGATTACGCCTACTGCATCGTCACTGCGATTGAGATTGCCGCAACCAATAATAGTTAGCATGGTATGAGATTTAATTGTTTAAGCAGTTGCAAATTCAGTTAAAGCGCGATCGCTTGGAGGATGAAAAGCTAACACGATATCATTTTGAGGAACGCCGGCGTTTAATAAGTCAGTGGCAATACCTTCTTCAGTCCAGTCTTCTTCGATCCAAATTTTGTTATTTTTAATCCGAATATGTACAGTAATACCTTTAATACGGCGATTTTTTTGCCAGCCAATCTGAAACCATAGGTACTGATCGCGTTGATCATCGAGTGCTAAAAGGCTTTCTAAGTCCTCATCAGGTGAGCTATTGCAGAGGCGATCGTACTCTATGAGAATATTTTTAATAATATTTTTGTAGTTACTTAGTTTATCCATTGAACTATAACCTCACTTTCGACATCTACAATCATTAATAAGAGTTGATTCTGCTGAACTACTAATGTAATTGCTTTTAGCTGGAAAAAATTTTCATAAGTGCTTTGCTTGATTGCTAAATAAAGTTTATATTGAGGTTCTGTAACCTTAATCAGATTACGATAGAGAATATATTGACCTAAAGCATTTTCAAAGTCATTTATTGGCGATTTCCCCAGGAAGCTTTTAATTTCAACAATAATTTTGGTTCCGTTGCGTTCAGCTGCAAGTGTTCTCTCAGCCGCTAAGTCAGCAAATAGCTTAGTATTTTCATACTTGATGATGTAAGGGTCATCTGTAATTATCCAACCGTCTTTGATGAGGGCTGCTTTTACAGCATTATGGTAGAAATCCCTAGCGGGCATAGAGTCACAAAATTATAGTAAGTACATTCTAGCAATACCACGGTGGGCATGTAGTTGTCAGGTTCCTGGTGGGGCGATCGCAATTCAACAATTAACAGTAATAAAAGTTTGTAATATAGCCAACCATTAGTGACTAAAACAGAGGCTTTGACTAAATAATGCACACAAAGCCTCTGAGAAACTAAATTATCAGCAGGAATCTAGAACTCTACACCATGTTTCTTGGCGATTTCATTCAGTTTATCATACTGATCTTGTGACACTTTAGTTAATATCTCTTCAGCCTGTTCTTTAGTACTTCCCTCTTTAGGAATTAAATACTTGACATAAAGAGATACAAAATCAGCAGCGATCGCTAAACCGGATAAAGAATGTTGGTCAGCTTCTTTGCCTGCAATCGCAGCTACCAAACCGGCTTTTATTGGGTCTGGTTTAACTTTCATGAACTGCTCGACAAGTTTAGGAACGTAGTCTTCTGGTGGCAAATTAGCTAACTTACTTTTATCAGGAGTAAAGTTACATTCTGCGGCTTTTGCCTGCTCTAAAACACACCATTCTATGTATTCTTGCAATGCTGCATCGGGAACGCGAGGGAGATAATTATGTAGCGCTAAATCAGACACAAGCTTACCGTGTAAATTGCTGTTTATGCAAATGCATTAACGCAAGCCTAACCCACTATTTCTATAAGTTTTAGTGTGGTACGCTACGAGTTTTGAATATCAGGCATTAGGAATAGGGCATTGGGAATAGGGCATTAGAAAATCTCTGTTCCACTTCCTAATTTCTATTCCCTAATAACTCGCCTTAGATGTTCTTGCCCCCAGTCGCAAAGAGCTTTTAAGACAGGTATAAGAGTTCTGCCATAATCTGTAAAAGAATATTGCACTTTTAAAGGTACATTTGAGTACACTTTTCGGTTAACAATTCCATCATTTTCTAGTTCACGAAGTTGTTGAATCAGCATTTTTTCAGTAATCTCAGGAATCAATTGTTTCAATTCGCTGTATCGTTTGGCTTCATCCTTCAAGTGCCAGAGAATCAAAATTTTCCATTTGCCACCTAAAACTTTTAGCGTTGTTTGCACAAATGATGTGCCTTCAGTTTGCTTTTCTGACATATATTATGCGAACTTACAAAAAAGTAAGTACTTCCCAAAAAGTAAGTATAAGTATATTTTTGGATTAGAGTAATTTTTATTTCGACAGTATAAAGGAAAAGCATGGAAGTTTTAGGTGCAACTGCCCTGGTAACTGGCGCAAATGGAGGTCTAGGTAAGTACTTCGTAGAGGGATTGAGAGCGCAAGGTGTAGCCAAAATTTATGCTGGCGCTCGCAAACTGGATGCTTTAGCTGAACTGGTTGCAACTGATCCGCAGCGAATTATCCCGATTCAGTTAGAAATTACCGATGAAGAATCTGTTCGCCAAGCTTCACTAAAATGTCAAGATGTCAACTTCTTGATTAACAATGCTGGTGTGGGCTTGAACCAGGGATTGATTGCTGCACCTGATTTGTCTTCCGCTAGGGCAGAAATGGAAGTTAATTATTTTGGGACGTTGATTATGTGCCGTGCTTTTGCTCCCATCTTGAAACAAAATGGAGGTGGAGCGATCGCTAATATGGTGTCAATGGTGGCGCGGGTGAATCTTCCTTTTAATGGCAGCTATGGCGCTTCTAAAGCAGCAGTTTTGTCATTGACTCAAGCGGTTCGGGCAGAGTTGGCGGCTCAAAAAACGCTGGTGGTAGCAGTGTTACCAGGAGCGATCGATATTGGTATGGGTAAGTCTTTCCCTGATCCAAAAGTACCTCCAGAAGAAGTTGTTCGGGATGCACTGCAAGCTGTGGTTGATGGCATAGAAGAAGTTTACCCAGGTGAGCAGGCCAAGCAACTCAATGAGCAACTGATGCAAGACCCTAAAGGAGTTGAAAAGTTTATTGCGACATTTTTACCAGGTTAAAGAGTTGATGGAGCGATGTCTCCAACGGGCTACGCCTACGCATTTTTTGTGTTATCTATTTGTGTAAACTAGGGCACACTGTAAAGCAGGTATAAATATATAATTTGTTCATGAAACCTGCTTTACATAAAGGGCAACTAATCACATGGAAGGACGATCGCGGGTTTGGTTTCATACAACCCGATGATGGTAGCCAAGAAGTCTTTCTACACATTACAGCATTGAAAGAGGTTAACCGTCGTCCCCAAGTTGGTGATTTTGTTTGTTATCAACTGACAGCTAGTAAAGATGGCAAGGTACGCGCTTTTAATGCTTCAATCAAAGGAGTTACATCAAAGTCCTCACCTTCTGCTGCACCAAAGAAGTCTATATCCAGAACTGTAGACAAATCTACATTATTAGCATTAAAGACATTACTTCTATCTTTACTACCTGGGTTGGGTTCAATCCATCTTGTACTAACAACTGGCAACCCAATTCCGCTAATTCTTTATCCTGTCATGAGTTTCATTACCTTTGGACTATATGCCGATGATAAGTCTCGCGCACAACAAGGACGATGGAGAACGCAAGAAAATACTTTGCATCTGTGCGAATTTATGGGTGGTTGGTTAGGTGGATTTGTTGCTCAACAGAAACTACGTCACAAAAGCAGCAAAGTTTCTTATCAAGTTGTATTTTGGGTGATAGCAATTCTTCACATTGTATTTTGGTTAGATTGGCTATTTTTTGGTAAAGCGTTGATAAATCTGTTTTTCAGTATTGCTTCTAGGGGTAAGTAAGTTTAGTCTGATTGTCATAGATCGCTCAGTTAGATGATCGATCCAGTAAACTGTAAGTGAGCGTTGTCGATGATTGTGATATGAAAACTTTGACTGCGATCGCTAAAAGAGATCCTGACACTAAGTTCTATGTTGGCTATGTCCCTGGCTTTCCTGGAGCGCATTCTCAAGGTGAAACCTTGGATGAATTGCAGGAAAATTTACGTGAAGTTATTGAGATGCTTTTAGAAGATGAGTATCTGGGCTTCCGCTCAGTTTGATGACCGATCTAGTAAGCTGTAAATGAGCCTAGATTGGATAAATGGAGCGCGAAACATGACACTCAGTGAGCTACTTCCTGCTGTCCGCAAACTGTCTGTATCAGAAAAACTTAAGCTAATCCGTATTTTGGCAGAAGAATTGGATACTAACGAAGATATTTCGCCTCTAGAACCATTTAAAACCTATGATTTGCCTACACCTTATAATTCATTTGGTGCAGGTGAAGTTCTTATGCAGGCATTGAAACAGACAGATCAAATGTGACCAGATGCGATTCAAATACTCGACTATTGACACTTCTCAAAATGAGTTTGACAGTTTGCCACGGATTCCACTGCGTCTTTGTCTAGGTGATAGAGCGGTTGAAGCTCTTGGACTGGTGGACAAGTGGTGCAACTGTAAATGTTCTACCCTATGAAATTGGTATTGAGTTAGGTGGGGTTTGGGATGATAGCAGGGCGATTATTCAATTAGCAGGCAACCTGAGCAATCTGCCAGCAATGCCATTCTTGGCGAACGTTGAGATCGGTGACTTTGCGCCAGTTCAACTGGTATTTGCTTGGGTGAGAAGAGCGAATGTACCCTTAATTTTTGGACAAACAAACTTTTTCCTAGAGTTTGATGTGTGTTTCTACCGTTCCAAACTTGAATTTGAGATTGAACCAAAATCTGAGTAATAAATATGAATTTGTCAATGATGCGATCGCTTTCGACATACTACGCGATCGCATTTTAGTTGAGTATAGATTAGGGGCGACCGCTACGGACAGTGGTATAAACAGTAACTATCATTTTTTGGTAGAGCGATTACAAGGTTGGTGTGCTTACTTAGTCAAGTAAACGCGCTTTTTGTGGTTCGTTCATTGTCACATTCGCAAGAATACGTATTTACACTTAATATGTTTTAAACGAATGTGTTAAAATCAACTGTTAATAGCAAAGTATGTAAAATAGTAAACAAGAAAGTATTATGAAGAATAAAAGCTATGTAATGTGGAATAACAAAGGTGGAGTTGGTAAAAGTACCATAACATTCCACGTTGCTTCTGTTTATGCAGAAAATAATCCTGATAGAGATGTTGTTGTAATAGATATGTGTCCTCAAGCAAATGTTTCAATGATGCTTATAGGCGGGGGAAAAGAAGCTGAAGAGCATCTTCAAGGTCTTATAACTAGGGTAACTCCCCAGACAGTTGTTGGTTATATAACTGATAGCATAATCAAATCAGATACTACTGATTTAACTAAATACATAATAGACCTACATGAAGTAAATCCTAATTTGCCTGAAAATTGGTTATATAACTGATAGCATAATCAAATCAGATACTACTGATTTAACTAAATACATAATAGACCTACATGAAGTAAATCCTAATTTGCCTGAAAATATGTATTTGCTATCAGGTGATGGCAATCTGGAGTTGATTGCGCCATTACTCTCAGAAAGAGCTGATGCAACACCGTTATCTCAAAGTGATAAGCCGTGGGAAAGTGTACATTCAATTATTAAAAATCTTACTGAACGACAAGTTAGTGATAAACCGTGTACATATTTTATTGATACCAATCCTAGCTTTTCTGTTTATACCCAAATCGCAATTTTATCGGGTGAATATCTGCTAGTCCCTATAAATGCGGATGACTCATCTATATTTGCAATAACTGGGCTTTTTAATCTGATCTGGGGTACGGAAAATAAACATCCTGTGTATGGTAATTATACATTTTCATCAAAAGTAGATAATTTTAAGATTGAAAGACCGAAAATAGCATTGCTTCTTGGGAATAGGTTTACGCAACAAAAGGGAGCTGCTCATGCATTTAAAGCTTTGTCAAATGAAGCTATAAAAAAAATGTATGATGAGTATTGTAAAAATCCCGATCGGTTTATTGATATTGATAGTAACTCTTGTATAGATAGTCAAGAAACTTTTGAAGCATTGTATAGTGCTGAATTACGTGATTTTAATAGTGCAGGTGTTGTTGCTGCTAACCAAGGAATTCCGCTAAGTAAAATGGATAAAAATATTTACTATGTTTATAAAGAAAGGATACAAGTAGCTAAAGAACAAAGAGAGTTATGTCGTAAAACAATTGAAAATTTAGTGAGTAGGTTATAAATTTTTTGTAAAAAAACCTTTTATCTCTGCTGCATTACACGCTTTGAACGCAAGTGCAGCAGAGATAAAAATTCTGCTAACTCAACTAGTCCTTCTGCTTCTCGTCGTTCTGCAAGGGGGAGCGCTTCGCCTGCATCTTGACGATCCAGCAGAAATTGCAAACGCTCTTGGACAGCTTCAGGAAGTTGAAAGTGAGTCAACTCAACAGGTATCTCAATAATTTCAACCATACAAAGTATGTCTAGCAAAATTGCAACCACTTGTAGAGTCAGTGTAACTCAATACGCATTGTGGTAGGCGATCTGATATTTTGAGAATTAAGCAGTCCGAAAACGCGCCAACTCTTCACCAGTTTTCGCATCATGGGCGTGGACTGTACACACTAAACACGAATCAAACGATCGCGCCACATGACCAACTTCCACTGGATCGCTAGAATCGTAAATGGGTGTGCCAATTAAAGCTTCTTCAATCGGGCCACGGATTCCATCACCATCACGAGGGCCGATATTCCATGTACCTGGGGCAATAACTTGGTAGTTCTTAATCTTACCGCCCTCTATTTCCACCCAGTGAGATAAGGAACCACGTGCTGCTTCCGTTGCACCCCAACCGCGTCCATCTTTTTCTTTGGGTTTGATATACCAAGGGTCGTTTAATTTGAATTCGCGTAAACAGTGTTCAGCTTGACGATATAACTTGACAAGTTCGTGAACTCGTGCTAACTGACGCACATGAATACTAGCACCACCCATTCGTTTGAAGACATCAAGGATAAAGGGGTCGTAGTGTTGCCAAGATTCGCCATGTTGACCACCAGCTACTAATTGCCGCGCTAAGGGGCCGGTTTCCAAACGTCCGAAGTCTTTGTGCAGGACTGCACTCGACCAAGAGTAAGCGTTATCGAAGTCTTTGGTATTGATTGCAGTGGGTTTAGTGGTGCGATCGCTAGGGTGAATATCTTCTGTCCCTTCATCGTACCAAGAGTGAGTTGTATTCTCGCGGGTAAATGACTGATCCATTAAAACGTGAGTGTCTGCGAAGCTATCATACACTCCACTTTTCATAATCATCGCCGCATTTCGTCCTTCGATAGTCGGCTTTTGGTATTTATCTTCATGGGCTAAATATCCCCAAGTGACATATTTACCAACACCAGCGCCATATCTATCTAAACCGATGTCTAAACCCATGCGCCAATAAAAACCTAAGTCGGAATCTCGATGATTTCGGTCTTCATCTAACCAATCTCTAAAGTCATCATAAGTTTGGATTTGTTCGTAGCGTTCTAATGAACAACCTAACCACACTGGTTCTAACCAATTGGTGCGGAAGTATTCGAGAATCGCCCAAGCGCGGGTAATGTCTGTAAGGGTTGGGGCGCACATCACGCCACCAGGCACCATATAACTGCTGTGGGGCCATTGTCCGCCCAATAGTGCATAAATTTCTACAGGTTTAGCGGAAATTGTTATGCCGAGTTCGTAAGATTTGCCAGTGAAAGCGGCAAAGCGTCTCACAGCTTCCTCATAATAGCGACTATTGCGGTATTTTTTATTGGTTAAGTCAATAGCAAACAAACCATAAAAATAGCGGGGGATGCTTTGAATTGTCTCGACAATTTGACCAAGATTCCTCGCTAAAATTGCATTGCGAGGAACTTCTGTTTCCCAAGCTGTATCTAATGCCCAAGATGCAGATGTCAGGTGAGAACCGCCGCAAATTCCGCAAATGCGAGGCGTGACAATTAATCCGGCTTGGGGGTCTTTACCGCGTAGGATAACTTCAAATCCGCGAAATAGTTCCGCGTGTGTCCAGGCGTTGACTACTCTTCCATGTTCAATATCAACTCGAACATCTAAATCGCCTTCAACTCTACCGACGGGCGAAATGTCTAAGGACTGAATTCCCATTATCTTCTCCTATTTTTTATAAGCCAATACCGTTCAGTTAAGGATTTTGGACTTAACTGAACCGTATTGTTTTATAAGCACTAAAGTGCTTACTACGAACTAAACTGTAAAAAAGTCTTCTTCTGCCCAAGGTGGTGCTGCATCTTTTGCAACCATTGTGAGTAAGGCGTAGTCTTTTTTGTTGACTCCTGGCGGTAATTCTTTGGGAACTCCCATTACTGTTTGGGTTTTAAATACTGTTCCTGGTTTGAGGTCAAAGAAGGGAAATTCTGGTTCTGTGCAACCTAAGCAAGGCATTCCAGCGCGAGTTTTGGAAGAGACGCGGTTCCATAAGATGCGGTTGCAGGAAGAATGAGTCATGGGGCCGCGACAACCCAAGTCATAAAATAGACAGCCTTTGCGCTGACCAAATTCGGCGGTTGAGGCTTTGTAGGCAAAGTGGATGTTGCGGGTACAACCTGTTTGCGTATAGGTGTTGAAGAAGGTTTGAGGACGATTTAGTTCATCGAAAGCAATGTCTGCTATGCGTCCAGTAGCGATCGCAACTAATATCTGCGTAATCCAGTCGGGATGGGCGGGACATCCAGGTATATTGATTACAGGTAATCCCGCTTGCGATACGAAATCTTTCCCTAAAAAGCCGCCTTCTTGACGTTTGAGAAATTGCAAACCTTCCGATTCGCTGGGGTTAGGCGACATGGCGGGAATTCCTCCCCAGGTTGCACAGTCTCCTACCGCTACAATAAATTTAGCAACTTTGGCGAGGTCTGCTAACCAATCTTTCATGGCGCGATCGGCAAACCGATTCCATTCGCCTGTGCCGTTGGGGGCATTAACAACACTGCCTTCAAATACCAAGATATCCAAAGGAATTGTGCCAGAAATACAATTCCGTAGCAGTATTTGCAAATCGTTGCCTAGTTCCAGCCCCAAGGAAGGATGCCAAAGTATATTGATGCCAAAGTCGGCAATTAAATCGCAGACTGTTGGTTCTTCAGCGTTGAGAAATGACATGGTGTTGCCTGAACAAGCACCACCTTGTAGCCATAGTACATTAGTCATGGGCTAGGTGTTTTTGTATTGTTTGCCATACGTGAATTAGTAAATAATGCTTGTAGAGTCTCACGTATTTATCAATATTTATTTATTAATATTAGTGTATTTTCTATTGAATTATATTTTGTTAAATAAAAATTAATCATTGATAAGAATTTTAATGTACTTAAGATTGCTTACAAGGTTGTATCAAGAACATATTTTTTTACATAAAGCTTGAAGAATAAACGAAGCACACTGATTTTAGATAGCTGTTTTCAATCATTTTGAGAGAGTTTCAATCTCAATTTATCTATATAAGTGGGCTAAGATTTTAAAGGTGAAAGTCTTGTAGATTAAGAAATATCACCACCGTTAACCAAAAAAAGCAAATGGTAAATAAATTTATTTTTAAGTTCAAGGTCAATAGTTATATTTTGATAACAAAGTTAGGTCTTAAATACATAAGATGTTATCAATTCAATATAGAAGAACTGCGTTGTGTCAGGTCATGATACAGAACACCTTATCAAAATGTAAGGTGTTTAAAGCTGACATTAATATTGGCAATTTCCCCCTAGAATTTTAGAAATAGAGTGTTTTATAGTAAAAAAATTGATTCACTCAATTTAGGGGATTGAGGATTAGGTATTAGGTATTGGGAAAATTTTTCCTAGTCCCTAGCATCATTAATCCCTAGCCTCTAGTTTCAGACAAAAGGGGAATTCCGCCTAAAGGACTCGAAGCCTGCGTAAATCGGTATCGCCCGTGATGAGATGCGTAAATGTGTCTCGTTCATTCATGGGTGTTGGACTCAATTCCCAATTGGCTAGAGTACGGCAGAGTTATGACCCCCAGCATTACAGATTCAGCAGTGAAAGCTGCGGTAGCGGCTGTTGCTTCAGAGTCAGCCACAGCAGAGGAAAAAATCCAAATGCTGATTGAGATAGCACAGGGTTTTCAAAAAAAGCCCAAAGCTGCCCAAGACTTGCGGAATGCAGTTGGTTTATATTACCGGGCCTACGAGATGTGTGGTGAGGAGTATCCCCTACTGAAAGCCAGGGCCAAAGTTGGCATGGCGGGGACGTTACAGGCAATACCGGATGCTGATTACCAACTGTTGATGCAAGCTAAAGTCGGTTATGAAGAAGCATTACCGATTTTACAACAATTAGCAACGCCAGAGGAAGTGGCAGAAACGCAGATGAATTTTGGGCTGGTGTTGCAGTCGCTAGTGCCATTCAATTTGGCGCGGATAACTGACAGCATCCAGGCTTATCATGAGGCGTTGCGGGTGTTTACTTGGGAGGATTACCCCCAAGAATACGCGATTTTGTATAACAATATTGCGATCGCTTACCTTTCTATGCCACTGGCATCGGAACGGGAATACTTGCGTCAAGGGTTAGCTGTGCAATCATTTGAGGTGGCGCTAAAGCACATTACTTTGATTGACCATCCTAGAGAATATGCGATGTTGCAAAACAACTTAGGCAACGCTTTGCAATATCTAGTGAGTTCCCATCCTGTCGAGAATAACTTACGTGCGATCGCAGCTTATGACGAAGCGCTAAAAGTGCGTAATTCCAAAGATACACCTTTAGAGTACGCTAACACAATTTCTAACAAAGCCAACGCCCTATTCAACTTACCAGACGATCCTGAAAAACCAGAAGCTGGTAATCCTCAAAATCTTTTTCAAGCCCGTATTTACTATCAAACTGCTTTAGAAATATTTACGAAATACCAACAAATTGCACAAGCAGAGGTAGTAGTCCAAGCATTACAAGATGTAGAAGCAGAAATAGGGAATAGGGAATAGGTTAGTTATTCTTTCTCCCTCATCTTTCCACTCCCCACTCCCCTGAATCCTAACAATGAGGAAAAACAGTATGAGAGAGATTTTAACAACGCCAAATCTGGTAAATTTTCTCACAAGTTTAGCAGATGGCGATCTTAACATAGCAACAGAATTGGTCTGGCTAATTATAGCAACCGCCTTAGCTATGGTTGGCGGTGCAATTGGTGGAATGCTATTAGCTGGTAAAGATATAGGATATCAGCTTTCAGCAATGCTGGGTGCATTATTTGCCCCTGCGGGTGTAATTCCTGCCATCTTCTTAGGGCTTGTTGCTTTAAATTTCTTGACAAATTATTAGGAGAAAATATGTTAGAGCTAGGATGGTTATCTGCCAAGTTATTTTTTAAAGGAAAGCTAATACGCAATCCAATATTTTTTGTCAAGCAAACTACTATTGGTATTGCCGTAGGTTTTTTACTGCTAGTGTTACTTGCACAAGCCCCCATTCCCTTCTACTTACCAATCATATTATCTAGCTTAGTGACGGGCATGATTATGCCATTTCTCTTCAAAGATTTTAAAACGAAGTGATACCAATTCTCTAAGATCCGGTAACACATTCCAACCCCGAAACCCAAACAATATCTGATTTTCTTAATTACGAACTACGTTAGCGACGCAGGAGCGTCATTACGAATTACGAATTGGTATGAATTGTCATTGATAAACAACCAATACCTAATGCCAAATGACAAATGACAAATGACAAATGACAAATGACAAATGACAAATGACAAATGACAAATCTTGAAGAATTAATTCAGGAAATTAATCGTTTTGAGGCAATTATATCCGATTGGGATGAAAGCCAACGGTGTGTAGCAGTAGGTTTAAAAAGAGCAATTGAAGCTTTGCATAAAGCTGCATTGACTAATTTGATTAAAAGCTTAAAACAAGAATCAATGCCAGCTTTGCGTCATGCTGTTGCAGATGAATTAGTGTATGCAGTGCTACTGTATCACGATTTAGTCAAACCACCAAAACCTCCACTCTCACAACGCATTCAGGCAGCCCTTGAAGAAGTTCGCCCAGGTTTAAAAAGCCATAATGGTGATGTAGAATTAGTGGCAATTAAGCCCCCAGATACAGTAGAAGTCAAATTAATCGGAACTTGCAGCAGTTGTCCGGCTTCTACCTTGACTTTATCTCAGGGAGTAGAACAGGCAATAAAAAATTATTGTCCTGAAATTACTAAAGTTGTTGCAGTCAATAATAGCCCTGCTGTTAACAACACGAATTCTGGTTTAATCAGTCCATTCTCTTCAAAAATAACTTGTACTTGGATGAAAGTAGCGACCCTTGATGAAGTTCCTGAATTTAGTGTAGTCGCAGTACAACTTGCTGGTACTTCACTAATTTTACATCGTCAAGGCGTTACAGTTAAATGTTACCGTAATGCTTGTACCCATCTAGGATCTCCTTTAGAAAAGGGTAAAGTCGAAGATGGTATTATTACCTGTCCTGCCCACGGATTCCAGTACAAATTAGAGACAGGTAAATGCTTAACCGTGCCTGATGTTTCGCTTCAGTCATATCCAGTCAAGGTTAAAGAAGATAAGGTTTTTGTGAAACTACAAAAATGATAATGCAAAGGTAAGATTTCAGCAAATCTACTTGGCAATTAGTCAATCACGGCTAATTTGCTTTTTAATTTCAGTAGTTCGCGCATTCATTTTAGTATTTTGTGCAAGCAAAATGCCTGAGTACTTTCTCAATATCCCTAAATTCATTCTCATTTGTGTAATTCAGGTATTGATTTTAGTGTTTTGAGAAAGTAAAAAGGCATATTACTTTCTCAAAAGGTCATTTGACTTATTCAAACCCCAGTTTGCTTATTCATTTTAGTGTTTTCCGCAAGCCAAATGAGCTTTTACTTATTCAAACTCCAGTTTGCTTACTCATTTTGGTGTTTTCCGCAAGCCAAAGGTCATTTGACTTACTCATTTTAGTGTTTTCCGCAAGTAAAATAAGCTTTTACTTTCTCAAACCCCAGTTTGCTTTCTCATTTCAGTAAATCGCGCACTCATGCCAAAGATTTGTTATGTAGCAAAAGTTACTGAAGGCTATCTTAAGTTTTTAAAGCTTGATTAATACAGAAGTTGATTAGAGATTTTAACTGAATTTGAAAAAGCATAATGCAAAACTGTTACTGTTGTTACACGCTAATCAACATTAATGTTTTTAAATAATTATCAGCCTCTATCTGCGGTTCATGGATATCCCAATCATAATTAATCCCATATCACAATTACCGCTAGAAGCAACAGAAAATCCTCAAGATTTACCTTTATCACCCCAAGGTGCAGAGGTAATTTTAGGCAACATTATTGAACCCGAACAATTAGTTATACCTGTAGCACCCAATGCCACAACAATGTTTGGGCCTCGTGGTGCTTGCTTGTTATCAGAAACTGGCCCATTCTGGGTATCAGATACAGGACATCATCGATTATTAGGATGGCAAAATTTACCCACGAGAGATAGTCAACCGGCTGATTGGGTAATTGGACAGCCTGACTTTTATCATGAAGGACAAAATGCTAAAACTACACCGGGAAGGGCAACCTTAAGTGTACCAACAGGAATTTGTGCTTGCGGCGAAGGGTTAGCTGTCGCAGATGCTTGGAATCATCGGGTTTTGATTTGGAAAAACTTACCAGAAGATAATAATGTTCCAGCAGATTTGGTGTTAGGGCAAGTTAATTTTACTGATAATGAACCAAATCGAGGTAATCAAAAAGCATCTGCTAGTACAATGCACTGGCCTTATGGTGTTTTCTATCATCAAGGACGGCTATTTATTGCTGACACTGGTAATCGAAGACTATTAATTTGGCATCAGTTACCAATAGAAAATGGTCAACCTGCTGATTTAGTTTTAGGACAACCAGATATGATATCTCGCAATGAAAACGGTGGTGATTCTCCAACCGCAGCGAGTATGCGTTGGTGTCACGACATCGCTTTTTGGGGAGAAAATTTGGTTGTCAGCGATGCAGGTAATCACCGAGTGATGATTTGGCAGGGAATGCCAACAGAAAATAATGCTCATTGTGCTGTGGTTTTAGGACAAAAAAGCTTTGATTTTGTGGAAATGAATCAAGGAGTTTATTATCCTAGCGCTAGTAGTTTAAGTATGCCTTATGGTGTGGCGGTGGCTGGCGATTGGTTAGTAGTTGCAGATACAGCTAATTCTCGTTTGTTAGGATGGAAAAAGCCAAAATCAATTTTATCATTGCAAGGTGTAATGGCAGATGGGTTGGCAGGACAAATAAATTTTCAAAGTAAAGGTGAAAATCGTAATTTTGGATTGCCTAAGCGAGATAGTTTAAATTGGTGTTATGGGATAAAACTTTGTGGCAATACGGCGGTAATAGCTGATTCTGGAAATAACCGAATATTGCTGTGGCAATTTAATAATTCGTAATTCGTAATGACGCTCCTGCGTCGCTAACGTAATTCGTAATTTTTGAAAGTCAAATTTATAATATGGCGACTGAAGAAATTAGAGTTCGCGGTACTGTTCAGGGAGTAGGATTTCGCCCTACTGTATATCGTCTTGCTAAAGCTTGCGGTTTGTATGGAGATGTTTGTAATGATGGGCAAGGTGTATTAATTCGGGTATCTGGTAGTGAGGAAGCATTAACAGAATTTGTTGCCAGATTGCAAACAGAATGTCCACCATTAGCAAAAATTAATCAGCTAACTAGAATTCCTTATGAAGGTAAATTTAACTTTAATAATTTTGTGATTTCTACTAGCGTCAATAATGCCATTAAAACAGAAATTGTCCCTGATGCAGCTACTTGTCCACAATGTCGACAAGAAATATTCGACCCCTTTAGCCGCTTTTATCGCTACCCTTTTACCAACTGCACTCATTGCGGCCCTCGCCTGAGTATTATTCGTGCGATTCCTTATGACAGATGCAATACCAGTATGTCTGCGTTTGTTATATGTCCCGAATGTGCAAAGGAATACGACGATGTTGAAAACCGCCGTTTTCACGCCCAACCTGTAGCTTGTCATGTTTGCGGCCCCACAGCTTGGTTAGAACGCGCCGATGGTAAATCGGTTACTGCTTCCATGTTTTCCATGCTGGATGATGTGGATGCTGTTTGTACCTTGTTGCAAAAGGGTGAAATTGTCGCAATTAAAGGCTTAAGTGGTATTCATTTAGCTTGCGATGCAACTCAGGAAACCGTTGTACAAAAACTGCGTCAGCGCAAAAAGCGCTATCACAAACCATTTGCTTTAATGGCGCGAGATATTGAAATAATTGAACAATATTGTACTGTCAACGCTAAAGAAAAAGAATTATTAACAAGTTCTGCTGCACCAATTGTTTTACTACAAGCGACAGGTAAAAAACTTGTAGCACCATCGGTAGCATCTGGGCAAAATACCCTTGGCTTCATGCTACCTTATACGCCCTTGCATCATTTAATTCTGCGGCGGATGAATCGCCCAATTGTTTTAACAAGTGGTAATCTTGCCGATGAACCACAATGTATTGATAACGACGAAGCAAGAGAAAAATTAGGGACAATCGCTGATTATTTTCTCTTTCACAATAGAGAGATTATTAATCGGGTAGATGATTCAGTAGTGATTATCGGTGATAAAGTCCAAACAATTCGCCGTGCTAGAGGATATGCACCAGCATCGATTAGCTTACCTCTGGGATTTGACAATGTGCCGCAAATTTTAGCAATGGGTAGTGAGTTAAAAAATACCTTTTGCTTATTGCGTCAAGGAGAAGCGATTCTATCTCAATATCTGGGGGATTTAGAAAGTGCTGCGGCTTTCAATGCTTACCAAGAGACTTTAAACTTATACTTAAATTTATTTGAACATACACCAGAAGTAATCGCCATTGATAAACATCCTGAATATTTTTCCAGCAAACTTGGTAAAGAACTAGCAGATACAAATCAAATTCCAATTCATCAAATCCAACATCATCACGCCCATATTGCTGCTTGTATGGCAGAAAATGGGATTCCTTTAAATTCACCTCCAGTATTAGGTATTGCTTTAGATGGTTTAGGTTACGGTGATAATAGTACACTCTGGGGCGGAGAATTTCTTTTAGCGGATTATCGGAAATTTCAGCGACTAGCAACATTTAAACCAGTAGCAATGATTGGTGGTGAACAAGCAATTTATCAGCCTTGGCGTAATACTTACGCCCAATTAATAGCTGCTAACCTTTGGGATGATTGCCAGCAACAGTATGCTGATTTAGAAATCGTAAAATTGCTGAATAAAAAACCACTAAAGCTACTAAATCAACTTATAGAGAAAAAAATTAACTCTCCTCCAGCTTCTTCAGTGGGGCGGTTGTTCGATGCAGTGGCGGCGGCTATCGGTATTTGCCCTGAAGAATGTAGCTATGAAGGACAAGCTGCGATCGCAATGGAAGCTATAGTAGATGTTAGCAGCTTAAATAATGATAAAGAAGCGCTAATATACCCTTTTAGTTTTAGCTTTTCAGATAGTATTTACTGTATAGACTCGCGCCCAATGTGGCAAGCCTTACTCTATGACTTGCAACAGCAGATTCCCCAACCAGTTATAGCTGCCAAATTTCACAAAGGTTTAGCTAATGCGATTGTGGAAATGGTTAAGCACCTTCGTCAAGAAAATCCGATTCATCAGGTAGCTTTAACCGGAGGAGTCTTTCAAAACTGTATATTGTTACAGCAAGTTAGCAAACGATTAGAAACATTGGGGATAAAAGTACTAACTCATAGCTTAGTTCCAGCTAATGACGGCGGATTATCTCTAGGACAAGCAGTGATTGCAGCTGCACAATTAA
Organism: Nostoc sp. LEGE 12450; assembly: GCF_015206895.1. GTDB lineage: Bacteria > Cyanobacteriota > Cyanobacteriia > Cyanobacteriales > Nostocaceae > Nostoc. The sequence continues at coordinate 44,533 of NZ_JADEXU010000029.1, read as the reverse complement.
TACATGAGTCTTGATTTTTGAAAAAACTTAGAAATAATTCTCTCTGTGTTCTCCGCGCCTCTGCGGTTCGTTTATCTTCAAAATAAAAAAATGTGCTTAGGAATCCCCGGACAAATTATAGAAATTACCAACGTTAACCATAAACTAGCCCTAGTTAATATTGGTGGTGTTAAGCGCGAAGTAAATATTGCCTGCATCGTAGATGAACAACATCCTCCCGAAGCTTGTATTGGTGATTGGGTGCTAGTACATGTTGGCTTTGCCATGAATCGAATTAACGAACAAGAAGCAGCAGAAACATTACAACTCTTTCAAGAATTAGCAGCAGCACAAGCAGGGATTAGTACTTAAATAATTTTTTTCCTCACGCAGAAAATAGTTTCAAACATCTTCCTTCCTTTCTTTCTTCCTTCGCGCCCTTCTCTTCGAGACACTTCGTGAACGCGCCTTCGCGGTTCGTTAAAAAAACTCCCCACCACAAAAGCGAAATTAATAGATAAATAAAACTCACTACTCCTCACTTCCTATGAAATATGTTGACGAATTCCGCGAACCGGAAAAAGCTGAAGCTATATGCCGCGAAATCGCCAAATTAAGCCACCAGCTAGAAAAACCTATCAAAATCATGGAAGTATGCGGCGGACATACCCATTCCATATTTAAATACGGTATCGAAGAAATATTACCCCAAACCATCGAACTAATTCATGGCCCTGGTTGTCCAGTATGCGTTATGCCAAAAGGGAGATTAGATGATGCGATCGCAATCTCTCAAAATCATAACGTCATTTTTGCCACCTTTGGCGACGCAATGCGAGTTCCCGGTTCCAAAACGAGTTTACTCCAAGCCAGGGCACAAGGTGCAGACATCCGTATGGTGTACTCTCCCCTAGACAGCCTACAAATTGCCAGAGATAACCCCGACAAACAAGTAGTTTTCTTCGCATTAGGCTTTGAAACCACAGCCCCCAGCACCGCCTTCACCATTCTGCAAGCAGCAGCCGAAAAAATTCACAACTTTAGTATGTTTTCCAATCACGTTCTCGTGATTCCCGCCCTCAAAGCACTATTAGATAATCCCGACTTACAACTAGATGGATTTGTTGGGCCAGGTCATGTCAGCATGGTAATTGGCAGTGACCCATATCAATTTATTTCCCAACAATATAATAAGCCAATAGTCGTCTCAGGATTTGAACCCTTAGATATTCTCCAATCAATTTGGATGCTATTGCAACAGCTAGTAGAAAATCGTTGTGAAGTCGAAAATCAATATAACCGAATTGTCCAAAAAAGTGGTAACACAGTAGCCCTGCAAGCCATAAATAAAGTTTTCGCAGTGCGAGATAGTTTTGATTGGCGCGGCTTAGGTGACATTCCCTATTCAGGATTAAAAATTAAACCTGAATATGCCCAATTCGATGCCGAACTTAAATTTACCATTCCGAATCTCAAAGTAGCCGACCATAAAGCTTGTAAATGTGGAGAAATTCTCAAAGGAGTCTTAAAGCCTTGGGAGTGCAAAGTATTCGGTACAGCTTGCACACCGGAAACACCAATCGGTACTTGCATGGTATCTTCCGAAGGCGCTTGTGCAGCCTATTACAAATATGGGCGACTCTCCACCATTGCCAAACGAACAATCACCCAAAAACCAAAAATAACTCAAGAACCTCTCCCCGCCTGCGGTTTTTCTTTAGACTAAGACATTCTTTAAATACTCTGCGTTAAAAAAATCCTCACTTTTAATATGAATATTTCTCCCACCAACTCAGCACAAAATTCCTTGTTTCAAAAAATGGAACAAGTTCGCCGTTGCCAAGGTAAAGTGCGAGATACTCATATAACTCTCGCACATGGTAGCGGCGGTAAAGCCATGCGCGATTTAATAGATGATATATTTGTCAGCAATTTTGATAATCCAATTCTTTCCCAATTAGAAGACCAAGCTAGCTTTAATTTAGCCAATCTCATACAACAAGGGGACAGACTCGCATTTACAACAGATTCTTATGTTGTAGACCCGTTATTTTTCCCCGGAAGTGATATAGGAGAATTAGCCGTAAACGGCACAGTTAATGATTTAGCTGTCAGTGGTGCTAAACCTTTATATCTAACTTGTAGCGTAATTTTAGAAGAAGGATTACCTGTAGAAACCTTACGCCGTGTCGCAACCAGTATGAAAGCAGCCGCAGAAAAAGCGGGTATTCAAATTGTCACTGGTGACACAAAAGTTGTACATCGAGGTGCTGCCGATAAACTCTTTATTAATACTGCTGGTATTGGTATCATCCCGCGAGGAATTAGTATTTCCGCCCACAATATTAAACCTGGAGATGCTGTAATAATTAATGGTGAAATAGGCAATCATGGGACAGCAATTTTAATTGCCCGTGGGGAATTAGCCTTAGATACTAATATTGAAAGTGACTGTCAGCCGTTGAATAGTTTAGTAGAAACTATTCTCCATGTATGTCCCCAAGTTCATGCTATGCGAGATGCTACACGCGGCGGTTTAGCTACAGTATTAAATGAATTTGCCCTAAGTTCCGATGTAGGGATTCGTCTTTTTGAAGAATCTATTCCTGTGTGTGAAAAAGTCAACGGAGTTTGCGAAATTCTCGGTTTAGACCCATTGTATTTAGCTAATGAAGGTAAGTTAGTTGTAGTGGTTCCAAAAGAGAATGCTGACAACGTTTTATCTGCTATGAAATCTCACCCCGCAGGCAAAGATGCTTGTATTATTGGCGAAGTTATTTCTTCACCTCCAGGTATAGTTTTGTTAAAAACAGTTTTTGGTGCTGAAAGGATTGTTGATATGTTAGTAGGCGACCAATTGCCACGAATTTGTTAGTTTTTAATAGATTTTATAGTATGCACGAATTTGGAATTACCCAAAATATTGTAGCAATTGTGACTGAACACGCCAAAGGCGCAAAAGTGCAGAGAGTTTTATTAGAAATTGGCAAACTTTCAGCCATTATGCCCGATGCTATCCGATTTTGTTTTGATATTTGCACTCAAGGTACAGTTTTAGAAGGGGCGACATTAGAAATTTTAGAAATCCCCGGCTTAGGGCGATGTCGCCAATGCGGTGGAGAAATTTATTTAGATAAACCATTTGGAATTTGTAACTGCGGTAGCGTGCAATTAGATTTAATTACTGGTGAAGAACTTAAAATTAAAGAAATAGAAATAGAGGAATTATGTGTGTAACCTGCGGTTGTTCTAATGATGGCGAAATAAAAATTACAAATTTAGAAACAGATAAAGCGGAACATAATCATACTCACACTTTACCAGATGGAACTGTCATCACTCACTCCCACAGCCATGACACTCATATAGAAGCACCTCAAATTCATGCCAAAATACACAACACAACGATATCTTTAGAAGAAAATATATTAGCAAAGAATAACCTGCTAGCTGCTCAAAATCGGGGATGGTTTAAAGGTCTAAATATTCTCGCATTAAATTTAATGAGTTCTCCCGGTGCTGGGAAAACAACTCTTTTGACGCGAACCATCAATGATTTAAAACATCAATTATCTATCAGTGTTATTGAAGGCGACCAAGAAACTGCTAATGATGCCAAAAAAATTAAAGAAACAGGTTCTAAAGTCATCCAAATCAACACTGGAACAGGCTGTCATCTAGATGCATCCATGATAGACAGAGGTTTACAACAACTGAATCCGCCACTAAATTCAGTTGTGATGATTGAAAATGTCGGAAATTTGGTTTGTCCAGCCTTATTTGATTTAGGAGAACAGGCAAAAGTCGTGATTCTTTCTGTCACAGAAGGAGAAGATAAGCCGATAAAATACCCGCATATATTCCGTGCTAGTGATGTAATGATTCTCACGAAAATTGATTTACTGCCTTATGTAAATTTTGATGTGCAAAAGTGCATAGAATATGCTACTGAAGTAAATCCCAAAATTCAGATTTTTCAGGTTTCTGCAACTACTGGTGTAGGGTTAGATAATTGGTATAAATGGGTAATTGATAAGGTAGTAAATTAATTAACTTGATTATCATGTTTAACTATTAGCGATCGCACCATGACTGCTGGAAAAAGCGGAATTAGTGGCGGCATAAATCGGAATTCAGTGGTCAGAATTGAGTGTAATTTGCCTATGACTGAGGCTCCCCAGGATGACCGATTACAGCAGATAAAGTAGTCAATAAATCTGTCGCTGTGTAAGGCTTAGACAGAAACTTATCAGCACCAATGGCAATAGCCTTTTGCTCGTTAGCGGGTAAACCACTGGTGGCAATAATCTTAATATTGGGGTTGAGCGATCGCAGGATGGAGATAGTTGTTAATCCGTCCATGTTGGGCATGGACATATCTAGTAAAACTGCACTAATTCGTTCCTTATACTGGGCATACAAAGCGATCGCCTCAATGCCATCGTTAGCTACAAGGGTTTTATAGTTATAATCTTCTAAAGTTCCCTGATTGGTTTGTTTTACTAAGTCTTCATCATCAACAACTAAAATCAATTCGCCATTACCTTCAGGTAATTCTGCCTTTGTTATTGTCTCGGTTGCTTTGCCTTCTCCTCTGGGCAAAAATACCTGAAATCGTGTCCCTTTACCTACCTGAGTTGATACTTCCACAAAACCACCGTGGTTTTTGACGATACCTAAAACTGTTGACAGCCCTAGCCCTGTACCTTTACCAACTTCTTTAGTTGTAAAAAAGGGATCAAATATGCGCTCTAAGAATTCTGGAGGGATTCCTGTGCCTGTATCTGAGACGGTAACAACGATGTAGCCTCCTGCTTTCGCGTCCAGGTGCATTTGGGCGTATGTTTGGTCAATCATCCGGTTTTCGGCATTAATTGTGAGCATACCATCATTGGGCATAGCATCACGGGCATTGACTGCCAAGTTCATAAATACCTGTTCTAGTTGAGTGGGATCGGCTTGCACCATCCATAATGTGTTTATGGGAATGTCATTAACAATTTCGATGGATTTAGGAAATGTCTGTTTGATGACTTTGACCAATTCTTGGAGCAAATGCCCAGGTTGCAACAAGATGCGCTTCCCTTCTGTACCACGGGTAAAGGCGAGAATTTGTTTAACTAAGTTCGCTCCACGCTGCGAGCTGTTTTCTAGTGTTTTAAACAGTTCTTGAGTCTGCAAATCCACATTTTTGCATCTCAAAGGCAGCAATTCGGCAATCATGATTATGGGAGCAAAGACGTTGTTGAGGTCGTGAGCAATGCCACTGGCTAGAGTTCCTACACTCTCCAAGCGTTGAGCGCGGTAAAATTGTTGCTCTAGTTGTTTTTTCTCGGTGATGTCGGTGTTGACTGATAAGATAGATTGGCTTTGTCCGAATTGATTGTGTACCAGTGTCCACCGACTAGCAACGATAATTTTTCTCCCAGTTTTGGTGGTTTTTTCTAACTCCCCTTGCCAATAACCTTGTTCGAGAGTGGTTTTGAAACCTGCTGCTAGTTGAGACAAGGATTCTACGTTGAAAAGCTCATGGACTAATTTCCCCATGCTTTCCTGTGCTGTCCAACCGTATAAGTTTTCAGCACCTGGACTCCAGAACAGAATGCGGTTTTCTAAATCGCGGACAAAAATGGCATCGGTAGCAATATCAATTAAAGCTGCTTGTTCGGCAATTTTCTGTTCGGCCAGCTTGCGATCGCTAATATTGCGGCTGACGGCTGCCAGACCAATTAGCTGGTCGTTCATGTCTTTGACGCAAGAAACGCTGTAAACCATCCATAATGCTTCTCCCGTCTGGAAATGACGGAAACGAATTTCTACTTCCGCCCTTCCCTCACGCAAAACACGCGGGAAAAATTCATTGATGATAAAGTCCCGATCTTCAGGAAAGAAAAATTCCCTGACTGGCGTTTCGCTATATTGCTGAGTGTCATTTAGCCCGACTAGTTGCATACCCGCCGGGTTCAAATAGAATGGCACAAAATTCATATCACACATACCGATAAATTCCGTGCTGTTATCGGCCAGAGAAACAAATTTACGGATTTCAAGTTCCGATTGTTTGCGTTCGGTGATATCTATATTCACCCCAATCATCTGGAGTGGATTATTAGTGGTGTCATCATACAATACTTGACCCTTGCATACTGACCAACGAACTGTGCCATCTGGGTAAATAAACCGGAATTCGAGATTATGGGGTACTTGCTGGTCAATTGCTCGCAAAACTGATTGATGGAGCAATTCGCGGTCTTCAGGGTGGACAATGAGATTTAAAAAATTTTCATAGCTGACATCAAAGGTATCAGGAGTTAGACCAAATAAAGTAAACAAACTCTCAGACCAGATAACCTGATTGGTTCTCAGATTCCATTCCCAAGTGCCAATTTTACCCACACTAAGTGCCAGTTGTAACCGTTGCTCACTTTCTCTGAGGGTTTCCTCAGCTTGTTTATGATCGTGTAGCGCGGCTTGGCGATCGCTCACATCCCGCAGGATTGAAAGATGACGATGTGGTATAAAATTGGCAACCGCCGCAAATTCAGTTTCTCGCACTGTGCCATCGGGACAATATAAGTTAAACTCACCCAACATTTGTCCTTGTTCGTAGAACTGTTGCAAAGCTTGGGTAAAATCAAATTCGGGTGCTGCAAAATCTGCGATTGTGGAACCTAACAGTTCTTCCTTCGATACACCAAATAGCTTACAGGCTGCTGGATTTACCTCTATATAGCGCCCCTCGTCATCTGCAATAGCGATCGCATCAAGAGCATGATCAAAAAGAGCTTTCCACTGATGTTCACGCTGCTGGAGTACTATTTCAGTCTGTTTGCGCTCCTCAATTTCCCGTTTCAAACGTACATTTGCTTGCAGTAGTTCAGCTGTACGCTCCGCCACCCGTAACTCTAATTCTTGTTGAGCTTGGCGGCGTTGTTCAACTTCCTGTTCTAACTGCTGGTTGCATTGTCTAAGTTTAACCGTTTGTTCCTCAACTTTTGCTTGCAAAACTTGAATTACGCTGTCTATTTCTAGGGGATCAAGCACTTGCAGGAGATTAGTTTGTGTCACCAGTCCTTGCAATTCGCTTTGTTCTCCAACTACGGTTAATCGCCGCACCTTTCGCTCTTGCATCAACTGGTGAACAGTCCATAAAGATTCAGTGGAAGTGATGCTTAATACAGGGGTACTCATCACATCTTGCGCCTGGGTTTGGGCTATATCTAGTCCCTGTAAATGGAATTTAATAATATCTTTTTCAGTGATCATCCCTACCGGGATCAATTCCTTCTTCTGTTGGGCGACAATTACCACACAACTGATCTGGCGATCGCTCATGATTTGAGACAATTCCAGCACAGATGTAGTCGGGAGAGCATGAATAACTTCAGTTACCATTACTTCCGTCACACATTGCAATTTCAACAGGTGAACTGGTTGGATAACCTGACGAATTCTGTCTTGGGTAATTAAGCCTACCAATTGTCCAAGATCATCTACTACAGGTAGATGGCGAATACAATGTTGACGCATGAAAGATAAAGCTGTGAGGGCATTTTGAGCCTGAGCCAACCCCAGGCTGATGACTGGTTGTGTCATCACCTCTGAGATTTTGACACTGGATAAATCTTTGCCCATCCCAGTCAGTCGGATTACATCCCGTAGAGTTAATATACCTATTAAGTTTGTTTCTTCAACTACTAAAACATAACTACTAAAATCAAACTTAGACTCTACTATACTGCTATTTACCCTATTCATTAGAGCAATAACATCAATAAGTGGGGTATCAGGTAATACAGTTAAAGGAGAACATTCAACTATCTGCTCTAAAGTAGGTAAATCCACAGGAGAAAGTGAGCGCATTAGTTTATTCTGTTGGTTAAAGCAATTAAAAAATTGATTTCAAAAATCAGAGGATGACAAAATAAGCTTAAAATTTATCAATCTTCAAGCCATTTTGACAAAATTTAGCTTTCTGATTTAATCAAAGTTATGATTTTAAATTTTTGCTAAGGAACACCACAGGAATAAATTACCTTTTTTAATCGCTGAACCCCTACTAATCAAGGTTAATATTTTTCAAAAGGGAAGTTATTTCACGACTCCTAATGTATTTAAATAGTTTTTTGTAATTTGATAACTTTCTTATAAAAATGTATCAGATTGATTATATAACCTAACTTGTTAATTACAAAAGTGCCTATATAAGGTAAAGACAAAGATAAAAGCTCTGAGGTTAAGCATAAAACCTTTATTCGTGACTACATGAATTGATTTGGGTAATTTTTGAGTAATGATACTAAAAGTCGTCTCAATATCAATATCTTATTCCCCAAAGCAAATCCTCACAACATTACAGGCAAGCAAAACGGGGCAATTAATGAATTGTCCCCCGTTATGCAATACTACTCGGTTAAGCATTTTGAACCCAAGGTTTGGTTTTGGGAAAGGGTTAAAGGTTTTTAATTTCCCTTTCCCCCTTCCCCTTTTCCCCTTAACCGACAAGTATTGCCCCGTTATGACTATTGTTTGCGTAAGTCCTGAATTAAATCTCGAAGGCACCTAACGCTTTGAGAACATCTTTTTGAGCTGTGGTGATTCCTGTCACGCCTGTAATATTACTTCCTTGATAAGGTCTGTCAGGATTCAGTATTTTCAAACATTTACCCGTTTGGGCATCCCAAATCTGAATAGTCCCGTTTTGGCTACCGCTAGCGATCGCATAATGTTCTGTAGATTTGCCAAATGCGATCGCCGATCGCATCGCGTGAGGCAGGACAGGCAACACTTTCAGACAAACCTCTGTATGCTTATCCCAAATTCTCACTGTTTGATCTAAGCTACTACTGGCCAAAATATCACCTTCTGGACTAAAGGCGACTGACCAAACACTATTACTGTGTCCCTGAAATATATTCAGGCATTCACCTGTATCAACCGACCACAGGCGAACTGTTTCATCTTCACTAGCGCTACTGAGGATTTGCCCATCTGGACTAAAAGCGATCGCTTGCACTCTACTAGTGTGTCCTTCTAAAATTTGGAGACATTCACCAGTGGAACTAGACCACAGACGAATGGTTTGGTCTTCACTACTGCTAGCGACTATTTCACCATTGGGGCTAAAGGTAACACACCAAATCCAACTGGAATGACCTTGCAAGATGTTGAGGCATTTTCCTGTACTGATAGACCATAAGCGAATGGTTCGGTCGTCACTGCCGCTTGCTAAGATTTGTCGATCGGGACTAAAAGCAACTGATTGTACCCAATTTACATGACCTCTCAAAATTTGCAGACATTGCCCAGTGCTAACTGACCATAAGCGAACGGTGCGATCGGCGCTGCTACTGGCCAGCAAATCTCCATCTGGGTGAAACGCTACGGAAATTACCCAGCCACTATGTCCGGTGAGTTTTTTCAGGCAAATCCCCGTAGTGACATCCCATAATCTCACGGCTTGGTCTGTGCTGCCACTGGCCAGAGTTTGACCATCTAGATTAAAAGCAACTGAAAATACCGAATTACTATAGCCTTTTAAGGTTTTAAAGCATCTACCTGTGTTGACATCCCATAGCTTTACAGTTTGGTCTGTGCTACCACTGGCAATGGTTCGACCATCTACGTTAAAAGCAACTGAAAATATAGAATTGGTGTGTCCTGGTAAAATGTTCAGGCATTGTCCTGTACTAGTTTCCCAAATTCTGACTGTTTTATCGTCGCTGGCGCTGACCAGCGTTTGGGCATCGGGGCTAAAGGCTACTGACCGGACGCGATCGCTATGTTCTTGTAATATATTGAAGCAGTTCCCAGTACTAACTTCCCAAAGTCGAATCGTGAAATCGGCACTGCTACTGGCTAGGGTTTGACTATCTGGACTAAAGGAAAGTGACCAGATGCGATCGCTATGTCCTTCTAAAATGCGATCGCATTCTCCACTAATTTTCCAAAGTCGAATTGTGAAATCCGCACTACCACTTGCTAGGGTTTGACCATCTGGACTAAAGGAAACCGAGAGAATTCGATCAGTATGACCTGACAAAATTTTATGACAGTCCCCAGTGTTGACATTCCATAATCTTATTGTTGGTTCATCGCCTCCACTAGCGAGGATTTGACCATCGGCACTAAAGGCAACTGACCAAATTGAACTTGTATGTCCTGACAAAGTTCTCAGACATTTACCAGTGTTGACATCCCACAGGCGAATCGTTTTATCGCTACTACAACTTGCTAATAATTGCCCATCTGGACTAAAAGCAACTGACCAAACCCAACCTAAATGCCCGGCAAAATTGACAACAAGTTTCCCAGTTGCAACTTCCCAAAGACGAAGCTCACCTTCTGCATCTCCTGTAGCTAATAATGTTCCATCTGGACTAAAAGCAATGCCAGCAAACACCATACCAAAGGTTTCAGCAAAAACACATTGGCTCAAATCAGAAGATTCAAAATTAACATTATGCAAATTTACATCTTGTAAATAGGCTTGCCAAATCGTTAAATTTGAAAAATTATAGTTAGTTAAAGTTGATTGCAATTGACAAAGTAAATTTAAAATATTACCACCTGCGTATCCAGTTTTGAGTGACGAGGTACCTCGGAGCTTCGTTAAGCATTGAGTGAGCAGGTTTTCAATGACAAGTTCTTCGCTTGCTTCTATGAATAAGCGATCGAGTAATAAGCGTTCCAGAATCGGCTTGAGGATGAAACGAACTTGCGTTTCTCGCACATAATCTTTTGCTTGGGCTTTGAGTAATGCATGAGTTTTGAACAGCAAATTCTTTTGTTCGGCATTTGCTTCTAAACCTGCTAGAATTTCTTGACAAACTTGAGCAACCAGTTTCTCAGTAGCATATTCCATTACCACAGGCTGAAGTGAAAACTGTGTCTGATGTTTTTCAATCAGTGTCGGCTTGGTCTTCTCAATTAAAGAGCGTTGCTCTAGTGATTCTAAAATATCAATTAATTCTTGGGGCGATCTGCGCGGAAAAATATCCGATCGCAGTTCTAAAAAGGAAGCAGAATCACGATATATAGCAAGCCAATAAATAACCGTTTTTTCGGATTCAGAAAGCCGTTCAAATTGCTGCTCAATAAGATTGCGAATATTCCCAAAAACAAAAGCTTGCTGGTTGAGAAAATCAGAAATACTTCCATCAAACAAGTTTTGAATCGTAGTCGCAATAATTTTTAATGCTAAGGGATTTCCTGCATAACCTTCAACCAGCCGATTCCATTCTTCTGTTGAGCCTTGGAAATTCCCCTTTAAGTGCAAAAGTTCTTGTGCTTCTGCTTTCTTCAATCCACCCAATTGAATAGCCCGGACGGGTAAGCTTGCTCCTTCTAGAAGGCGAGCTTCTGGAGGCTGATCTCGGCTGGTTAACACTAAGCAGCTTTGATGGCGAATTTCTCCAATTTGTCTAAATATTTCGCCATAAGCTTCATAGCCTTCGATATAGGATGATTTAGATTTCCCGTTATGTTGTAGGATGGTTTCAATATTATCGAAAATTACCAAACAACGCTGCGATCGCAAATAATGCAATAGACGCGAAATTTTGCCCTCAACGGTTTCTGGATAATCAATTTCTTGCTGATTAGATAATAATTTCAATAACTCGGTTAATATCTCTTGTACTGGTGGCGCATTTCGCAAACTCCGCCAAATCACCCATTTAAAATCACTCTGTAATTGTTGTGCCAGCTTGATAGAGAGAGAAGTCTTTCCCATTCCGCCCATTCCTGACACAGCCACCAGCCGACACTGATCAACCAAAATCCACTGCTGTAACTGAGCTAGTTCTGTTTGTCTTCCGTAGAAAAAATCAACATCGATAGCATCTCCCCAATCTTGATACGAAGTCTGCGCTTCTGCAACTAGCAGATTATCAGTAAATTTGACTCGCGTTTTTTCTTCAATGTATTGGTTTGATTGTGCCGTCGCCCGCTCGATTGCTGTTCTGAAACTTGTTTTATTAACTTTTTCTCCTAACACTTCTGAAAGGAGTTTCCATAGCTTGGGGCCAACATCATGTTTTAAGTAAGTTGGAGAATAGCCATAAATATCGGCAATGCGATCGTAACTTTGGCGTTCCAGAGACCAAGACTCACGCAACATAGCTTGTTGGAGATCGCTTAAATGTATTCTTGACTTGGCAAAAACGAGAGCGTCTGTAAATGCGAGTGCTTGATCGATATCCATTGCTGCGATCGACAAAAGTTAAATATACTTTAAATTTTATAATTAGAATGCCATAATTCATTTATCAGATAATAGCAAAAACAATATGCAATATTTTACAAATTCTTTACACAAGGCTTTGCCGTTGAGCAATAAACCAAGACATTAAAAATTTTTGGGGGTTTAAGCTCCTGGGTTTGTCATCAGCAAGTTTTGTAAATATTGTCTTTGTCACCGTAGCAAAACTTAATTACGCATTAAAAATTACGAATTATTTTAATATTTTCTAGATTCTGCAAAAATTTTAACTAGTAAAAAACAGTTTTTCGAATGATTCAGTTATTAATTAATGGAATTTGGCAATCGCTTTTACGTTTACTATTACAGAGAATTACTCTCGTACTCACGCTGATGTTATGTGCAGCGATCGCGATCGCAATTTCTAATATGTCTAGGCTTTCATCGAGCTTGATTGAATCTCAAGCAGTGCAAAATGCTGCCTTGAATATTCAATCATTAACTCAAGCTTTTGACCTCTACAGCGCCGCAGCCGCAGATCGAGCTAAACTCGTGCCTGGAATTACCGTCACCCACGCTTACCTCAATACCAAAGGCGCAATCCCCTTACCCTCAACTTTTGCGATCGAACTTGGTGAGCAAATTAGTGAAAAAAACACCGAAATGTCTGTACGGCTGTACAGTAACTATCCATATCCTTGGCGCACGAAAGGGGGAGCAAGAGACGAATTTGAGCGCGATGCACTCAACTTCTTGAGAGAAAACCCTCGTCAAAAATTCTATCGCCTTGAGAAGAAAAATGGAAACACCACCTTGCGTTATGCACAAGCTAGCCTCATGAAAGCAAGTTGTGTAACTTGTCATAACACAGATGCTACTAGTCCAAAGAAAAACTGGGAAGTAGGAGATGTTGCTGGAGCTTGGGAGATATCTCAATCTCTCGATAATTTAGTAACCAAGACCAATCAAAGTCTCCAAGGAACCTTCGCCATGTTAGGCGGTATGTCAATTTTAGGACTTTCAGGATTGACGCTTGTTGTTGGGAAACTCCGAGAAAACAGCAGAAATTTAGAGCATCGGGTTAAAGAACGAACTACAGATTTAGCAGAAGCCAACACTGAATTAGAAAAAAGAAACCAATTAATTCGCCAAGTTTTCGGACGATATTTGAGTGATACGGTTGTTGCTAACTTGTTAGAAAGCCCGGAAGGATTAAAACTTGGTGGTGAACGCCGCAAAATTACTATTCTCACCTCTGACTTAAGAGGCTTCACTGCTCTCTCAGAACGCTTTCCACCAGAAGAGGTAATTCACATTCTCAACCTCTATTTAGAATACATGGCAGATGTGATTAATCATTACCAAGGCACAATTGATGAGTTTATGGGAGATGGTATTCTGGTCTTATTTGGTGCCCCGATCGCTAAAGAAGATGATGCCCTCAGAGCAGTTACCTGTGCCTGTGCCATGCAGTTAGCAATGGGTGGAGTTAATGAAAAGATGAAAACTCTCGGCTGGCCACCATTAGAAATGGGGATTGGTATAAATACAGGTGAGGTTATAGTCGGTAATATTGGTTCCGAAAAGCGGACTAAATATGGAATTGTCGGCAGTCAAGTAAATCTCACTTATCGAATTGAGTCATATACTAGTGGCGGTCAAATTCTCATTTCCGAGCAGACTTTCAAAGAAGTCGGATCAAGCATCAAAATTATCGGACAAAAGCAAGTTCAGCCAAAAGGTGTGAGCCAGACAATTACCATTTACGAAGTATATGGTGTGGGTGGAAAATACAATCTTTATTTACCCAAAGAAGAAGAATTATTTTTACCTGTTCCTCAAGAGATTCCGCTTTTATACACTATTTTGGATGACAAGCAAATGGGAAATCCGGTCTTTTATGGGCGTTTAGTCAAACTATCAGCAAAAGGAGCTGAATTACAAGTAGATATTGCCAATGAAGTACCACCGAAGCTAACTAATCTTAAAATCAATCTTTTCATATCTAAAAACTCAGCGCAAGTCAGTGAAGATATCTATGCCAAAGTCTTAGAAAAACCGACAACAAGAGGAAATTTTTATATTAATTTTACGTCTGTTCCTCCATCACTCATAGCTCAGTTTGATAACCTTTATAAGATAATTTCTCAAAAACCTAATTAAGAATTTTAATTCTATAGCAGCCTTAAACTATTTGTGAAAACTCTATTTATTATCTCTCCGTATTTTTTGTGTTCCTCCACACTTTTTCTTGCGTCCCTACCCTGCGGTCAGGCGTACCACTTCGTGGAAGCAAGCTACGCGTAGCGTCTCTTAAACTAAAATCTATCATCACAAAATAAAGTTGCTAATTTACAAAATCCCCCCGCAGGTTAATGAAAATTTAAAGTATGTTTTCTAACATCTAAAATGCATACTTCCATTTTTCTATCTGTGTGTAAATCCTCATGGCTAAAGTTGAAGAATTGACACCCCAGCAACTCTCTGAAACAGACCTAAAACCACGAGGGAGAGTTTATCCGAGTCCTATCAGTTGGCGCGACCAGTTTTTGTACCAATTGGTATTAGATAGATTCAGTGACGATAATGAAAATCAAAGGGAACTTTTTGACCGTACTAACCCTTCAAAATTCCAAGTTAAAGACAAAGCCAACTGGATGGCAGCAGGAACAAAATTTGTCGGTGGTACTCTTAGGGGAATTAAGAGTAAATTAGACTACTTGCAACGATTGGGAGTAACAACGCTGTGGATTAATCCACCTTGGCAACAACGTTCTGAGTTAGAAGCTTACCATAGCGATCGCATTCAAGAATTTTTAGATATCGACCCCCACTTTGGCACCCGTCAAGATTTAAGAGATTTAATTGATGCTGCCCACGATCGCAGGATGTATGTCATCCTCGATGTAATATACAACCAGAATGCTGATAACTGGTTTCACAGAAATGACGTAATTGCAGCTCTAGCCAGAGTTTATCAATATTGGATTGCTCTTTCTGACTGCGATGGCTTACGGATAGATAGCCTCAAGCACGTTTCTCCAGAAGATTCCCGCAAATTCTGCACAGCTATCCGTGAATACGCCGAATCTATCGATAAAGACAACTTTTTACTGACTGGGGAAATAACCTCCGGTAGTATGGCTGGTGCTTACATAGACATTATTGCTCGCAACCTTAGTGCTGTATTAGACATCGCACAGACCCCTAATGAATTGGCTGCATTCGCAAAAGGGTTAGTAAACCCCAAGCAGTTTTTCGATTTGTATAGCGAAAAAAATCTCGCTGGAGAATACCGCCAAATTGGGACATATCATGTCTCCATCTTGGATGACTATGAGATGTCATTCCGTACTAATAAACAGCGATTTGCTGCATACAGCAATGTCCCTCATCTCTATGAGCAAGTTGCTCATGCTGTCGGTGTGCAATTAACCATGCCAGGAATCCCTGCTATTTATTATGGAACAGAACAGGCTTTTGATGGAAATGAAGGTTATCACGATTACAGCATAGAGGGTGGAAAGTTTGCGGAAGATAGATATATCAAAGAAGCAATGTTTGGCGGTGCTTTTGGCGCATTTCAAACAGCAGACTGTCATTTTTTCGATATCGACCATCCTACTTATTTGCGGATAGCTGCGATCGCACGTATCCGCAACAGTCACGATAAAATTGGTAAAGCATTGCGCCGTGGACATCACTACCTGCGCGAAACCTCCTTTTTTAACTCCCCCTTCTCAATTCCTGGACAAGGCGAATTAGTTGCTTGGTCACAAGTTTTATTCGACACAGAAGTGTTGATGGTGCTGAATACCAACGGCTTAGAAAATCGTGGTGCAGAAGTGACTGTAGATACTTACATGCATCCTCAAGACTCGACTATGACCTTTTTATACAAAAGCGATTGGAGTGATTCATATTTACGCCATCCACCCCGCGACCAAACTGTAGCTGTACAACATCATAACGACCGTCGCGCTACTGTGCGAATTGATTTGCCTCCTTCGGGAATGGCGATTTTGACGTAAGCAAACACTAAGTTTGGGCAAAGCTTTGGGATAAATTTTTACCAAAATGCTTTGCCCCTGCAATTACTAAATATCTACATTCTAATTTTTATCGAAATTTTCTTAATGGTTTATAGCCTTCTTGTAGACAATTGGTAGGCAAATCATTGCCACTCACTTTAAAGTCAAAACATGACAAAAATAGATAGTTATGGCTGCCAACGAAATATCCGATACAGCCAATAATTAAAATGATCGCAAACAATTTTATAATCAGCTTTTTAGAAAGCTGAACAATATCTTCATTGATAATCGCAAAAATCATGTAGAGGGTATAAGGTAGGCAAATTAGATAAACAAAAATTCCTAAGCTAAGACTAACTATCTTTCGCAAAGCACCCGTCGTAGAAATTTCATAAAAAGGGACAAAAGGCAGGATAAACCACAATGTAGGGATACTCATTAACAGTAGTCCTGTCCATCTAATTGGTGAACGATTGCGTGGAAGTAAAAGGCACGCTAGGAGAGTTGCTGATGAAGCTACCCAAATCAAGAAGATTTTCTCAAAAAAAATAACTTTAAAGGCTCCCAAGTTAAAGCTCAGATCCCACATACTTAGAGATAGTGTAATGGCAGCTAACAGGAAGCTCTTGATTTTTATATTAATATGCTGCTCTATTTCTTGATCGTTCATCTCTTCTCTGAGTTAGCCTTTTTAATAAAAATATTTATAGCAAAGAATTTCACTAAATACCTCTGAAGATTCATGAAAACCTGAATAAATATATTCCAATATTGAAGACTCAGATTTCAACTAGCAAAATTCTATCTAAAAGTAGAGAATTACTATGGAGAATGTAATTACTTACAACAACGATAAAGGACTCCTTGCTTACATTCAATTTCTAGCATCTAGTGTCCAAAAAATTGGAGATGGTAATACTGATAGAGTATTTGACTTCGAGGACGCACTCGACCAAACAGAAATGGCACAGCTAGCTGTTGATGAATTAAAAAAAATCCCTGAAGTCAACGCTTTGTTTACAGAACGCTGGCTACCGGCTCCTTTCAATTTAGATGATTTAGCCAAACTGCCAGAAGGAACACTAGGTCATGTTTATGCCAGAGAAATGAAAGCTAAAGGATTCGATCCCTACTTTTATAAAAAAGTTCCTGTTGTTGATGACATTTCCTATCTTAAAATGCTTTGGAGATCCACCCAT
Source organism: Nostoc sp. LEGE 12450 (assembly GCF_015206895.1). Lineage (GTDB taxonomy): Bacteria > Cyanobacteriota > Cyanobacteriia > Cyanobacteriales > Nostocaceae > Nostoc. Next base: position 27,119 of record NZ_JADEXU010000029.1, on the reverse strand, counting down.
GACATATATCATGTAGTTGCAGGATTTGACACAAATGGAATTGGTGAAATTGGTCTACAAGCTTTTTTCTTAGCTCAGACCCCAATTCCCATCAGCGTCATGCTTTTGAGTTTTGGCATGGTGATAATTAGCCTTTACCAACCTACTAATTTTAAAGCTTTGATGACAGAAATATCTCGCGGCTACAGGGTGGGTTCTCATACTCCAGGCAAGTTGATCGCGCAAAAATGGGATCAACTTTGGGATGTACAAGTCAGCGAAATTCGTGAGCATCTGGGAATGAATTCTATTCTGTAAAACTGCTATTTTGAGAGCAGCTTTCATAAAAATTGCAACACCCTGCACTTTAGGAGTACAGGGTGTATGATAGCTATATTTTGTGTGATTCCCAGTTTCTATTTACCTCAAAGCCAATCTCGATAAGCTGATATTTCATTTACGCTGATTTCAAATGGCATCCCTTTTCCAAATGGTGGATAAACGCGGATTTTGCCATTGCTAGCAAACCGTTCTAACCTATTACCCAACTGAGCAATATTGCTAACTATATGCCAGTAAGATACTAAGTCAGGGCAGTCAACAATTAATGTAAGGATGCTAGCATTTGTTGTGAGATACCACTGACAATTAGACAACAAGACTCGCGTAATGCGATCGCAAGCTAGATAAAAGCATCTACCAGTAGACTGTTCTAGCTCCATTTGCAGCATTCCATCCTCTTTTGTTACCTCAGTGGGAGGTAAATCATCGGGAGGAAGCAGGTATAGTTTAGAAGACATAATTTCGCACCTCTTGGTTGTAGCGCGTCAAACTCTCCAGGTTTTTTTGCAGATCCGCAGACGAGGGTTTGAGTGCTAGCGTACCTAAATTTAATTCGTCTTGAAATTTCTTGATTTTGTCTCGACAAGTCTCCACATCACCGATAATTGAGTTCTCAATCAAATAGTCTTCATCGAAACAAATATTTGTGCGATCGAATGGTTTTTGGTTGGGATTCGCACTATTTTGCAATACTTGAGCCGTATTAGCTTTCATTTTCTGGCTAAATTGGCGAACGAAAGGTAACGCTTCACTCACAGCCTCGTCAAATGTTTTGCCAACAAAAAAGAAGCGTGCCAGCACGAAGTTTTCTGCACCACTAGAATTTAAGGCTCGATATTTAGCAACAGTATCCTTCAATCTGTGTAGGGAGAATGGTGGCCCACCCATCAAGCTAAAGGAATGTTTAGCGGCAAGTTCGATACCATCATCGCCGCCAGTGGCAACATACACTGGTACTTGACTCTGCAATGGTTTTGGATAAATTGTCAGGCGATCGCACTGATAATACTTGCCATTAAATGATACATCAGTCTCATACAAAAGCTTTTGAACCAATGCGATCGCCTCTAGCATTTTAGGACGGGCTTCACTTGGGAGTGTCGCAAAATGTTTATTTTGTTGGGGAAAGGGGCCACCTTTAGCAACTCCAAATAATAATCGTCCATTGCACAGGTTATCCAGAGTGGCGATATCTTCCGCTACCCGAATCGGGTTATGGAATGGCAGTAACACCGCCGCAGTGCCCAATTGGATAGTTGAAGTCAATCCCGCCAAGTGTGCCATTAACAGCAACATAGACGGGCTGAGATTGGATTCACTAAAATGATGCTCACTCACCCAGGCTGACTCAAAACCTAAACTTTCTGCCTGTTTTATCAGCGCGACTTGCTCAGAAATAGCACGACGAGCATCTTGGTGATGATTATCGTAATTGCAGAAAATTCCAGTTTTCATTACTTGCTTTGATACTTTGTGCTGGCTATTCTAGTGGTCAATCTGTTCGTAGTAAGCACTTTAGTGCTTCAATATTTGAGGACTAAAGTCTTCACTACAAATACCTTTACTCCTCTCCATTAATGCGATCAAAGACTAATTTGCAACCCACTGCAACTCCAACCATAGACGTGGGTTGTTATGTTTGACCTTCGACATCGGATCGCGCAATAATCGTTTGGCATTCATGCAGACTACTTGGACTAGGCCCATATTGTCTGCTACTTCTCTGAGAATTTCTTTGTGGGCTTGCACATAGGAAATCATTTCGTCAGAGCAATAAATTCCTATATATTGCAACCGTCTAGCAGGTCGTCCCCAAAAACAGGTGATGACTTTCACATAACACCCATCTAGTAATTCCCCAACTTTTGGGTAGTAGTGGTTGAGGACTCTTGTGAATTCTTTGGCTAAGATATCTTCAGCAATCATTGGAACTGATATTTCTGTAGCGTCCATCACGCTATTTAATATAACATAATTTTATCAATTAAATATGACAAAATATCTTATTAGGCTTAAATAAAATATTAAATATTACATAAAAAAAGAGGTGTACCTTATTTGGTATCACCTCCGATTTGCGTAAAGCATCTTTATATTGAATCAAATATCAAAGTATTAGTTTGAATGCCTTGATCGCGGCTATCAAGGCAAAATCCACTTCTACCGCGATTTATCATCGACAGGTATATTTGCCAAGGATAGATGCTCCCAAATACTCTGATATCAAAAACTATGAATTCAAATAAAATGTATTTAATCAGCACATTTCAATATTGAATTCTAAATGTTGAATTTTTAATTATTATCGAGCATTGCGTTCACAAACTAATACCTCTGCTATGATATCGGGCACATTTACAAAATCTGTGAATCCTTCAGAACCACGGATTGGTGATATAAATGTATAGTTTGGATCGCAAGCTCCAGTGTCATATACTTGAATAAACCATCTATCGGGAAATCCTTCTACACCTAATTCCACAGTGTACCAACTCTCGCCAATCAGACGAGAGTTAAAGATTGTGAACCACTCTCGATTCTCTTCTGAAATATTCCAATCTGCCATGAGCAGTTCTAAAGCGATTTGTCCCGCATCCGTTGAAGTCAACAGCATTTTTACTCCTTATTGGCAACTTCAGGATTTTCAACTTCAGTATTGGGAACTTCTGGGTATAAACCCAATTCTTTAGCTAGCTCACGCGCCACAAAAAATAAAAACTTGGCACCATCTTGATTGCCTTCATGTGCAAACATCGTTGCTACTTGTAACATTGTTTCTACGAAACCAGAGTCAATTAATTCTGGCTTAGATTCTAAAATTTCTGGTTCTTGACCATTAGGGCACTTGAGCAATTCATCAATCAGATTAAAATACAGTTGCTGGCGTTGTTCTGACATGGTGTTTTGTTTTGGTTGATTTTAGTGGGTTAATTGGGAATTGGTCACTGTTCGATACTTTGTTGCCACAGTCTTTCCAACATTTCAACTTGTTCTTTTAAAACAGCCGCACGATGTACAAGATATCTGTCGTAAAAGAGAATTCCTAACCCAACGCAAATAGGGGTTAACAAGAAGAACCATTGCAAGATAGCGGCAAATTTATATTGTTCAGCAACAGTCAGCATTTGATTAATCACATTACGGTCAGAGGATTGGATGCTAGTCTGAGGGGAATGTGTAACCTCTGTCTGGGGAGCCAAGTCGGGAGCATTTTTAGTAGTCTTGTTAACTTCGTAGGCTAAATTCTGAGATTTTACTAAATCCAGATGTCGCTCCCAAACAATGCCAAATACTACTAGTTCTGGAGAAAGCACTGCTAAAATAACTACGCAAACTGTAAGAACATTTAAAAGTTTGGCTTTCATCTTGGCTCTCCCTTGCTAGGTAGTATGCACCCAGTAAGAAAATATCATTTGCTGTTTATCTGAAACAGTTTTGATATTAAAATATGTGTAAACGGTAATTTTCACAATTGTTAGCTGTCAGTTGGTTTTCTAATTATCACTGACTACTGACCACTGAAAAGTTACTAACATTTTCGCAAAACGTAGGATTATTCAATCAGAAAGAACACACTTAGATTCTCGAATGTGGTTTCATCTTGCTCTCAAAAGGGAGATTAAGAAGTCCCCCCTAGTTCACTCAGCTTTCGCTCAGGAATGTTGGGGGGTAGAGGGGAATCTCTGCGTAAATCCTATACGATTTATATCAGTCGCTCTCCACAAAACAGTTTACCCCAGCCCTGTTAAGATTATTAAATTCATTAGAATAGTACTCAACGGCTGTAATCCTCATCAGATAAGTATTATAAAAAAATATTGGGGTATGGGTGCTAGTGTTTTTGAGATGGGGTGCTAGTGTTTTTAAAGTGGGGTTCTGGTGTTTTTGTACTCAGTCTAAAACCAATGTAGGCAAAGCTTTAGAACTGTTTTTAATGCAAGTTTTAGTAGACAAAATCTGCACTCAAAAGTAAATATCGATGTCTTTTGATAAAGATAAACTAATAAATTCAGAAAATCCATTAAATGTTTTGAAACTAAGTTATATTTCCCTAACAAATAGAGAACGATGATAAAAATTATTCATATATACAGAAATATAAAAATTGATCTTAGCCTAAGAGACAACAGTCAGCAATTCCAAATGGTAAAATAAAATAATGGCAAGGTAGACATCTGCTGAAATGAGAATCAATGAGAGCATCTGATAAAAGTTCTTCCTAAACTTTCAGATTTTGTGGTTTAGTTAGAATACATAGTATATGCACTCATTGGCACTAAACTGCAAATTAAATACACAAAAGCTTATTGTTATAAGTAAATACTCTGTACTAAGATTTAGGATTTTAGGAGTTAAATAATGCGAATTGCTCAAGATATAACAGAACTGATTGGACGAACTCCTTTAGTTCAACTGAACAAGATTCCTCAAGCTGAGGGAGTAGTAGCAAGGATAGTTGTCAAATTAGAAGGTATGAACCCAGCAGCTTCGGTGAAAGACCGTATTGGGTTAAGTATGGTACTTTCAGCAGAAGCGGCTGGCTCAATTGAGCCTGGAAAGACTATTTTAGTTGAGCCTACTTCAGGTAATACAGGAATTGCTCTAGCGATGGTAGCAGCAGCACGTGGCTACCGTTTAATTTTGACAATGCCAGAGACGATGAGCCAAGAACGACGCGCTATGTTGAGAGCTTATGGCGCGTCTTTAGAGTTGACACCAGGCGCGGAAGGAATGCGGGGAGCTATTCGCAAAGCCGAAGAGATTGTGGCTAATACTCCCAATGCTTTTATGCTGCAACAGTTCCGCAACCCTGCCAATCCTAAAGTTCACCAGGAAACTACCGCCGAAGAAATTTGGACAGATACAGACGGAGAAGTCGATATTGTTATTGCTGGGGTAGGTACTGGTGGGACGATTACTGGGATTGCAGAGGTACTTAAAGGTCGTAAGAAGACTTTTAAGGCGATCGCAGTTGAACCCAGCAACAGCCCAGTTCTCTCCGGTGGTGAAGCCGGGCCACACAGAATTCAAGGTATTGGTGCCGGATTTATCCCCGATGTTCTTCGCCTAGAATTGGTTGATGAAGTAATTAGAGTCAGCGATGAACAAGCGATCGCTTACGGGCGACGTTTGGCAAAAGAAGAAGGCTTATTATCTGGCATATCCTCTGGTGCAGCTTTGTGTGCTGCCATTCAAGTAGGTAAACGTCCAGAAAATGCCGGACGTTTAATCGTGATGATTCAGCCTTCCTTCGGCGAACGTTACCTCAGCACCCCCATGTTTCAAGACTTATCCTTAGAAACTGCTGGCGTGCGTTAAAGATAAGACTTACGCAAACAACAGTCAAAAAGAAAGATTTTCCGGTAGGGGCAATTCATGAATTGCCCCTACCGTATGTATTGTTTCGTAAGTTTAAAAGAGAGCAAGAAAGAAGACAAGATAAACATGTTTCTACCTCCTACCCCCTACTTCTTGTCCCCTTCCCTCTGCCTCCTCCTGCCCCCTGCCTCCTACCCTTTCAAGGGCAGGTTTTTAGAAAAGGGTAGATGATAGGATAAAACATCGTGGCACAAAGCGGGTCATGAACGAGTATTCAGGCTTGAACAGTTGGATAGTGATCGTTAACCAAAAGCTACCACACCTAAGTCGGCCACAAGCGAAAGTTTTGGCAATGTGGAGTTTAGTCCCACAGCTTTCTCATCGGCTTAAACAAAAAACCTGCCCTTGAAAGCCCTGCTCCCTCATCCCCTATTTTCAAGCGATGAAGTTGGTTTGCGTAACACTACCCCTAATAGTAGTTTTACTACTTCTGTGATTAACAGCTTCGGGGTAGAAGACTTTTGAAGATAGATATGAAACCCAAACGCCAGAGCCTTTTCAGAGGAATTATCTTCAACACTGCCAGTAAAAGCAATTGCCGGAATTTCTCTTTTTTGTGGATGCGTAAGTGTTCTAACTTTCTGTATTAACCAATACCCAGACTTTTCTGGCATAGCAATATCACTTATTAAAAGATCCACCGGGAATTGTTTAATTATTTCAAATGCTGCCGTAGCTGATGATGCGGTCATCACATGAATTCCATAGCTTTCAAAAATATAGCTAATTAGAATCAAGATATCGTTTGTGTCATCTACCGCAAGAATTGTCAACCCTTTAAAGATATCTATATCATCTTCAAGATGCAAATCAAAAAAATTATCTGACACGATCGCAGAGCCTCCCTAGTTGCTTGATCAATTTTTAGGCAAAGTTGGTCAAGTGAGTATATTTTTGGGAGCTTGCTAATCAAGCCCCTTTATCTATGAAGTTACTGTTGTTATTTAGCTGGAAGCATTGATTCAATGCGACAAAAAGTTTGATATTTAAACCTCAAGCAGGTAATTACAATTAAATGACTAACAGCAATCTTCGTCGAGTCGTGTTGTATGTTCCACACTGTCTCAATTAAGTTTGTGCAAGGCATTCTCAATGCAGCGCGTGGTGTCAACTTACAGCCGGAGGCGCTCTTGGCTGCCATTGGACTCGATGCATCCATCCTTGAAAATGCTGATGCCCGAATTTCCCGCGAACAGTATTATGCTCTCTGGCAAGAGATTGTTCATCAGTCTGGCGATCGCTATATTGGTTTACATCTACCAGAATTTAATGTCCCCGCCACCTGGGATATACTTGGCTATGTGATTAATAGCTGCACAGACGTGGCTGAAGTGTTGTCAAGGATAGTCCGATACTCGGAATTGTTACACACAGGTATCAAGTTCTTTCTGAAAACCGAAGACAACGTAACCCAACTGACTAGTATTACTTTCGGACTACCTCAACCGCCTGTGGTTTGCGTTCAGTGGGGTTTAGCAAGTATCGTCGTTGCTGTTCGCAGGATAACTGGACTAGATTGGGTGCCAATCCAAGTCAACTTTCCGATCTCAACACCAGAAGATATTTCTGCTTACCGCTGTTTATTTCGCGCTCTGTTAGAGTTCAATCAACCAACAGCGGAAATTTTATTTGATGTTGCTTTTCTTGGGCAACCAGTGTTGAAATCAGACCCTGGCCTATGTAGCATCCTTGATCGCTATGCTGAGGATTTGTTAGCTCGATTACCACGAAATGAAACTCTTGTAGACAGAGTACTTCAGCTGATTAGTGAAGGACTGCGTACTAGTAACCCTAGCTTGGAAGCGATCGCTCATCGTCTAGGATATACTCCTCGCACTCTGCAACGCCAACTTAAAAAAGCCGGAACTTCTTATCAAGAACTGTTAGACCAAATGCGGCAACAGTTGTCCATTTACTATCTCCAAGAACGCCATATCGCCATCTGTGAAGTTGCTTTTCTCCTTGGCTTTTCAGAAACTAGCGCCTTCTATCATGCCTTTAAACGTTGGACAGGGACTACACCAGGCGAGTACCGCCGTAGTGTACATCTCTCGTTCCCAGCTTAACTTTATGCTTTTGGCTCCTTTATGACTTACGCACACTCTCTGCATCAAGCATCGCCATAAACGATCGCTATCCAACTGTTCAAGCCTGAATACTCGTTCATGACCCGCTTTGTGCCACGATGTTTTATCCTATCATCTACCCTTTTCTAAAAACCTGCCCTTGAAAGTGCCTCCTACCCCCTACTTCTAAACGCCAACTACAACGTTTTTGCTGACTTCCTGACAAATTGGAATGCGGATTTGAAACTCTGCCCCCTCACCTGGTTCTGAGATGCAAGAGAGTGAGCCACCATGTTTTTCAGTGATAATTTGGTAGCTAATCGACAAACCCATACCTGTCCCTTTACCCACAGGTTTTGTGGTAAAGAAAGGATCGAACAAGCGACGCTGAACAGACTCCGGTATACTTAGACCATTGTCTGCAATCCGAATTTCGATTTGATTAGCATCAATTTGTTCAGTGTAAATAGTTATGGTTGGAGTTGTTATTTGTCCTTGATTGTCCGCTAATGACTCTTCTAAAGCATCGATCGCATTACTCAACACATTCATAAACACTTGATTGAGTTGCCCTGCATAGCATTCCACTTGGGGTAGGTTGCCGTAGTGCTTAACAAGCTCAATGCCAACACGATCTGACTTTTCTTTGAGGCGATGTTGCAGAATCATTAGGGTACTATCAATCCCCTGATGAATATCAACGGCTTTAATCTCGGCTTCGTCCATGCGTGAGAAGGTTCGCAGAGAAGCGACAATTTGCCGAATTCGGTCTGCTCCAACCCGCATAGAAGACATTAGCTTAGGCAGGTCTTCCAGCAGGAATTCTAAATCAATTGCTAGAGCTTCTTCCTGAATTTCTAGATGGGGAGATGGGTAATGTTTTTGGTAAAGTTCCAATAGTGTTAGCAACTCTTGGGTATAGCCGTTGGCATGGGTCAGGTTGCCAAAGATAAAATTGACGGGATTGTTGATTTCGTGAGCAACGCCAGCTACCAGTTGCCCTAAGCTTGACATTTTCTCAGTCTGCACAAGATGAGATTGGGTTTGTTGCAGTTTGTATAGAGATTTTTCGAGTTGGTCAGCTTTTTCTCGCTCTCGCACTTCAGATGCTTGCAAGGCTTCATTATTAGCTTCCAGTTGTTGCGAATAAGCTTGTAGGTTGGTGTACAGACGGGCGTTCTCGATCGCAATCGAAATTTGTGCTGTCAACAGACTCAGGACACTCACTCGTTCTGAAGTAAAAGCACCAGGAATAAGATTATTTTCCAGGTAAAGAAGACCAGTAAACTTGCCAGAGTGAATCAGTGGTAGACACAAAATCGATTTAGATTGGTGAGTGCCGATATAATCATCAGCCGCAAAGCGAGAGTCTTTAACAGCATCCTCTAAAATCAGGCTTTCTCTGGTTCTTTCGACATAATTGAATAAGGCAACCGGAAGTAAGAGTAAATGAGTTTCATCTTCAAAGTTAACAACAACGTTAACGTTCTTACCTTCAATTATTCCCCTCGCTTCTAGCATCCATTGATGATTGTGCTTGACAATAAAGTAACCTTGTTGAGCGCCAGCATTTTCGATGACATTTTTCATCAATTTTTCGAGCAAGCGACTCAGCACCATTTCTTCTGACAAGACTTGTGAAGCTTTCATCACCGCCATCAAGTCGAGAATTTCAGCCCCTCCGCTAGTCGTGGAGTTTGTTTGAATATTGTGCAGGTAATTCGGTTCTATTTTTTCTGTGTTTGATTGCACAATCAATTGCGGATAGCGTGCTTCTAAATCTTTGACTTTAGCGATCGCTCCCCAATGGCTATAGGTGTAGTAAGCATTTGTCATGTATGTTTGGGCAATGGCTTGTTTACCCCATGACCAATAGAATTTGGCAGCAAGTTCGTGAGCGATCGCTTCTTCGTTGATATACTCGTTTTGTTTGGCAAGTGCGATCGCTTTGTCATACATCTCGATCGCTTCGATTTTTTCCCCTAAAACCCGATGCCGCTCTGCCTCTACTAGATAGAATTTGTGTAAATGATTCGTTGGGGCATGATGCGCCCATTTTTGCATTTTTTCTTGATTAGCTTGGACGCGATCGATAATTGCGTGTTGTTCTGATGCTTGGCGATCTGGATATACCGCTAACCTTACTAAAGAATCGTAAAAATGAAATAGAGGAACAAGAGGTAATCCTACCACTACGTTTAAATACTTCTCTGCTAAAGCAGTATTTTCAATCGCTTCTGAGTAATTTTCAAACCAGTAACTAAGTAAAAGTTTGTTCCAATATATGTAGGCAACTCCCAATATGTCGTTCGCTTGCTCGTGCAATCGTAACTTTATTTGCTCATCGCAGGCTTTACCCTTTAGAATGCAGGGATTTTCAGATTTTCCAAGCAGATTTAATGTAGCCTGCCGATAGGTTTCTAGATAATGAAGCGGTGTTTCTTGCTTGATTTTATGAATAGCATCTCTATTGATTGCCATCTCTCTTTCAAGGACAGTCAGTTCTTTGCCGCTAAAGTAAGCGAGATAAGAGTACATTAGTAGACCATAAGCAGCAAATTCTAAATCACCTGTCTCCAGTCCGCTAGAGTAAACTGACACAAAAGGTTCTAAGGTTTCTCTCAGATGATCTTTCCAAGGTCGGATAAATGTATTTACTATCAGAAGTGTCTTGGCTTTGATTTCTTGAGCATTTAACTTTGACACTAGAGTTAAAGCCAATTGACCGAACTGATAACCTGAATCAATATCTCCTACAACTCCGCAAAGAAGAAGACCATAATTGGCATAAGCAAAGGGAGAAACAGAAGCATTACCATATTGAACGGATAAATTTACTTGTTTGCACACCGTTAATGGAACCAGTGCTGGCGCAGCCATGTATGCAGGAGCAAAGATACTTGACATAAGCCTCATAGCTGCTAATTTATATGGATCGGTCATTTGAGGCAGGTCAACTAAATCCTCAATTCGCTTTCCACTCAAAATTGCCGCAGTTTCTCCTAGTGCCTGACCAATGTCTGACGCGTTCGGCTCTTGGGGAAACTCCACCCCTAAGAGCTTTAAAACTTGTAGCCCCGTATTAACTGCTTCTAGCAGCCTGTTTTGCCCTATGTAAGCTTGGATCTGGACTTCATACACATTTACTTTGTCCAGCAGTGTTTTGGCGCAGTTTTGTACTACCTCAACGAACCCCTGCATTCCTTCAAAATCACCGTTTAAAAAAGCTGCTTCTGCTGCTTCCTCATGCAGTGCTAATGTTAGGTCATACTGACTTTTCCAGCTATCTTCTGCTAACAATCCTAAACCAACTTGCAAATATTTGATGGCAGAATCGTGTGCTGTAGCTGCTTTTGCTCTTTGACCTGCGATCAGATTGAGTTCAGCAAATTCATATTTTTCTGTTTCAAATATCAGTAAATCAGCACCGTAATTGAGCTGATTAACTAAAGCAAATATATTTTCTTTGCGTTCTTCTAATGTAGTATTTAGCAACAGTAATTGACCAATTTTCAGATGCGTTGCTTTCTTCTGCTCATCGGGAATTAGAGAATACGCTGCTTGCTGTACTCGATCATGTAAAAATTTGTAATCAACCTTGACATCTGTTAAAGTAATCCCACCTGATTCTTCCTGATTAAACGCTAGGGGAATTTTGTAATCCTGATTTAACGGCAAAATTAATCCAGCTTGTAGGGCTGACCACAATTGCCCCGCAGTTCTTAGAGAAGATGCTTCGTTAACGATCGCTAATATATCCAGATTGAATGTGTTGCCAATACAAGCAGCCAGTTTGAGTACTGACTGCGTTTCTAGAGACAGTTTACGAATATTTCTCGCCGTCAGTTCAACCACATTCAGGTCAGTAAGACCGATCGCTTGAATATGTTGGATATCCCACTGCCAAACTCCAGACTGGAAGTCATACGTTAACAAGTCTTCTTGATGTAGAGTTTTCAGCAGTTGCGTTAAGAAAAAAGGGTTTCCTCCAGTTTTGTGAAATAATAATCTTGCTAATGGCTTGCTGGCTTCTGTGTCATTCAACGTATCGCTAATTAACGCTTCCACATCCGTTAATTGCAATGGTGCCAAAACGATGTTATCTACCACCGCACCAGAAGATTGAATCTTGTCCAAACTGAGCATAAGTGGATGGGTGGGCGACACTTCATTATCGCGGTATGCACCGACTAACAATAAATATTTGCGCTCGCTATCTGTCATCAATAGCTCAATTAAGTTCAGCGATGCCGAATCTGCCCACTGTAAGTCATCGAGAAACACAACCAGAGGATGGTCTTGGGTAGTGAATACGCCAATAAATTGTCCAAAAACGCGATTGAAACGATTTTGAGATTCAGCCACACCCAGTTGTGTTACAGGTGGCACAGTTCCAATAATTAGTTCGACTTGTGGAATCACATCGATAATGACTTGCCCATTCTCTCCCAACGCAGTTAAGAGTTTATCTTTCCACACTCGGATTTGGGCTTCGCTTTCGGTAAGTAATTGCCCAATTAAAGATTGGAACGCCTGAATCAATGACGCATAAGGAATATTGCGCTTGAACTGATCAAACTTGCCTGCAATGAAATAACCCCTTGCTCCCACAATTGGTTTATGAACTTCATTGACGACACTCGTCTTGCCAATCCCCGAATAACCAGAGACGAGCATGAGTTCGCTGCTACCTCCTGCCACACGCTTAAACGCAGCCATCAATGTTGCTACTTCTGCTTTACGCCCGTATAGCGTTTGCGGAATCAAAAAATGCCCGGATTTGTCTTGTCTCCCCGGTACAAAGTTTTCAATTTTTCCAGTTGTTTGCAGTTGAAACAAACATTCCTCTAAATCCGCTTTCAGTCCCCAGGCGCTTTGATACCGCTCTTCTGCTGTTTTCGCTAATAATTTTAAAATAATTGCACTAATCGCTTCTGGCACATCTCCCAAGATGCGGCACACGGTTTCGCTACAGGGTGCGGCTGGTGTTTTGGCAATGTGAGAGTGGATTAACTCCATTGGATCAACAGCTTGAAAGGGCAAAATACCCGTCAGCATTTCATATAAAGTTACACCCAGCGAATAAAAATCGGTGCGATAGTCAACCGCCCGATTCATTCTCCCTGTCTGCTCAGGTGACATATATGCAAGCGTACCTTCGAGCAAATTCGGATTGCTCAAGGTGGGATTTTCTTTATCAAGTCGTGAGGAGATACTGAAGTCAATCAGTTTGGCTTCGCCAGAATCGGGGTCAATTAAAATATTGTGCGGCTTAATATCTTTATGAATAATTTGTTGGGCGTGCAGTTCTCCTAAAATTTGTGCTATGTTAATCCCCACCTTGAGGAAAGTAATCAAGGTGGTTGTTTGAGTTGCAATCAGTTCTTGGAGCAAGCAACCTGGAATGTCTTCTAAAACCAAAGCCAGTCCATGCTGATAATTCTTTAACTCGTAGGCTTTAACAATGCCAGGAATTTGCAGAGTCTCAATGATTTGATATTCGTGGCGCAGTCTAGCTATGTCTTCTAAGAGCGGATGTTCGCACAAGAGAGTTTTGACAATGACAGAGGCGTTATCAGTTTCTCGCCGTCCACGATAAATGACGGTTTTACTACCGGAGTGAAGGGTTTCGAGGAGTTGATAACCAGATAAAGTAGCTGTCATTGTTTTTTATTCTTGCAATATTAAGCATACTTACTATGCCCATGCAAGTTTAGCTTTGTAACATTTGTGACAAAAAGCAGCATTATTTCACGAGATGTTACAAATACTAATTCACTCCAAACTTGTCTACTGAGTTTGAGAGCATTGTTACATCTCAAACTCAATAACTCAGGTTTTAACAGATTACCTCAGTGCAAAAATCCTGTACTAATGTTTACAGTTGCCTTGCTTTTGGTGTTGTTGAGAACCTTGACCGTGATTATGATCTTTACCGTGGGAACAGTTTTGCAAATCTTGCTTCAAAAGCTTGTCGCTAATTTCTTGCAAGGATTCATCCACAGCTTGTAACCCAATCCAAGTATCAATCTTTTGTACATCAAATCCTACTTCGCGGCGATCGCCTACTTCTAATAAAGGACGGCGAATTAACAGTGGTTCTTTCAACATTAGCGCCAAAGCGGTTTGTTCATCCACTTTTTCAGGAACTACCTCACCAGATTTTACCTTGGGGGCGGAAAGGTTAAACCATTCGACTACGGGGCGATCGCCAAAAAATGAACGCAACCGTTCAGCTGTCCAAGCTTCTTTTAGCAGATTCTGTGGTATCACCTCATGACCAGCAGCTGTTAGCAAAACTTTTTGCTTAACACCACCTTTACAGCCTGGTTTGCTATAGAAAATTACCTTTGCCATTCAACTATCTCCTAATTACTCTTTAGCGCTAAAGCGCCAACTACGAACCGATGAAATTAAAAATTCCTAGCTTTATGGCTAACTAAGTCAAACTCAAACCTCTCATTCGGATCAGTTTCGCCATAAATATTAAAAGTCACAGTTGGTTCATCACCCACTGCTTCTACACTGTGAATTGCATCAGGAGTAAAGCTAATAATGTCTCCTGGGAAAAGAGTTACCTCTCCCATTGCTTCAATTTTGTCCTGAAATTCTGGGCTATTGGTGCGTCGCCAAAAAGTATTTTTTTCCTGGCCCTTTAGCACCGCCACGATTCCCCAAGTTCCATGATTATGAATGTTTGAACGGGTTCCCGGTGCAAATGTTACTGTTTGCACAGTCAATGGAAAACCCAATTCATCATATAGGAGTAAAACAGAGTTTCCCGTTTTTGGTGAAGGCTCTAAATGTTGACTTTGTACCCAGTAGGAATTTACAATTAAGCGCCTTACAAGCATCCGAATTTCTGGCAGACAATTGATTTCATTGTCACTACCATTGAGAACATCTTCCACCTCAGTTAAAAACCGATAAAGGCGGTAATTTTCTCTCAATAAATCCCACGCTCTTACAGATTTACAGGCTTGATGCTGACCGTCCCCTGTTAGCAGCCAATCCCTACCTTTCATAACTTTTAAATTGATAGCTGAGAAGATTGGATCACAATGATCGGTGAGACATTAGGAATGTTACCTACAGGGAGCTTAGTAGGTATGTTAATAGGAGGGATGATAGAGTTACTATCAGTACTTGCTCCTAATAGAGAATAGGATTTAGTAGATAACCAATTGTTCATGATTTTCACCTTGACTTTTCATTGCTGACTAATTAATCGTCTTCTTCTGCTGGACGTGTCAAAATATCCAGCAGAATTCCAGAACCAAAATCATTCTTTTCGTCTATCTGTTTGACTCTGGTGCTGATCTGTTTGGCTTGCTCAATTTCTCCTAACTTTGCTAGTACTAATCCAGAAGCAGCATAAGCATTTAAGTACAATCGAATTTGTGGATCTTCTTTGCGATTGACTAATATAGGCTGAAGTTGCTCCCAGTCATCAGGAAATTTCTCTAGTTCTTTAATTTTATCTAATAATTTGACCGTTGTTTGTAATGCAAGAGAATAATTATTTTTATAATAGAAAAATCTATATGCTGCTACTAAGACATCTGTATTTTCACCAGTCTGTGCTAAAGCTTGTTGAATATATTTTTCGGATTCAGATGTATTTTCCCAGTTTTGTGCAGCTAAAATTAATAGGTTTTTGATCTCTTCTGGAACCTGGAACCATGAGAATTTGTTTGCATCAAGTTGCATAATAATTTTTTTGTGCGTAGGCAATAGGGAATAGGCAATAGGCAATAGTAAAAAAGTAATAATAATTACCAATGCCTAATGCCCAAGTTAAAACAAAGTGAGAACGTACACCAAGGTGAATAATACAATCCAAATAATGTCTACGAAGTGCCAGTAAATTTCTGTCATTTCGATGAAAGTATGATTGGTTGCAGAATATTCACCAGGGAGACGCGATCGCCACAATGCACGTAATATCAATAACAGTCCTACAAAAACGTGCAAACCGTGGAACCCTGTCATGATATAAAAGCAGTTGGCGAAGACGTTGGTAGTCAGTCCGTATGCTAATGTTGAGTACTCATAAACCTGACCAGCCAAGAAAATTGCACCCATGATTGCGGTAATTGCGTACCATAGTTGCATTCCCTTGACGTTATTCTTCTTAATCGCCGTATCACCAAAGTGAATGACGAAACTACTAGACACCAGAATAATGGTGTTAATCGTCGGTACAAGTAGTTCTACTTCACTCCCTTCTGGAGGCCAAACTGCTGTAGTACCTCGGAAAAATAGATAAGTGGCAAAAAATCCCCCAAACATCAGGGATTCAGAAGCGAGGAACGTCAACAGCCCCCAAACTCTTAAATCTGGATGTTCTTCGTGTCCTGCACTGTGATCTTCGCTTGTCGTAGCTATGGTCATATTGTTTACCCTCAAAGGTGAAGCGTCGGGCAATTCAATTCTTCACAGTCCTGATTTGTTTGTGGGATGGGTGTCTCACCTGTCTTAGATTAAGGCAGGATGCCCAAGCCCACAAGAGTTATTTCTTAACTAAGTAGCGCCGTGTGCAACTTTCTTTCAAACCTAACCCCCAGCCCCTTCCCTGCAAGGGAGGAGGAGCAAGAATCAAAGCCTCTCTCCGTTTCGGGGAGAGGTTTGGAGAGGGGTTCTAAGAATAACTTGCACATCGCATTAGTACAGCATTTCTTTAATTCGTAGCGAATTAAATTTGGCAATACCCGACAATGTTAATGCATCGGCTTACATCGTGAATGCATTGGCTTGCATTGTGAATGCATTGGCTTGCATTGTGAATGCATTGGCTTGCATTGTGAATGCATTAGCTTACATCGTGAATGCATTAGCTTGCATTGTGAATGCATCGGCTTGCATTGTGAATGCATTAGCTTGCATTGGAAATGCATCAGCTTGCATTAAAAACGCTACGCTTGTAAGCGAAGCTGTACTAAGCACTAGCTTCTGGCGTTGCAGATGGCTGTACTTCAGTACTATGACCATGACCGTAGTCATAAGGGCCATGAGTCACAACCGGCAACACTTCCCAGTTTTCAATTGCAGGTGGTGAGCTAGTTGTCCATTCTAAAGTCAAAGCTTGCCAAGGATTATCACCTGCCAAAGGTCCTTTCAGCCAACTGTAGATCATGTTGATGGCAAAAGGAATTACCGATATCCCCAAAACAATTGAACCAAAGGTACAAAGTTGATTGAGGTCGATAAATTGGGGGTCATACATTGCCACTCGTCGGGGCATTCCTTTCAAACCCAACTCGTGCATGGGTAAAAAGGTCAGATTTGTGCCAATGAAGGTGAGGGCGAAATGAATCCGTCCCAAGCTTTCATTCAACATCCGTCCGGTCATTTTGGGGAACCAGTGATAAATACCTGCGTAAATACCAAACACGGAACCGCCAAATAGAACGTAATGGAAATGTCCGACAACATAATATGTGTCATGGACGTGAACATCAAAAGGCGCTGTTCCCATCGTCACGCCGCTTAAGCCGCCCATGACAAACATGGACAACAAGCCAATGGCGAAAAGCATTGCACCGGTGAAGCGGATTTTACCACCCCAAAGGGTAGCAACCCAGGCAAAAATCTTCACGCCAGTGGGAACTGCAACTATGAGAGTGGAGATGGTGAAGAACATCCGCATCCAACCGGGTGTACCACTGGTAAACATGTGGTGTACCCAAACGAACAAACCCACAACGCAGATGGCTACACTAGAATAAGCGATCGCTTTATAACCAAAAATTGGCTTGCGGGAATGAACTGGAATCACCTCCGACATGATGCCGAAGATGGGCAGAATCATTAAATATACTGCCGGGTGAGAATAAAACCAGAATAAGTGTTGATAAATTACAACGTTACCGCCTGCATCTGGTTTAAAGAAGGAGGTACCAAAGTTGAGGTCAAACAACAGCAGAACTAAACCAGCTGCTAATACAGGTGTGGAAAGCAACGCTAGAATAGAGGTTGCCAAGATTGCCCAGCAAAATAGGGGTACTTGATCCCATTTCATGCTAGGAACCTTCATCATCAAAATGGTGATTACGAAGTTCAGCGAACCCAAAATTGAAGAAGTTCCCACCAAAACGATCGCAAGTATCCACATAGTTTGAGCGATTGGCGCTGTCACCAAACTCAAAGGTGGATAAGCTGTCCAACCAGATTGCGAACCGCCAAAAATGAAACTACCTAATATGAGTAATCCGGCTGGTGGGTTTAACCAAAAGGCGATCGCGTTTAGCTTCGGGAAAGCCATATCCCTAGCACCGACCATCAACGGCACTAAATAGTTACCAAATCCCCCAATGGCGCTAGGAACAATCCACAGGAAGATCATAATCGTCCCGTGATTGGTCATGAAAGCGTTATACAGATTGGGGTCGAGTACGTCTGATTCTGGTGTTGCTAATTCCACACGCAGAGCGATCGCCATCAGTCCGCCAATGAGATAGAAGACAAACGCCGTCACCAGGTATTGAATACCAATAACCTTGTGGTCAACATTAAATGTAAAATAATCTTGCCATTTCCACGCCTTCGGATGGGAGGTGTGGCCAGCCACCAATTCCGGTTTATTTCCTTCTGGTGGAGTATTCCGTGGAAATTCTACCTGCGTCATATTTTTGTCCCTTGTCGTTTGTCATTTGTCCTTTGTCTTTTTGTCGTTTGTCATTTGTCCGTTGTCATTTGTCCGTTGTCATTTGTCCGTTGTCATTTGTCCATTACGAATAACTAATGACCAATGACTAATGACTAATAACTAATGACCAATAACCAATGACCAATGACTAATGACCAATGACCAATGACTCTAGAGTTGCTGCACTGATTCCCATATCATGGGTGTGGGGTGCGAGAAACTCTGATGTTGATAAGTCGGTTGGATTAACCGCAACGACTTGATTGAGGTTTTGTTGTTGAGCAATCTGGTTTTCTGTCCGCCAGTTCTCATAAGCTTCTGGTGTGTGGACAATTACCTCTGTCCGCATTGAACCGTGATAACCACCGCATAACTCAGCACAAACTACGGGATATGTACCTGGTTTGGTGGCGACAAATCGTAGTTCGGTAGGGATACCGGGAAGTGCATCTTGTTTCAAGCGGAAGTTTGGAACCCAGAATGAATGAATTACATCTTGTGCTGAAAGGTTGAGTTGAACATCAGCACCGACGGGTATGTGCAATTCCCCAGAAGTAATGCCACTATCAGGGTAATTAAATATCCAGGCATACTGTATGCCTTTGACATCAACAACTAAGTCTGCTGGTTTCCCTAGAGTTTGAGGAGACGCGCCAATACCAATTGTTGGGGCTGGGGCAGTTGTTGCTTCGGAAGTATCGCTTAATGTAGCTGCAATAGCTGTTCCCGACTTATGAGCAACATGAGCGGCTGAATGAGGATGACCAGCAGGCTCAAAACCGCCCATCTGGTTAAAAACATCTACACTGTAGATGCCCAAACATAGGACAATCACTGTTGGAATTGCTGTCCAAAAGATTTCTAAGGGAACGTTACCTTCTATTGGTAAACCATCGGTATCATCACCGCGACGGCGACGAAACTTCACCAAAAAAATCAGAATAGTTCCTTCTACCACCAAGAAGAGTGCGATCGCAATGGTAAACATGACGTTGAAAAAACCGTCTACCAAAGGCGCTTGTAGCGATGCCTGCATGGGCATGAGAGTGTGGTTTTGACCGATCCAAATGCTGATTGCTGTAACTACTATCCCAGCAACCAGAGTCCATAGTGAAACAGGAACTTGTTGCATACATGCTACCTGCTTTGTAAACAGTCTTTTATAGGTACTGGGTATTGGGTGCTGGGGATTGGTAATTGGTAATTGGTAATTGGGCATTGTTATTTATTCCCTATTCCCCATTCCCTATTCCCTATTCCCCATTCCCATTTCCTTTTCACTTATTAACTTTCTAACGTGCAGCCATAAAAAAAGGGGGAAAATTCCAGATTTTTTCCATATCCTTCCCCCAGAAAATTACAAATTATATTTCAACTCCTATGAAAAAGTTAGCCCCCTGCTTTCAAAAAAGCTAGTTGTTCCAAGAGGGCACTGTTGACCTAATATTGATTAGGCTATATTAGCAGCAAGTTTAATTTTGTTAATAGCTAACATTTTACGATTTACGGATTTGTTTACTGTGAACTATTTATTAGTGACAGTAAATACTGAGTATTCCCCTCAAGTTACCTTGCCTAGCGTATTTTCGCTTTCTACAAACAGTGCCTCCTTGAATTAACAACAATCTTGGCTAACTCCAAATACCTTAATTATTTACTGCAACATGGGTGTAGCAATTCTTCGGGCAAATCCGGGAACAAGCTTCACAACCAATACAGTTTTCTGGAGAAGTAACTGCCATTACTTTCCGTTCAATTTCTTCATCATCTTCGTCTTCTACAAATTCGCCTTCTTCATTGAGTGCCTTCAAACCTAGCACGTTGTATCCGCACACTTTAACGCATCTGCCACAGCCGATACATTTATCTTTGTCAATTTCCTGAGCAAATTTTGGTGTCCAAGCTTTACCGCCAAATGTCAAACCTGTGAGTTGTGCCATGAATAAAACCTCGGCAATTTTGCCTACTAATCTGTTTGTGCATTAATCATCATATTATCCTAATCTTTTCTTTTTTTGTATTCAAAACTCACTTTCGCGTCATAAAAAATCGATAATTTTGAACACAATGAAAAATCATTTTTTAAACCACAAATAGATGCAAATTATTGCCAATAATAATTGGCAATGCTTAAAATTATCTCGTTCTTCCGATCCGTAGGGAAAGGCATTTATTGAGTCTCTGACTGGAAGCATTAATCCCTAATCAGCCACTCCCATGCAAGGCATAGAAAGGAGAGACTCACATCTTGCACCTAGCCCTAGCGATTAGAAATCGCGGCTATACAAACGAAGTCCGCCTGCGCGGACTAACACAAAACCAAGGCTTTTCAACCTGCGGAGGCAGGTTTTGTCTGTGTAGCCGCGACTTCTAGTCGCCTGGTGCAAGATATAAGGAGACTCTCGTCTGCAAAGGCTTATGTAAATGCAAGTATATCGATAAAAGTGATGATATTATTTTTCAAATACTTTTAGCTTTAGACAAATAAATCTAGACAAACAGTATACACATATACAAAATTAAATGTTCATTAATTACATTTTGATATATGCAATATGTATTTTACAAAGCAACAATTTGCAATTTAATTTGATTCAACTATTTATATAAATGATGACAAAATAAATACTGCTTTTCGATTTAAATAAATATAATGAGTTTATGAAGGGAACATAATCATTTTATAAAGCAACTGTGATTTTTATGGCAGAATACGATCGTGCCTTAAATATTAAAATTATTAATAAATCAGAGGAAGTTCAATCGTATCAGGCTTAAGTATGTTCTCAAAACACTTTATGGTTAAAGCTAAAATGTTCATCCAATACGTAATTAAATGAAGATTAAGATATCTTTCTAAGCTCGGTACGAACAAATTAATCATTTTTTTCATGAAATGTATAGTTAATAAATAAGTTTTTTCAGGCTCGGTTTAAAAGCCTTAAATAGCTTCCAATTGGATGCCAAGCCAAAATATGGATGTGGGGAGTGAATATGGTGAGAATAATTTTTCTCGCCAGAAAGATTATGTGGTAGCGAGTCATGAATAGACAGGACTCATCCAGGGGAGACCTGAGACAGACATCTCAACGATTAGAGTGGGAAAAGAGCCAAATGCCTTATACAATTCCTAACAACAGTTGCGTTGGATGTGACAACTGCCGCCCCCAATGTCCTACGGGTGCAATCAAAATAGAGGACAATGAATATTGGGTTGATCCTGGTCTTTGTAATAATTGTGAGGGTTATTATTCAGAACCGCAATGTGTAATAGCTTGTCCAACTAATTCTCCCATTCCTTGGCAGGCAAAAAAGGGGAGATGCAAAATTGAACCGAGAGATTCTACCAGTTTAGATTTGTTTTCTAACGGCAAGAATAATCCATTTGCTTCTGCGATCGCAATTTGGGAAGCGTGTAATGTACTAGGGCAACGCACATCGCTACATTGGGAAACCGATGAAGATGGGTATTTATGTTATAGCCGACAAGTCAATCAAGGTAAGGGTGCGATCGCCTTTCACATCCAAGATCCATTCCAAGTTAATGACAAAGCCACCGATATAGCAGCAATTGAAGGGCTTGACATCAGAGCCGCTTGCATACATCTAATTTTTGCAGGTTATGCCACAGCTTTAGAGCAACCTTGGGAGCAAGAATTTGCGATCGATGAGCGACAAATCGAGAAATATTTGGGGATGGAAAAACGCAAAGACTTAAGCAAAGCTGCCAAGCTAGCTTTAATGAAAAATCTTGTCCAGCAAGCTTGCTCCCTGATTATCTCCATTGACTGGCCCCAACAAGGTCGAATTAACGGATTCTCTGTGACAAACAGCCGCTTGTGGCACTTAGTAGATATTCAGCACCACTTTCAAGAAGACAATCATGGATGCAAATATCTGATTGGGCTAACTTTTAAAGTAAAAGCAGGCTTATGGGCACAATATTTTTTAAACAAACAAGCATGTAAAGAGCGAACCGCATTCTATCAATACGGCAGTCTTCCCAAAACGCTGCTAACCACAGTTATGAGCATTTGGCAGCAACATGAAGGCGCAGTCAGGTTAATGCTATGGTTGCTGTTTAAAACCAAAATGGGCAAAGAACAACGCATTACCATTCCTACCTTGCTGCGTATTGCTTACGGTGAAGAAAAAGTCGCCCTTGCATCCAGACAACGGGAAGAACGCAAACGTCTGCTGCGAACCTTTGAAAGCGACTTGGAAATTCTCAATCACTATGGAATGAAACCACTTTTCGATCCAGTTACTTACCCACCAGAAATTCAACCTTTGTGGGCAAAGTTAATTGATCTTCCCGAAGACCCAGATGAAGCATTAGAATTTTGGACTAACGACGGTGGTTCTGAAACTCGCCTCACAGACACAGGTCCCCGTGGTAAGTGGAATCTGCTAATGAATGCGCGGATTTTAGCTTTTGAACTCCCGCCAGAGTGGGAACAGCAAATTTCAGAATCGGAAAAAAAGCAACGGCGAACTGCTAAAGCCAAAAGGAAACCCAAAGCTACAAACGATTTACTAGGTGAACAGATTTTGCAAGCGCGAAAAAATTTGAATCTTTCTCAAAGAGAATTGGCAAAACTCACAGGTAAAAGCCAAAGCTGGATTCGAGACATCGAGAATGGTCGTTTAAAAGCCAAATTAGAAGACCAAGTTCTGTTACGAAAACTTTTAAATATGGCTTCATCTTGATTTGGAATTTAAACGCACAAGGGCGCAGATATTTTATTACGAATTTGTGCAGCATTATACTAAATACAGCATTGAATTAATTCGTAGCGAACTAAACTTAGCAATACTCCGCGTACCTCTGCGCTTCCCTTTGCGTTCCTCTGCGTTTCAAAACTCTCCTCTTTTACGTACTATAACTCATCACCTTACTAGAAGTAATCCAAAAACTACCAACAGCATATTTAGTAACTACCAACTCTCGTGTAGCATTGCATGAACTCTTGAGTTGTTGAGTCTTAGTTTCATCTTTCACAAGTTTAGCCTGGTAAGTGTAGAGAGAACCACAAGGTTGTTCAAAACTAAGTTCAGCTAAGATAGTACTATTGTCTAAACTTTGCTCTAAAATTTTGCCTGTAACTTTGTAATTAAACCAATCCCACCCTTTATAAAGAATTAACTCTCTTTCCAAAACCTGAAGTGCAGCAGGTAGAATTCCCCAACCTCGATAGACTTGATGTAAGCATTGAATATCACCAGTACGAGTCAAAATCGATCTAAATGAATCTTGATCGAGACGACCATAGTATCTTCCTTCTGGCAAATCTATAACTGTTGGTGCAAACCGATGTCCACCAAAATGCGATGATTTCCAAATTCGCACATTATCTAAGCACAAATCAGCATTTTTCGCTGTCACATGGAAGTAAAAAGGAGCGCCATATCTCGCACAACACTTATCATGGCTACCGTGGGTACAAATTAAAATATCTCTAGTTGTACTAGTTTCTACCTCAGAATTAGAAGTGATACCCTGTAACCATTTTTGGACAACTCCTGCCACTTGCTCAATATTTCCTAGCTTAAACTCTTGCTTATGGTATCCATTACTTAGTCCGTCTTCTTTTTGATAAATTAAAAGCGTAGTGTGATTTACTTTGTGTGAGACATCATTAGCAATTAAAAGAAATCTAATCGGTAGTTTAGCACGCTGCACTTCTTCTACCAAAATCCTCAAATTCTGAGGTACCCATTTGGAATTAAAGGCTTCTGATGTCCAAGGTAAAGGACACTCAACTAAAATATAAGTTTGATAATTGGTGGCACTACCAATAACATCTTCTCCTACTTGCCGTGAATCGTCAGAACAAAAAAAAGTATTCATCTCGCTGTACTCATTAGCGTATTTTATGGACAAAAGGTATTACCAAATACATTTGTGTTCTTCACTACAATATCCTTGGCTAAAGGAGAGAAAAAAGAACAATATTCATTTCCCTATTAAAACTAGGTAGCCACTTTATAACATCATTATTGATCGAGGTCTTTCCGGTTAATAAATTCTCCACAATAAAGATAAATAGTGTCAAGATAGATTTTTCCGTATGAGCGACGTTAATTTTGTATCTAGTTTTATTGTTATTTAGTATTTTATAAATTTTCACTTGCTGAAACTCGGCTTTGATGAACTTGCTTTCTTGGATAAAATCAAATAAATTCAATCTTCTACATAGACGCAAACCTACTTGGAGAGTTACCAAGGATTAACTTGCTGGTAATATCAATGTAGCCGATACTACAACCAAAAACATTGATGGCAATAAGATACTTATTTAAAGTTTTGCTGAAGTTATTTATATAGCTAGTTACAAATCCTGTTTTTACATATAGAAATATAGTTTTTTGTTTTTCTTTTGAAACACGTATCCCTAAAGAGCGATGCGGAATCAGCCAATACGAGTTTAGAAATCTTTCTCCCCTATCTACTTTTAATATATCTATAAGTTGGTACATATTGCGAATAATTCTCAATTAAATTGGAAAAATAAAAACAACCAAAATAGGGGTAAATGCTTTAGTGCCCCATATTTCATGCACGATAAGTTAATGTTGAAAACTAGTGACCAATTATTAACACCGTCACTGAAATCAACATTGACAATCTTGTTATTTACTTTCTTACCTAATCTAACTTCCTGAAGCTTATGTCAGAGTTTGATGATAGGCATCTGATTTGACTGTAACTGAACTCAATAATAAATGCAAGTATTTGAGAATCTTTATAGTTTCAATTAAGGTAAATGGGCATTTTATAGTAGAGATACCTCACTTTAACAAGAATTGATTTTTTCAATACAATAGATAGAGTTTTGCAAATTGTGACAAATTGTTGCCAGTAGGGTAATCCAAATATCTGTGGCTATGGCGAGCGCATATTTCTACTTCCATGCAGAATTGAATCATTTTTTACCACGGCATCACAAGCAGGTGAAAATATCTCATTTTTTTGAGGAGAAAGCTTCAATTAAGGACATGATTGAGTCGTTAGGTGTCCCTCATCCCGAAGTTGATTTTATAAATGTTAATGGTAAATATGTAAATTTTTCTTACATAGTTTCGGATGGAGATGCTATCAATGTTTATCCAATTTCAGCTAGGAGTGTCATTATACCAAGCATTTCTGTTTTGCCAAGACCGCTCAGTATTATCCGCTTTGTTTTAGATATTCATTTGGGGAAGCTGGCGACATCATTAAGACTTTTAGGTTTTGATACTTTATACCGCAATGACTACGAGGATGATAAATTAGCCCAAATATCTTCTAGCCAAGAGCGGATTCTCTTGACTCGTGATAAGGGTCTATTGATGCGTAGTTTGGTAACGCATGGGTATTATGTTAGAAACACTAACCCTCAAGAACAAATTATAGAAGTACTACAACGCTTCGACTTATTTAAATTAATTGCACCATTTAAACGGTGTTTGCGTTGCAATGGATTATTAGAATGTGTAGATAAGCAATCCATTATTGAACAAGTGCCAGAAAAAGTGCGATCGCAGATCGATCAATTCCAGCGTTGCCAAGACTGCGATCGCATTTATTGGAAAGGTTCCCATTATGAACGATTGCAACAGCTTATTGATGGAGTACTCAACTCACAAAAAGGTGAGTAACTATTTACCCAGCTGAAATATTGCCACTGATTATTTGACTACCCCCAATTCTGGGATCTTCATCTTCGCCATTCAAATCATCAGGAGTGGGATTTAGCTTACTCTGTCCACTAACTTCTTCTGGTTCAATGGCATCTGCCTCTTGAGCTTTATCAATATCAAGAGAGCGAGGAGGTTCTTTGGCATGAGAGAAATCGATCAATGGATCGGGTTGCTCAGTATTCATGAATTGCTAAATAATAGTGTAGTTTTTTCTAGTGTTAAATGTATCTTTAGTGCAAACATCTTTCTTCAGAAAGAAACTATGTTGTGTGATGGTATAAGAAAAGGTGAGTGAATGACATTAATTTTAGCTCTCGATTTTGGCGGAACTAAGTTAGCGGCAGCATTGGTAAATATCGGTTCGAGAAAGTGGTTGCGTTATGAACGTCGTCTCTCGCCAGTAGGTGCAAATGCTAGCACTGACTTGGAAATTATGCGATCGCTCATTTACTCACTGCTGGAAGACGCAAAACCTGCTGCGATCGGTGTCAGCTTTGGCGGCCCGGTTGATGCTTCCACGGGGACGGTGCGACTATCTCATCATGTCGCTGGCTGGGAAAATATTCCTCTCAAAGCTTTGTTGGAGGATGAGTTTGGCGTTTCTGTTGGTGTAGATAATGATGCCAATATCGCTGCTTTGGGTGAACACCGCTTTGGTGCTGGTCAGGGATACGATAGCTTGTTTTATATAACTGTCAGCACTGGTGTAGGTGGTGGTTGGATACTCAATGGCCAGCCTTGGCGGGGTGCTGGTGGGATGGCTGGCGAAATTGGACATATCGTTGTCGATCCGGCTGGACCAATGTGCTTGTGTGGCAAGCGGGGATGTGTGGAACGTTTGGCTTCGGGGCCTTATATGGCGCAAAACGCTAGGGAAATTTTGGAAAACGTAGACGCGCTAGCGGCTTCCCGCAGGGTACCGCCAAGTCGCCAAGTACGCCAAGGAGGAGAGGTGTTGAGGGATTTGGTGGGGGGAGATTTAACGTTGCTGACGGGACAGTTGGTAAGTGAAGGGGCGGCGG
>NZ_JADEXU010000292.1 GCF_015206895.1 Nostoc sp. LEGE 12450 | reverse complement strand
ATTTGGGGATAGGGAAAGTTGGAGATATTCTAGTTGACGAGTTATATCTTGGGGGATTTGTCCTTTGCGGAGATCGAAATCGTGCCATTTATCGCCCCAATGCAGTTTAAACTTCAGGCGCGTCCAGCCATCAGGCAGATGGGGGTTAGCTACTGGGCCATTTTCGGTGATTTGGATGCCACCGAATCCAAAAATTACAGCTTGCCAAATGCCACCAGCACTAGCACCATGAATTCCATCGCTGGTGTTACCTCGGTTATCTTCAAGATCCACCATTAATGCGTGCAGAAACACTTCGTAAGCTTCGGTTGATTTGCCCAAATCGGAAGCTAAGATGGCGTGAACTGCTGGGCCAAGGGAAGAACCATAAGTAATATCGGTACGGGGTGCGTAATAATCCCAGTTTGCCTGCAATGCTTTTTCGCTGTAGGGAAAATCTGCTGATTCTCGCATTAAATAAAGAAGCATCAATATATCTGGTTGTTTGATTACTTGATATTTGTTGATTTTCTCAACACCCAAGATCGGTTGCATAGAGCGATCGCGTGGTTCGTAGTCTGCTAAATTTATATCTTCTAATTGGAAAAACCCCTCGCACTGCTCAATGAGTCCTGTTGATGGGTCATAGAGAAACAATATTTTGTTGATAATATCTTGCCAGTGTGATCGATCTTGGACGCTGAGTTGTAGTTTTTCTTCTAATTCCCTAGCTCGTTCGGGGAATTTTTGAACCAGCCAATCATAGACTGCGATCGCTTTCTCTAAATGCCATTGTGTCATCCGGTTTGTAAAGGCATTATTGTGAACGAGTTCATGGTATTCATCCACTCCGATCACGCCGCGAATTTCATACTGTTGACGCTCAGGATTGAATTCTACCCGACTTGCCCAGAAGATAGCGGTATCTAAGATGATCTCTGCGCCGCACTTTTGCATCCACTCATCATCACCAGTGGTTTGCCAATAATTCCAAGCGGCGTAGGGAATATCTGCATTGATATGAATTTCGCGATCGCGGCACCAAATCCGCACATCTTCACCATAAAAATCATTTCCGAGCGCCCAACGTGGTGTTACTTCATCTCCAGTATCAGCACTTTCCCAGGCAAACATTGCCCCTTTATAGCCGTAATGGGCCGCTTTGCGTCTAGCTCCTGGTAAGGTGTGCCAACGGTAAGTAAGTAAGTTTCTGGCGATCGCTGGCTGGGTAAATATAAATAGGGGCAGCATAAAAATTTCTGTATCCCAAAATATATGACCGCGATAGCCAAACCCCGAAAGGGTTTTAGCAGGAATGCTCACCCGATCATCATGGCGTGCGCCAGCAATTAGCAGTTGAAACACATTGTAGCGAACAGCAAAAGCAGCTGTGCTATCCCCCTCAATCAAGATGTCACTTTGCTGCCAAACCTTATCCCATGCCTGCTGATTGGCTTTTTGTAGTGTTACGTAGTCTGGGAGGTGCGCGAGTTTTTCTTGAGCGGCTGAGACTGGGGTATCAATCTCCCGCGAGGTAAAAATTGTCACTAATTTTTCTACTGTTACGACCTGTTGTGCCTTAGCTAAGAAGTTACTGCTTAAGGTTGGATAACCAGGTGCAGTATTGACTTGCAAAGATGCTTCAGCACCTAATATTGTCACCTTAGCTCCCATCCCAAGTTCAATTCGGGAGTGGCGGGTGCGGCGTTGCAACCAGATTCCTTGGTCAGTTTTGCCCTGATCTAGTCCTTCCCAGTGATTGAAACCCTGATTTTCTGGATAGCCGTTGATACTAGCTTGAATTTCGATTAACCCATCAAAATCTATTGGCGTTAAATGGCAGCGTAGCGCCAAAACGTGCGGATCTGCAAGACTGGCAAAGCGTTCAAAGCTGATGTCTATGGTGTTTCCACTAGGAGAACGCCAACGCAAAGCCCGGATGACTAATCCCTGACGGAGATCGAGTTGGCGATCGTAGCTCAATATCTCACCTTGATCGAGACGAAAGCGATCGCCATTCACAATTACTATCAAGGGTAGCCAGTCAGGGCAATTTACCAGTTCCGTGTACACCACCGGTACATCGTCGTAGACACCGTTGATAAAAGTAGCCGGCAATGCATGAGGATACCCTTCCTCAAAACTACCTCTTGTTCCCAAGTATCCATTGCCGATTGTAAAGACGGTTTCTTTTGATTGCAATTGGTCAGGATCAAACTGGGTTTCGATTAATATCCAGTCTGTGTAAATAAAATGGCGAGAACGGTCTTTTGTTTGCATAAAATGGGGAGTAGGGAATGGGGAACTTGTACTGAGCGCAGTCGAAGTATGGGAATGGGGAAATTTGATTAAGAGATGGATGAACGGAGTTCAGAGGTGGATTAACGGAGTTCAAAGGTGGATGAACGGAGTTCAGAGGTGGATGAACGGAGTTCAGAGATGGATTAACGGAGTTCAGAGGTGGATGAACGGAGTTCAGAGGTGGATGAACGGAGTTCAGAGGTGGATGAATAAGTCTTTGAGCCTAATGCTTCAAGTTCTAACACCTCCTGATAGACTCAAAATCCCCATCCAGTCACAA
Source organism: Nostoc sp. LEGE 12450 (assembly GCF_015206895.1). Classification (GTDB taxonomy): domain Bacteria; phylum Cyanobacteriota; class Cyanobacteriia; order Cyanobacteriales; family Nostocaceae; genus Nostoc. Next base: position 3,509 of record NZ_JADEXU010000292.1, on the reverse strand, counting down.
TTACGAATTACGTAAAGCCTGCGGTATGGCTTTGCTTAGAGCGTAGCGGGGCGTAGCCCATTACGAATTACGAATTAGCCCCCATGTGCTTTTCTAAAATCTTTTCGGCTCTAGGTTTATAAATAAGATGGAATAATGTTTCCATATAGCGATCTCTGGCTTCGTTATTTTCTGGCGCAACAAAGTTCCAAAAAGTAAACATTTTTGCAAGTAGTAATAATTGATTACTATGCAAATGCCAATTGTATCGGTTATGAACTCGCTGACTCATCCATTCTGAGACTTCCTGCCAATGTTCAGGATGAGTATTGCATTGTTCAATAAAATCTAAAATTTTCTTTGCTGTTTCTCCTAAATCTGTAGGATTAACATTAAATTCTTCCTCTTGGTTTTCGATAATTTCTAAAGAACCACCAAATTGAGTAGCAAAAGTTGGCAAGCCAGAAATCATCGCTTCCAAAATGCTCCGCCCAAAGGATTCAAACCGGGCAAAGTGGACAGAAATTCCCTGACAATCTGCAACTACTCGGTAGGCTTCACCAAGGTTGCTGCTAGGAATACGCATCCCCAGCCAGCGAATCTTACTATGGAGATGATATTGATCAATAATATTGTGGAGTTTTTGGATTTCTTCTGCTTCTTCTGGGTTTGTAGCTTCATCAGGATGCAGTTTACTACTCAAGAGGATCAAGTTGCAATGCTCTTGCAACCTCTGACTTTGACCAAAGCACTCAGCTAATCCCGCAAGATTTTTGATTGAACTGATGGAACTAACGGAAAAAATTGGTCGCTTATTAGGGCGATCTAAATGACCCAATATTTGGGCATCTTCGCGGGTAAAGAGTAGGTCGTGAATTTCTCTACAAAAGTTAGAATCTCGGTTTTCTTTCTGGCTATAGGGAAAGAAAATATTTTCATTTACTCCCGGTGGTACTAAGTTGAATTTGGGACTAAACAAATCAATCCCATCAACTACGTGATACAACTGCGGCATAGTAAAGCATTTATACGATTCGTATTGACCTATGGTGTCTGGTGTGCCGACAATTTCTTGATACGAGGATGTGATGATGAAGTCGGCTGCATTCATGCTAATTAAATCAGCAGTGAATTGGGCTGAGAAATGGTATTGATTTTCTAAATCTTGCCAATATAAATTACTAAATAGATATTTAGGCTTTTCTAAAGAATGGGCAATATTGCACTGGGTAACTTTCATCCGGCGAGATAAAAGAGAAGCCACTAAGTTACCATCACTGTAATTGCCAACAAGAAGATTAGGTTTACCTTTGAATTGAGTTAGTAATTCTTTTTCTGCATCTAAGGCAAATTGTTCTAAATAAGGCCAAATCTCAAATTTAGAAATCCAATTGTTAGTAATTTCTGGATTGAATTCACCAAAAGGAACGCGCAATATCCAAGCATTTTCAGTATCTTGGACTTTTTCTAAGGGAAGGTAGCAAAATGTCCCTTCACAGTTAGGAATTAGTCGGGTGAGAATAATTACATGGGCTTTGATACCTAGCTGGTCTAGTCCGGCAAGTTTGATTTGTTCGCGCAGTTCGTTTTCTAAGCTGCGAGCTTGTTCTAGGACGTAAATAACTTGACCGAGTGTTTCATCTCTTCCTAAAACATCTTCCTGTCCAACCCAACCGTGGATGGAAATGAGGACGACGCGAAAAACGGCGGGGACGCGGGCCACAAATGCTTCTAATATGCCGGGTTCTGGAGAGTAAATGAGTCGGTCGAGAAGTGCTAGGGTTTCGGAGACTCGCGCCGCAGTGTTACCCCAACCCGGCTCAAAGCCGAGTTCTTCGAGATCAAAGCGGAATTTTTCGTAAGGTTCATGAGGCGATCGCTCATTCACCAATTTGAGCGCTAGCTTAATTTGTTTGGCTAAATGAATACCGGAGGGAATGCGATCGCTCAACAGCAGCCGAATCCCATCATGTTGTAGCCCCTGTAATGCTTGAAACAGCATTTCTACCCAATATTCAGGGTCAGTCAACAATTGATTGCACAGGTAACGGTTAAGGTAGGCTAAACCTTGACCAATATTTCTCGGGTCGTCGATTCTTGGAGAATCCTCGTAAAAAGGGTGAAGGTCGATTTCGAGGATACCGGGTTGGTAGCGGTTGACTAAGCGGTCTCTTACATCTAACAGCGCTTGTTGCGTCATCTGCTCGAAGCTATCCAAATTGGCTGTCAATCGCCAAACTTCCTGGTTAGCAATCTTGGGCCGAATCACGAACCAGGTACTTTCCTCTTCGATAATTATTTCGTGAGTGTACTGTATCAATTTGCCAATCGAAGAAGAGTAGTAAAAATAGGCTGGCTTTTGGGATTGATGACAGTAATCGGCAAAAGCTTGCAAAATCTCATTTCTTAGTAAGTAACGCTTACCTGAAGCACTCAACGTATAAATCAACTGATGCAGAACAGTTTTTTCATCACCGTTGAAGACAGCTTGAACTAGTTCATACATGATGACGAATTCCAAAACTTTAGCTAGTCCACGACCTCATTCTTTTCTCCAGTCTCCGGTTCCGTGAGGCACATTTCCCACCTAATAGTAGGTAACTATGAAGACCACCCGCGTCTAGCTAGGGGATGAAACCTTGCAAGGGCTCCAAATCTATGGGATGAGGGAGTTAGTCATTTGTCATTTGTGAGCAGAGAATAACTTTTTGTTTGATTCCATACCCAATGCCCAATTAAAAAAACTGTCAATTTGGCTAGAGTAACAGCAAAGACAGATTATTCTATGTATAGTAGTTAGTTCTCAATCAGGCATAAAACACTATTCTCGGTCAAGCAATACAGCCAAATTTGAGCGATCGCTAGTAGAACATTACTCGATAATTTAAGTTAAATCCAGCAAGTTTTGGCATAATCAAACCCAATGTAAGCAGATTAAGAGCTGGTAAAACAGTCACTGCTAAAATTATCATCCGTCGTCGTTGTATTGCAGACATACTACTCAGACGAATTTAAGCAACAGCTTATGGTGGCATAAACTGATACACCTCGATTTAGATAAGTTACATCAGGTTAGCTATGAACTACCACATTTCTTCTTCTGGGAAAAATTTTCACAACGCCATTAGTCCAGAACAATTAGAGCAAGTTATGGAAGCTATTAGTGATGGTCGATATTCCTGGGCTTGTGTACTAATTTTGCGTTTCGTTGGTTACAATCCACTCCACTTCATTCCCCAACGAACTTACAGCCGTTTAATTAAAGACAATAGCCAGGTTTCGAATTCGTCTACATCTAGAACAAATCAGAGCCAAACAAATATCAAATCTTCTGTAAATGGCTCTAGTGGTCAAGCTTCTTCTCAGGTTTTAAATATGCTGAAAAATTTAAATTATTGAAGAAGAATTCAGAATTCAGGAATTATAGCGGTTATCAGTTGAGTGCAATATAGACCTAACCCCCAGCCCCTTCCCTATAAGGCTACGGTGTACACACAAATCTTAAATAGCTGATTAACCAGGGTTTTACC
>NZ_JADEXU010000291.1 GCF_015206895.1 Nostoc sp. LEGE 12450 | reverse complement strand
CCCCAATTCTCCTTGTCCCCAAGTCCTCTTGCCCATGCCCCATGCGCTGAAGAGACTAGCTGTTTATCGCTGTCCAAACACCAGTGATTTCATCTTCTGTGTAGTTGGGCAAATAGTGAGCAAATCCGTTTTTAGCTATTTGAGCGATCGCATTAATAAAGCGATCGCAGTCTTCTAATGTATTATATACTGCAAAGCTAGCGCGGATAATACTAGGAATATTGCGCGTAATTCCCCTGTCTACTTCCTGAGCAATCTCGTAGTCTCGCTCATCCGAAATATTCTTGAGTTTGCGAATGTATTCATAAGTGCAGAAAGCCCCAGCCCTAACCCCAATGCCGTATTCTTGTGCCAGAATTTCTGCTATTAAGCGTCCATCAAACCCATCAATATCAAAGGGAATAACATGGGCTAAATTATCTCCTGGGATATGTAGTTTAACTCCAGGAATCAGCCTAAGCCGTGTATATGTGAATTCAACTAGAGAATGTTCATACTTAGCAATGCGATCGCGCCCTACTGCTTCGATAATTTCAATCGCCTTGGCAATGGCGATCGCACCCATTGCGTTTGGTGTTCCAGGGTCATGGGCCCGTTCTGTGTAAAAACGCTTGATCTCTAGATTTCTGGTGATATAAGGCAGGTTCCCACCACCAATTTGATAAGGGTAAGAACTATCAAAAAATTCCTTTGGCCCCAGCAAAACCCCGGTTCCATAAGGTGCATACATCTTGTGTCCAGAGAAAGCTACAAAATCTAAATGACATGGGTCATCATCAGCACGCATATCTACTCGTTCATGCTGAATTAACTGACACACGTCGGCAAAAATTTTAGCACCATACCGATGTGCTAAAGCTGCGATTTCATAAATCGGGGGTCTATAACCTGTAATTGTTGAAGCACCTGTGATAGTTACTAACTTAATTTGCTCGGTTTCAGGAAGATTTTGGTGTGCCTTGAAGATATCTTCAATTTCTGCGACACTTACACTTCCATCTGGTTGGGTTCTGTATTGCACAACTTCATCTCTAGTAACCCAAGGGAGCAGGTTTGATGAATGCTCAATATCAGAAACTAAGATTTTTCCAGGTTTTTTTGCCCAAAGTGTGGCGGCTCCATTAATTGCTTCTGTTGTATTCTTCGCAAAGATTACATAGTTGTCTGAAGATGACCCCACAAAGTCTCGAATCACGTTCCGGCTAGCGTCATATTCTCGTGTAGTGATGATGGACTTTTGCCCAGAACCTCTATGCACGCTGCCGTATGCGTCAAGCATCTCGTCTACATGCTGCTTGAGGGTTGTAAAGGGAGTGGTTGTAGCTCCATTATCCAAGTTGACGTAATTTACATAGTTTCCCTTCAAAGTCTTCACCCTAAAAGATAGAGACTCATCTGTGAATAACGGTCTAATTTCTTTGTCCCAAAAACTGTCAAAATTTTCTGCAACTAACGGGAATTGGACAGTTTCTTGTTTGATATTTACACCCATTGCAAGTATGTCTGTCATCTTTAGTACCCTTATTTTAAACTTAGAATTTTTGGAAAAACCTAACTAAAACAACGCTTTCTCTAACTTAATCTCACATTAATGGTTAGTAATTATGGTCTTTATAACTACTTTATTACTACTAGAAAACTCGGTTACTCCAATTATTCTTTAATAAATTAATTAAAAAGTGATCAGTATTAACACTTGAATAAAATAATTTTATTGTTAATTAAACTACAATGTAACAAATATTTTTAAGTAGTCAAGTATACTTTAAACAATTTTCTTGTAGTCATTAAACAAACTTGATATATTGAAGGCAAGTTGATAGAAAAAGCCTCTTCTAGCTAAGACTGAGATTGCTTGCTGGAACTATATTTAACGAGAAAAAAGCCTGTACTAAGTTGAGATTATTCTTTAAAAAAGTTTTATTATTTTACTTATTGCAATTGTTACTGCTTTGATATTGTTTTCTACGTATTTATTCGCAATTGTCAGCTTTTCTTAACATTTTACTCTTAGCAGAAGCTCTTAGTTGTTTGCTGACATTAAATAGCGATCGCTCAAAATAACAGAATTATCATCGAATAGTAGATACTTGTACTGGCATCTATCCTAAGTAATAAATGAGCCACCATAAAAATGTATTAAAGAAGACATTTTAAATGTAAATCTTAAGATAGATGCGATTATAGAAAATAAAATATAAGCTGGGCCAGTTTTTCCATGTAAAAAAACTTCCGTGGGACAGAGACACTACTGTTTTAATCTCCCCTGCTCCCTGCCTCGTTCTCCCCTGCCTCTTCTTGACGGGGACGAGCATCATAGTGTTATAACGGCATCAGTCTAGATCCAAAATAGGGAACACCAATTGATGATTAATTGCTGGTGCCTGGAGAGAGTTAAACTTAGCTTCTAGAGCAAACCCTGATTAGACAAGGTTGATAAGCAATGCTAATGCCAGCACTGCTGATATTTTTAGGCAGGTGGGTCAAGAGTGATGAATGAAGCTGACACCTCAAATAAGGGGGCTGTGATGGAATCCCTAAATTCTGCTAATTCGCCACAATCGGAGCAGGCGAGTTGTCCCTTTTACTCAGTTGTGCCTAATGACAACATGGCAGTTAAACAACTGCCACTCCTCATGCCGGCTGAAGATAGACAATTTTCAAAAGATACCACCCAGCAGGACTGGGTTGCAGAGCCGGAAATCGGCAAGCAAGCACTTATTGATTCAGAATTTCAGAACCTGCTGGCATTGAACGAAGAATTGCGTGCAGCTAACAATAACTTGTATGAACAAGTAGAGCAGCTAAAAGACAACCTAGCTGAGTCTGAAAAGGTTTTGCAGTGGCAGAAAACGCGCTCTAGCGTTACTGAGTCGATGCTCAACCAACATACTCAGGAACTAGCTGCGGCTCAAGAACAGATAAAATCTTTATTTCAACAATTAGAAATTGCTGTACAAACTATTCAACGTCAGGAAATTTTCACTGATAGTTATAAAGCACAGCTACAAATTAGCCAGCAACGCCTTGCCCAGCTAGAGCGAGAATGTACGTTGTTACACACTAATAACAACGAACAGTCTGAGCAGTTATTGCAGTCAGAAACTGTTTGTCGGGAGTTACGTACTAGGCTGATGCGACAACAACGTCAGACGCTGCAATTTAAAGCAGCTCTGGAAAAATGTTTAGATACATCGGTTCCTAGCTATGACTCCTTAGAAGATACTGCACAACACCCCAAAGACATAACTAGCGGACAAGGAAGATTTTCTAGAAAAGCTCGGTCTTTGTTTCCTAATGCCCAGCCAATTAAACCTTGGTCAGCAGAATCAGAATCCTTGACTGAAAATGAAGATGATTCTTGGGGTGAACCGTCAGCACCAATCCCATTCCAAAGAACTGAACCGACTCCACCGCCACCATCTTCTTGGAACTGGTCAGTTAAGCAAAATACCCCAAAATCAGCAGAACCTCCTGCCCCCTCTCCAAAAATTGACGATTCCCCAGATATACCTGAAGCTGTTTCAACTTCGGGGTCATCCAATTTAGATCAGCAATTAGATAGTCTCATCCAAATGTTTTTCACTTCTCAGCCTCCATCTGCATCACCACCGCCTACTGCAAAAACAGATGTGGATGCTAATAATGCCCCTGTCTGGGAGACTTTGGCAACAATTATAGAAGACGATGAAAAAGTAGAAAATCAACGGGAGAAGGAGTTGGAGGCAGAAATTAATCCCCCTGGAACTACCTCTACTTCTTGGACGACAGATTCTGTACTTTCACCAGCCAATAACTTACTGCTGTCTTCTACCTCCTTCCATACTGAGCCGCCTATTGGAGAAGCTGAAGATTACTGGTCAGAAGTTTCTCAATTGTCACAGTTGGAATTGTCAGAAAATGATTTTTCCTCAGAGTCATTAGGTGATAACACCAATGACGGTAATTCACCTTCACCTGTGGTTTATCCCCAACGTCCACCCAAGGGGCGTAAGTCATTGGCATCTGTGGAACTACCGAATTTTCGTCCTAAAAGTCAATAGTTAGTTGTCATTTGTCATTTGTCATTTGTCATTTGTCTAAATATTAAGACCAATGACCAATGACTGATACAACTCTTGGAGAGACTGCGCCCTAAGCGTAGGTATGCCGTAGGCTTTACGACTACGCGGTAGTTGAATCTCGACTTCGCTCGATTTCCGCGCAGTCGAAACTCACTACCAATGACCAATAACCAATGACCAATAACCAATGACCAATGACCAATGACCAATGACCAATGACCAATGACCAATGACTAATTGAGAATCCTTGCTTCTGACTTCGGAATTACGGCTTCTGGGTTTGTCTTTGCTACTTGAGAGCGCGATCGCGGTTTGCCTGTGGCGATCGCATAATTAATCGCCAATAGCCACAGCCACAAGCCAGGATTTCGGGGTTCTAGCCAAAAACCTACCCGGTTTAAAAAGCGCCCAAACCAGGGACTTAGTAAAGCGCTAACAAGGGCATGACGACCGAAATTGAAATAACTACCAAGCCATCGCATTAAATCTCTAGGCCCAGCCAGTTCCCAAATCCATAAAAGTAAGGCAGGATTTTTTCTAGCTGCTTTCAGCGCTAGGCGATTAAAGGTTAACCAATCACACCTATCTTTGATAAAGTTATCTGCTACTTCTTGGGGTTCATCTGCTAACAGTCCAAAGAAGGTGTTGAGCATGGAGTTGATGCGCTGGGGTGGTAAGAATTTCCCAGTGGGTACCATCATGCCTTTGGAAAATAGCCAAGTCACGGAAACGTTGCTTTGGTAAGCCCGAATTTGGTTCAAGTGGCGGAAACTCAATAAGTCGTGTTTGAGAGCAGTATCCAACAGTGTTGTTAAGCGCTCTAAGTTGCGAACTAGCGAACCAAAACCGGTGAAGACGAGTGGAGACTGGAGTGATGCGGCATCGCCGATCGCTATCAATCGATCGAAGGCAACTGTGCGATCGCTACTTCCTACACTAAAATGCCCTGGTATATAGCCAAATGTCGGCTTCTTCCACACCAATTTGTCCATATCGCACCTGCGATACTCTGGCAAAATTGTGAAAAAGTCCTCGTACATCTCTAGCAAGGAACCAGGATTTTCAGCATTGACTTCATGGTAATGAAATAAATAAATCGTCAATTCATCATCTGCTGCGGGAAACAGTTCCCAAATTAACTGCCTTCCCCGCGAAATATCCCCATGACTATAAAGAACGTCCCCGTATTGCGAATCCCATACTCCCGGCTCAAATCCGCTCTCAATTACCGCTCCTACTGTTGGGCAGACGCTATCAAAGGCACGACCACCATTTAACTGCCAAGCGATGGGTGATGCAGTTCCCATTGCATCTATTAGCAGTCGTCCACTTACTTGTTTTTCAACCTGACTAGGTAAGTGCTTGACTTGCAACAGAACTTGTGATATATCAATATCTGCACGCATAAATTCTGTTTCATCCCAGATTTCGCCGCCTGCCGCTTGCAGCTTTTGCCCACACATTTGGAGCCATTTATCGGAATCTAAGCCTAAATTTAGGACTGTGGGTGTGTGCAGTACGGGCGATCGCAGTTTGGATGGATTGTTCGCATCAAAAAACTTATTGAATCCATCTTTGTATTCCCTAGCAATGATGGTTTCTAACTCAGCGGGGGTGACTAAACCCAGGTTAACCAAGCTTTGAATCTCATCGCGAGAAATATTCCATTCTCGGTTCATCCGGCCAAAGGGCATTCGTTCCACCAGCAGGACTTTATATCCTAGTTTTGCCATCAATGCTGCATGAATCGCGCCTAGTGCGCCGCCGATATAGATTATGTCGTACTGGGGATTAGTGATTAGGGATTCGGTACTAGCATTACCTTTTCCCCTGTCCCCTGTCCCCTGTCCCCTGTCTCCTTGATTGGAAAACACAACTTGACGCGGCTGCTGCGGATTTCGTACTCCTTCGCGCCATCGTTGTTCCCACCAGTAAGCACGTGTTAGATCGTATTCACCGTTGGGCATTTTCTGAAAATACTTGACGGTGAGGGGGTAAGCAGAGGCTAAAG
>NZ_JADEXU010000415.1 GCF_015206895.1 Nostoc sp. LEGE 12450 | reverse complement strand
GAGTTGGGAGAAGTCTTGATTGTAGGCGGGAGTGCAGATATCGCCGCCCCTATCTGTGCAACTTCTGGAGATCGCTTCAAGATTGCCCCATCACCGCAGTTATTCAACATCATTGCAATGGCTTATCAGGAGTAATGCCAATGACGCAAACAAGAATTGTTCTTAATCCCAAGTACAAGCCCAAAGCCGAAGAAATTTTAGAAGCGACTGGAATTGATAACCTCTCTCAACTGTTTACCCTGCTGCTAGTTAATTACGGTGATTGTCTAGTTAACTGCTTAAAGCACTCACACCAACTACCTATACAGTCATCTCTAGTAGCTCAAACGCCCACACAAAACCCTCTCCAGCCACCATCTATCAAACCTCAGCCATCACCACAAGCTAAGAAATTTGCCCCAATGGGGAGCTTTTAACCCACATTCCGCACCGATAAAAGCTCAAAGAAAAGGAAAGAAGTCATGAGCGACCAAGATAGCGTGCAGACACAGCCAAGCCTAACAACAACCGAAATCATGACTATCATCCTCGGTTGTGAACAGACTCTAAGGTTCGTGCAAGCATCTCCCAATTACAAACAAATTGAAGCCTCCGAACGGTTCAGTACATCAAACGACCTAAAAATTGGTGATGCAGTCCAAGCCTTGATGGAGATTCACGAAGCAATCCTAAATATCGAGTTTTATTCGCAGGTTTGAAGGACATGATTGTTGGCAGTTGTGCTTAAGAGAGTGTTTCACAAAACGTTTCATGAAACTGTTTCAACGGTTGCATCAATGTTTCAGCCTCACAACAACCGGGAAACGGCATGGTCACAGTGTGAAACGTGAAACATGAAACGCCTTTTTGTTGCAACCAAAAAAAACCGTGTGACAGAAAAAACACAAATTGAGGATATCAAAATGGCGCACCCCGTAGGATATTATTCCCTCTCCCACGACAACGCACTGATTAAAGATATGTGTGAGACATGGGGCGAAGGATTAGAAAAGATGAGCGAATCAGACACGCTCTGGTTAATTGCA
>NZ_JADEXU010000414.1 GCF_015206895.1 Nostoc sp. LEGE 12450 | reverse complement strand
TAGACTTGTCGCTAAATAAAAGTTAAAAAATGATGAAATGAAATTCTAGACTTTGCTTATCAAAATTATGCAGCCATTAAGTAGAAATTCCAAAGTCCGGCTGCAATCAGCATGAAGCGATCATCTAAATCCTCAATACGATTCCTGTATAAAGCTGTAGCAGCATTGTATCTCTTAATACCTGCAATTGTGTGTTCACATTTAACGCGATCACAACTTTTTTCTCGGTTGGACTGTTTTTGTTCTTCGCTCAGTTCTTTACCTCTGGGCTTTTTATCTGGAATTTTGATATTAACAAATTCTCTTTGTAAACCCTGAAAGCCTAAATCCACATGAATTGGAACTTCATCTGGAACAAAATCAACCAATTCTTCCTCATCCAACTGTTTTTTATCATGAACCTTACCAACTCTTGCTTTTGTTAGTACCAGCACCCTTTTATCTTGGTCTGTCATCACCAAGTGTTTGCGAGTATGACGCTTTTTTTTACCCGAATAATGACTTTTCTGTTTCTCCTGGTCTTTGGGACGTTGAATGGGACGCTCTGTACCATCAATCATCACTTCTTTGGCGTATGGAAAACGAACAATAAACTCCTCAAGACTTTCCAATTTACGTTCTGGTAAAACCATTTTCTTCCCCAGAACCTTTTCCAGTAATGGTTGCAGTCTTAACATCCAACGGTGTGCCCGACTGCGGTGTAAGTCAAACAGCACTCCCGCTACATCAAAGGTGGGATAACACTTCAAGTAGAACAATATGAAAAACAGCTTGTCTTCTACTCGCTGCAATCGAGCCTTTCTGCCTCCACCCACTGACCGTTTCCTCTGCTTTTGGCTTTTGGCGATCGCATCCTGCTTGACTACGATTTCAAAGCCTTGCGACAATTCATCAAATGCCTGACGGTTTAGCCCGGTAAATGCCCTCAGCAGGCGGTCTTCTTTCAGCACCCGATTCACGTCTAGCATTTTTCTGTCTTGTTCTAATCGCCAATCGTTACTTTACCTTATTAAGCGACAAGTCTA
>NZ_JADEXU010000413.1 GCF_015206895.1 Nostoc sp. LEGE 12450 | reverse complement strand
GATCCCGAATGATGAATGGGGAATGGCTGATAATCAAATGAATGATCCTGTATTAGGTGCCGCAGTACAACAACAGACAATGCACCATAACTGGGAGAATCTCAGGGCGGAAGGCAACCTTGAGAATGCCAATGGAGTACTCACTGATGAACAGGCAAATGTTTTAACTGCAATAGGTGGACGTATAGATTATGCACAAACGATTTCGCCTATGGCCCACTATGATACTGTGCTGGTAGATATTTTATATTACTTAGTTGCAGAGGGTCTCACAGGCACAAGGACTTATAGATATGCAAGCAGAATGATGGCAGAATCGAATGGGCGTAGGGCTGCTCGTGTAGGAGCGGTAGCTGTACTTGCTCGTGAACCCCTTCCTCCTGCTCACAATGGTAATAACGGAGGGCTCGGATGTTGCTATATTACAACAGCCTGTATTCAGCAAAAAGGACTTGATGACAATTGCGAAGAATTAATAGTTCTGAGGAAATTTAGGGATACTTATTTGATAGAGAAAAGCAATGGGGTTAAGCTAATTCAGATGTATTATAAGTATTCACCAATGATTGTGCAACACATAAAAGAGCGAGAGGATCAAGAAGAGATTTTGGAAGGATTATACAATATCATTAGGCATTGCGTGGAAGCGATAAAAAGAGGAGACAACGAATTCGCTTATACTACATATTGCAAAATGGTAGTCCAATTAAAAGAAGAATATATTCTAGAAATTGTGGTGACTACTACAAGCTCCACTTAGATGTGGAAATTCTCGAATTGCTCGTTGCGATTTTTGGCAAGCAAAACTACTTTTGACCTGCGAGATTCTCAATTTGGTAGAAGCCTGATTAACGCAGAAACAGTCAATGCCGAGCAATTAGGTGGTAGTATTCATAGCAACGACGCTTAAACCTGCTCAAACCCGCTCATGCCTGACTCAGAAGACCCAAAGCAAGTCTCCAACAACGACTTACGCAATACCCAGTTTGGTGGTGGGTTTGTCAACGCTGAGATAGTGAACGCTGG
>NZ_JADEXU010000290.1 GCF_015206895.1 Nostoc sp. LEGE 12450 | reverse complement strand
AAAGGCCCATCCGCAATAGAGCAAACTCCACAGTCTTGCCAACTCGAAATTACCAATCTCACCCATTACGAACATCCTCTGATTTGGAAAGCCCAAACGTTGAACATTCGCCTAGACGAAATTCCAGAGAAATGGCGAACTAAAGAACGCCCCCATAAATTATTAGCAGTTGCACAGATAGATGGTGAGATTGGGTCAGATGGAAAACCCGCCTACCGCAACCTGGGGACAGTTAGCCAACAATCTGTGACTGACCACAACCTCAAATCGGGGATGACCATGCAGGGATCTAAACTCCTAGAACTAAAACCAGAACTTACTAGAAGCCAAACTAAATTACTTTTCGACAAGGCACAAGAGGCGGCTCTCGCATTTTACGCTTCTATCCCAGAGTCAGAAAAACTTGCTCTATCCGCCGCCGCTTGGAATATCTGTGCATCCCGCCAGGATGAACTCGAAGTTGCAAGAAAAGAAAACGCAAACCCCCAAGCGATGTCTAGCGACAAGCCGCTCCGCGTCTACGCTAAAAAAGTTTCTAATTTCGCCTTCGCTGCTTTCCCCAATGAGATTATCTCTCGCTTAGATAAATTGCAATTTACTGAACCGAAGTTAGTCACACTGAATAATGAAGCGAATCAATTTTTGGGTCGAGACTGGAATCCCACCGAAAAACACCCGATAGAAATTAGAGCTAGTCACCACCCAGTCGGACATGAGCGCCATGTTTCCAGGCTAATGTTTGTCCAGGATAGTGACGGCGAATATAAGGAATTCGCCATGCTCGAAACCAGAACCGCACAGCTTCCCATTGGAACGAAAGCGCTCTCTTGTATGGTTGGGGTAGAACCTGCCACAGCATCAGCAACTATTGGACTACCAGGAAACGAGCCGGTTGAAATTACTATCCGTGAACTCAAGAACTTCTCTTATGCAGGACTTGTTTTCAACGCGGAATCGGTCAACTTAGAATTTGGCACTGTGCCGATTCCTGATAAAACAGTAAAAATCAAACTTGATGGCAAAACCCTGGGTGAGTTAGACAGTGATTCTGCCCAACAGTTAAAAGAAATTAATTATCTCAAAAATGGTAATCCCCTAAAATTAAAGCTCACGTCAATCTCTGAGACAGGAGATCAAGCTTTTGTCCTGGGTGAGTCTCCCAATGGAAATCTCCTCAAAATTAATAAAATTAACTTCTATGATTTTTCTGGTCAGACATTCAATGATCAAGATTACCAAAAACTGACTATCGAAACCTCAGCTTCTAAAACTAGAGATGCAGTATTTCTCAATGGTGAACCCTTGGGGGTATTGCACTTCAAAAAAGACAAAGACGCGCTCAGACAACTTGGGCTACTCAAAACCGGAAAACTTACATCCGCCGACGCTATCATTGAAAGTAATTTTTCTGTTATTTGCGCTCAAATAGACCCTAATACCGTTGAATATCCTCAGAAGTGGACGAAGGAATTTCAGGCTTTTGGGACTCAATCAGTTAACCCTCAGCAACTGTATATGATTGATAGTAGTGCGAAAGTTCTACATCAGATTAAAGAGCGTCCTACTTTCTTATTTTCGACAGAATCAAACAAAAAACTTGGAGTCATGGGCTTGGCTGTTGACAACCAGAAAGCTGAGACTGTGACTAAATGGTTAACTGCTCAAAAAGTTGAATGGCAGCAAGTACCAATAGAAGATGTTATCAGGGAAACTAAGAAAGGTTTAGCGGTATTTAACTTGGTCAGCAGTTCAATTCCCCCCAAAACTTTGGAGAACATGACCAAGAAATTTGGGGCAATTATTGAATCGGATAGTGACTATCAACAAAGAGTTAATTCCCTCGCTACACGACCGCAGTTTTTGAAACCACCAGAACAAGCAGCGCAATCCCCGCCTTTGCAAAGCCGACATTCCACTTCACCCCAAGATGTTCAAAATGTCACCCCTTCAAGCATCAAAGGCAAACCGATTCCCATGAACTACCCATTAATGATGCATGGTGACACCAATGTTTTACCCGTGGATACTTGCATTGATGCGATGAGAGGATATGGTCGAACTCACACCACAAGAGCTTATCAACCATACAAACAGTATGGGTTTAAGGAAGGCGATATTGCTCTGGCGACAGGCATTGATAAGCAAGTCGCCTTTCGAGTCGGTCAACAGTATCAAATCACACCCTCTATGATTGCTGACCCCGTTTATCAACAGCAGTGGGCTGATATGGAAAAGCACTCACCCAAAGCATTACCAGAACTGTTTACCGAAAAACAGCAGGTGTGGGGACTACATCTTGAACCCTTGGGGGATTATGTGGAGGGTTTTATAGTCCCGTTTCCTGAACCACAAAATAGAGCCGCACCCAACCAAACAGTCCAAACTCAATCAGTTACTATTGATGACTTGAGAAATTGGTACAATGCCGCAGATAAGTTAGGGAAGCCGGAGAATTACAAAAAACGCATTGTAGAAGTGGCTAATGGGTTTAAAGCTGGTGAGCAATTATCAGCCCAAGCGTTGACAGTAATGAATAAAGATAAATTTGAGTTTGATTCTATCAGTCGGTTGACTCAAATTGCTCAAAGGATTGGCATAGTCTGGGGTAAGTCTGATGAAAATGGTACTCAATTTCTTGGAAAAATTTATGACTTGGCTTTTAATACCCAGCAGGGGGATTTAACTATTTCGCAGAAAAATGGAGAGGTAATTTTAAACTTGCAATCTGGTCAGGTACAGGTTAATAAACTAACTCCACAGATATTGCAAACTTTTGAGGATGCTAATACTCAAATTGATAAAATATTAGCTAAATTTCAAACACAACAAATAGACTTACAAAGATAGATTTAGGTCAGAGAAACTTTCATATGCTACCTCTTGATAGGCTCATAGCAATAATCCTACCGAGAATAACAAAAAATGTCCAACTTTGTTATTACTGGAGTTGAATAATGCCCAAGTAAGAAAAATAAAGAAAAATCTCCCCATTGTCCGATAGCTACTGCGTTCTCCTGTCCAACGGGCAATTCCCCTCATCGTGACTCGACCCAAGCATCTTCCACAATGATTAAGATATCAGGCATGGTCCGAGTTTTGCTTTCATTGATTAGAATTGGATGGCAACAGACTGTTTAAATTTTTAATTGTGATGGTTTGACGATCAGACGCTGCACCGATAAGATTTGTACCATCTGGACTTAGCACAGCATCATGTTTAAGTCCATCAACATCAGAAATATATTTGTCATTCATCCAATTCCACAAGTTTGTGGAACAACAATCGTTAAAAATGATTGTTTGACTATCAGGAGTAATAGTTAATGAATTTAATGAACTAGAATAGCCCGGCAATGTTTTTAAGAGTTTTAAGCTTTGAGCATCCCAAACTTTAACCATCCAAATTGTACTGAGTTCTTGACGATCCATCCCGCCAGTGACTATTAATTTCCCATCAGCGCTGAGGGCGATTACCTCAACTCCAAGAGAATGAGCCGCCCAGCTTTGGATAAACTTTTGTTGACATAAATCCCAAATCTTGACTCCACCCAGGCTACCAATATATAAATTTTGATTATCTTTGCTGACTGCTAAAGACAAAACATAACCACGAGTATTGACTTGCTGCTGAAGTTTACCCTGAGATAAATTCCAAACTTTTACAACCGGATCGTTCATACTCCCAGTAACCAAAGTTTGAGCATCAGCACTGATATTTAAGGCTTGGACTTCTCCTAAATGTCCGGGAGAAAAGGTTTTATCTAATGTGATACTTTTATAATTCCATTTTTGAATTACGCCTGTAGACGTACCTACGACTAAAGTTTGATTATCTGGACTTACAGCGATAGATTGAATTTTGCCAGAAAAGACGCTCAAGGTTTGTTGCAGACTCTTGCTGTTAATATCCCAAACTTGAATTTTGTTCTCCCAATTCCCGCTGATGAGTGTTTGGTTATCTGGTGCGATCGCTAAAACTCCAATATGTTCTGGTATTTTCCAGGCTGGGATAGCTGGTGTATGAGTCGAGATATCCTTTTTTGGAGCTTGTTGCTGTGAGTCAGCGTAAATTTGTGGTATTTGCCAAAGTGGTGTCAGCATATACATCACCAGAAAAATCACCACATCGACAATCAAAAACCACTTGCGCTCGCGTGACTTTTTAACTGGTGGATTTGCTGGGTGTATAGTTTGATGTGCGCCAATAGCTGCGATAGCTTCCGGTAACTGATTAGATATGTTTGTCGCTGCCTGAGATGTCAGCTTTAAATATACTTGCTCGCTCAACTGAAGAATTTTAAATTCTAATGGTAGTTCTTGACGATTAGCTGAAATAAAACCTAGCCCATTATAAAACTGTTTATCTTTACGCCAACCTAGACAGTACAGGGGTAGGGTAATTTGCGGCTGAATCCTAGCTAATAACAACCTCGTCATTTCTTGTGGTTGATATTGTGGCTCAATATGTAAGTTAAATAATATCGAACAGTTCGTATTCTTACCAAAGTGAACGTAACCTATTGGGCGTTTATCTTTTTCAATTATTAACTCTTGCCATCTAAAAATAAAGCGATTCAAAATGAAGTATAGGGAGATGAACCACAAAGCGATCGCAATTCCCGAAACTGGTAGATCCAGTAAAAAATAATCAAATTCCGCTATCCAGGTTAAACCCAAAAGGGCTTTGATAAAGCTTAAAGTTAGACTAATCACCACAAAACTGCCGCTTGCCATCAAAGCAAGTACAGTCAAAGTATAAAGTAGAGATTTTCTAAATCTTTGCCGATGCCAAAAGGTTTTGTAAATTTGCCATTGCTCTTTAACATCTTGGAAGGGGCGAATAGAAATCCCAGGTGGTAAAGGTAAACTTGTTGATTGATGGTTGCCGATGGGAATTGGTGGTTGCAATAATACCATTGCAGGTAGTTGATAAAGCTGCAATTCTTTGGGCTTATCTTTCTTGGGAAGAGCGACAAACCCAAATCGTTCATAAAATAATTTGAGATGAGGAAGATAAACTAGATATACAGGTAAACTAACATTTTCTAGGCAATTCCAGAGTAACAGGGAACCAACACCTTGGTAACGATGTTTAGGAGCAATATAAATGTTAGACAGTATATGATATTTTTCTCTCGCTACAAAGAATGCCCAGCCAACAATTTGCTTGTGATATTAAACAAACCAAACTTTATCATTGGTATAATGGCGTGACATTAAATATGCAGAAAGTATGTATATACCAAATCCAAATGCAACTGCACCACCCATATACAAAAATACAAAAAAATCACTTGGGCTGACTGCTGAAGAAATAATCTGCCAATCAAAGAAGTGATTTGGCGGTTTTCCATACTCAAATAAATATGCTTTATAATTTATCTCTAATCTCTTGACAAATATGTCTAAAACTGTTCGGATACAAAGAACTGTCCCTAAGATAGATGTCAAAAGAAATATCCAACCAGAGTATTTAGAGTTGTGCGCTTGTAGCTCTGCAACAGTGCCTGTACGGAAGGAGTATCCTGAAGATGGTTTTTCAGATGAAGACATCGATTAATCAACCTATTAATAGTTGCACGCCTGAGAAAATATTTGTGCGATCGCTCCCAGCTTTTCACGCAACTCAGATGATGGAGAACCGCAATTCCACCGAAAAAATATAGAAGGCAGAAGGGAAAAATGCCCTGAATCTGCCCTTTGCTCAACATTTATTAACTTGGAGCCTAAGCTAGCACCTTAACGCCTTTATCTTTACTGGGGAAGTTTGGAGAGTTATCAGAAAATGTAGTTAGCTGGCATCAGCATTACTACACCCACACCTAAAAGCCTTATAAATAAGTGATTTGCCGTTATCAAGCGTGTCATTCGGCTACAAATCAAAGTCAAGGCTGAATGTTTCGCTTGAAGAATCTTCTTCTTTCTCTTGTACCAATGGAGTTGAAGTCATAGAAGGAAGTCTATTCGACTCAGTAGTAATCGGCGTGAAAGCTACTTGTTTTGTGGCTAATCCAGCCTTGATGAAAACAAAATAGCAATCAATAATAAAGTAAAGCGTCTCCAGGTAACTTTTACCTAGTTGTTGGGACTCTGCAAATATGCGTTCTC
>NZ_JADEXU010000289.1 GCF_015206895.1 Nostoc sp. LEGE 12450 | reverse complement strand
GAACACGGGTGAGATTACTGGGGTATGCTTTACTCATGTTGCTCTCTCAGTGCTGTCTATTATCTATTCACAGCGTATACTGAGAGAGCTTTTTTACCATCTCTCCAACTTTTCAAACAGCCTCTAAGATTAGTTTAATTCTCACCAAAGACTATATGATTCTTGAGGCTGTAATGCTTCATGTTAAAGCCGGTTTAGAATCTGATTTTGAAGCTGCTTTCAAAAAAGCTTCTAAAATTATTTCCTCAATGGATGGATATTTATCCCATGAATTGCATAGATGTATAGAAGTCGAAAGAAAATATTTATTACTTGTAAAATGGGAAACTTTAGAATCTCATACTGTCGGATTTAGAACTTCTGCTGAGTATCAAGAGTGGAAAAAACTTCTGCATCATTTTTATGAGCCATTTCCTACTGTTGAACACTTTGAAGAAATTGAAATATGAAAAACGAGATCCCCGACTTCTCAAAGAAGTCGGGGATCTGTAGCTTCTGGCTTTGTTTTCAAATTTTTTGCAACTGTGCTACTCTTGGGTCAACAATTTTTTGTCCTAAGCTGGCAAATTTAATTGCTACAGACATTTTATTACCTGTTCCGAACACATGGGTGATTTCACCAAGACCAAAGGTTTTGTGTAATACTCTATCTCCTACTTGCCAAATCTGGGTTGCGTCTTGTTTTTCACTAGAAGTAGAGGCACTTTTGGTATAGCTTTGACGACTTGCGCGTTTGGTAGATAACAATTCTTCTGGTAATTCGTCGAGAAATTGCGATCGCATCGCAGGTTCACGAGAACCATACAAACGACGTTCCCGCGCGTGTGATAAATACAACCTTTCTTGGGCGCGAGTAATCCCCACATAACACAAGCGGCGTTCTTCTTCCAAAGATGCAGGATCGCTTAGGGAGCGGTAGCCGGGAAATAGTCCTTGTTCTAATCCCACCAAAAATACTACGGGAAATTCCAAACCTTTGGAAGCGTGCAAAGTCATCAAAGAAACGGCTGTTTGTCCTTCTTTTAAGTTATCCAAATCGGAACTGAGGGCAGCACTACTTAAAAAATCTCGCAGGGAAATTTCTTCGTTTTCTTCTTGAAATTGCAGCGCGGCGTTATAAAGTTCCTGAACGTTTTGTACCCGATCTGTGGCTTCATCTGTGCCTTGATTCATCAAGTCTTGAACGTAACCAGAATCTTCTAATATTCCTTGCAAAACCTCTGTCACTGGAAGCGTGGCGACTTGTCCTTGCCAACGGCTAATCATTGCGGCAAAGTTATTTACAGCTTTTGTCGCCCGTCCAGCTAATGTATTAACTGATGTTTCGTCGCTGAGGATTTCCCACAAAGTTGTCCCTAGTTGCTGAGATGCGTTTATCAAAGCGTCAATAGTGGTTTTGCCAATTCCCCGCCGGGGAGTATTGATAACTCGCAATAAACTGACTGTATCAGCTGGGTTATTTATCGCTCTTAAATACGCGACGACATCTTTAATTTCTTTGCGATCGTAGAACCTCATTCCCCCTACAACTGTGTAAGGAATTTGATATTTCACCAACAATTCTTCAAAGGGACGAGATTGGGCATTCGTCCGATAAAGTATAGCAAAACTACCCCAGTTCAACTCTGGATTTTGCTGTTCTAAAGTGCTAATTTGATTAATTACAAATGCCGCTTCTGCAAGTTCTTCATCGGCTTTGTGACAAGTAATTTGTTCACCCGTCCCCCGCGTCGCTTTCAGGACTTTATCAATCCGTTGGGTGTTATTTTCAATCAGTTCATTAGCTGCTTGCAGAATGTTTTCACAAGAACGATAGTTTTCTTCCAGCTTAACCATCGTCCGGGTGTCATCATCTACTAAACCATCACCAAAGTCTTCCTGAAATCCTAGCAAGATGGTGAAATCTGCCATCCGAAAGCTGTAAATTGATTGGTCTGCATCGCCAACAACAAAAACTGAGCGATTTTCCCATTGCCATTCGCTCTTTTTGGTTTCACCATTAGTAACTAATAAATTAATCAGTTGATACTGAGTGCGGTTAGTATCCTGATATTCATCTACGAGGATATGACGGAATTTGCGATGCCAGTAACCCAATACCTGCTCGTTTTGTTGAAATAATCTAGTAGGTACAAGAATAAGATCGTCAAAGTCGAGAGCGTTATTTTGTGCTAACTTATCTTGATATAAATTGTAAACTTGGGCAATTACACGTCCGCGATAATTAGGTTGATCTTGCTCAAATTCTTGGGGTGATAAACCTTGGTTTTTAGCATTACTAATAGCGTAGCGAACAGAGCGAGCATCAAACTTCTTATCGTCTAAATTTAGCTCTTTATTAACGAGTTCTTTAATCAGAGTCATCACATCTGATTCATCAAAAATAGAGAAATTACGATTCCACTTGCGTCCTTTTTCGTCTACGTATTTTTCAATATCAAAACGGAGAATCCGAGAAAATAGACTGTGGAAAGTGCCACACCATAAGTCTTTGATAGTGGTTTTGTAAACTTGCGATCGCAATTGCGTTTGTTGATATTCTGTCAACAAATCAAAACGCTGACCATGTTGTTTCATGGCCAGTTGTTCAGCAAACAGCCGTTGAATCCGTTCTTTCATCTCCCGCGCGGCTTTGTTGGTAAAAGTAACCGCCAGGATATGCTCTGGATCGACACGGTGTTTCAGAATCAGATTCGCAATACGATAAGTCAGCGCTCGTGTTTTACCGGAACCTGCGCCAGCAACAACTAGCAACGGGCCGCAGTAGTGTTCGACAGCTTGACGTTGGCTAGGGTTAAGGTGACTGAGAAAGTCGATGGTTGTTGTCATGGATGTGAAAAAGCGATTGCCTGGTGTCACATCAATAGAGAGTCGCTATTGCCCAGGTTACAATATCCTAACGAAACTTGGTCAATAAAGATTGTGTGGCAATCTTCTTAACCAGAATGGTACTGTATCATGATTTATGTAGAAGCAAGAAAAAGCTATGCTGTCAGTCAAAAGTACATTCCAAAACGGTGTAGTTTATCCTAACGAACCAATTGAAGGGCATGGGGGGAGTTAATAGTTAGAATAATTGCTCCTGGACGATCTTCGCTAATTGTATAGGAGTTAGTGATGTCTGATTTATCATTGGCACAAAATAATCCTTTGCTCGGAACTTGGAAATTAATTTCAGTAAGTGCAACACTTGACGACGGAACTGTGGAAGGACAAGCCTATGGAAGCAGTCCAAACGGTTACATTACCTATACACCTGAAGGGCGGATACTCGTTATCCTTTCCAGGAGCGATCGCTCACTACTAAATGGGGATATACACTCGCCACTGAGCCAAGACATAAATTTAGTAACCATTGCAGAACGCGCCCAAGCTTTCTCTACATTTAGTGCTTATGCTGGAACCTATAGTGTAAGTGGCAATATTGTTACCCATCATATAGAAATTGCATCTATTCCCAATCGAGTCGGTACAGATTTAATTCGTACTTTCACTTTGAGAGACAACCAAGTTACGTTAAAGACACCTCCGACTATGAGCAACGGTGTCTCAAAGGTTTTTGAGCTAGTTTGGCAACGTATAGAGTCATAGAGCCAAACTTGCGGCAGCAGCCCAATGAAAAGCATTTACACTCACAAGCTAGAAACGAGGTTTTAAAGGGGTTTGGTCTTAAGTTGACACCAATTAGCAATACTCTGCTGTGCCCTTAAAATATATGTGGTTTAAATAAATCAAAATTGCTGTAAGCAAGATTTGTGTAAGAGCAATTCATAAATTGCCCCTACAATACATTAATTTTTTCTACGCTAAATACGTTGATTGCGAGTTCTCCCTACACTTTCTGTCGTAAGATCAGCGACGGGGAATCCAACATCAAAAAATGTTGGGCAAGCTCTCACTTTTTCTGTTCTCAGCGCTGTTTAACACCTAATCAATAAGTATTGTCACGAATAGGACAATTCACTCCTTGAGTACCCAATTGACATGGGGTAGCCATACACAATACATCACGATTCAACCGTTAAGTTTTTAAAGATGAAAAATTTCTTTAATTTCAGGTTTAACCAATACAAGGATAGGTGGATATGGATCTGAGCTTAATTGTATCCAACATTTTGAATCCGCCAATTCTGTTTTTCTTTTTAGGCATGACTGCTGTTTTTGTCAAGTCCGATTTAGAAATTCCCCCACCAGTACCCAAACTCCTTTCGTTGTATCTGCTGTTTGCCATTGGTTTTAAAGGAGGGGTAGAACTAATCAAAAGCGGACTTAATCAAGAAGTGATTCTAACACTCGCAGCAGCAATGATGATGGCTTGTGTTGTTCCAATTTACACCTTTTTTATCCTGAAGTGGAAATTGGATACTTACGATGCGGCTGCGATCGCTGCAACCTACGGTTCTATCAGTGCTGTCACTTTCATCACTGCTGGCGCTTTTCTTAGTGAGCTTGGTATTCAGTATGATGGTTACATGGTAGCAGCTCTTGCCCTGATGGAATCTCCGGCGATCATTGTTGGTCTGATATTGGTGAATATATTCACCGCCGATGAAAAGCGAGAGTTTGCTTGGTCGGAAGTTTTGAAAGAAGCATTTCTTAATAGTTCAGTTTTTCTCCTAGTTGGTAGCCTGTTAATCGGTGTCTTGACAGGAGAACGTGGTTGGCACGTATTAGAACCCTTTGCTCAAGGGTTGTTTTATGGCATTCTCACCTTCTTTTTACTGGATATGGGACTGGTGGCTGCCAGAAGAATTAAAGACTTGCAAAAAACCGGAGTTTTCCTGATTTTATTTGCCATACTAATTCCTATACTCAATGCAGGCATTGGGTTAGCGATCGCCAAATTCATCGGTATGCCTCCGGGAAATTCGCTGTTATTCGCTGTATTGTGTGCCAGTGCTTCTTACATTGCTGTCCCGGCAGCGATGCGAATGACTGTTCCCGAAGCAAATCCCAGCCTATATGTTTCTACCGCTTTAGCAGTCACATTTCCGTTCAATATTATTGTGGGAATTCCGCTATATCTCTACGGAATTAACCTATTTTGGAGGTAATAATATGCACGTAGTTAAAAAGATAGAAATTATTGCCAACTCCTTTGAGCTTGCCAAAATTTTAGAGAGTTTAGACAAGTCGGGTGTACATAGCCATGCCGTAATCCGCAATGTAGTTGGTAAAGGATTACGAGGAACGACAGAAGATTTAGACATGACCATGCTTGATAATGTTTACATCCTCGCATTTTGTATGCCAGAAGAACTCAAGCGTGTTGTCGAAAATATCAGACCAGTCCTCAATAAGTTCGGAGGTACTTGCTACGTTTCCGATGTGATGGAAATTCGCTCTGTCAGATGTATCGCGTCTTTGTAAGAGAGTTATAAATTCAATGAAGCATTTCATGGAACGTCGTGACTTTTTGAAGTTGGGAATGACCGGGGCTTTTGGGATGATCCTATCTGCCAGCGATTTGCTCTGGCGGGTAGAACAGGCCAAAGCTGCCGAAATTCCCTCAACTTCTGCTGAATCCCTCAGTCCCGATGCAGCTTTGCAAAAGCTGATAGAGGGAAATCAGCGATTTGTCGATCATCATCCCCAATACCCCGATCAATCTGCGCTGCGGTTGCAGGAAGTTGCTCAAGCTCAACATCCATTTGCAACTATTCTTAGTTGTGCTGATTCACGAGTGCCAGCAGAAATTGTTTTCGATCAGGGCATCGGGGATATCTTTGATGTTCGGATTGCCGGAAATATTGCCACACATGAAGCGATCGGCAGTATTGAATATGCCGTTGTTTTATTAGGTTCTCCACTGCTGATGGTGATGGGCCATGAACGTTGTGGGGCTGTAACCGCAGCTGTACAAAAGGAATCGTTACCCGGTGATATTAGTACTTTTGTGAAGGCAATTAAGCCAGCCCTGAAAAAGGTCAAGGATCAGCCAGGTGACGCGGTTGAAAATGCTGTGGTGGCAAATGTGCAATATCAAATTGAACGGTTGCAAAAATCAAAGCTTTTAAGTGAGCAGGTGCAGTCAGGTAAATTGAAAATTGTGGGCGGTCGTTACGACTTGGATACAGGGAGAGTAACTATTATTACTTAGTTCGGGATATGAGGGAGA
>NZ_JADEXU010000288.1 GCF_015206895.1 Nostoc sp. LEGE 12450 | reverse complement strand
GTATTATTCGTAAATATGAATAGTGCCGCCAGTTTATCTTCGTAATTAACAACCTTAGCTGAAATTTTTGACTTAAAAGTATCACCGCTGATTTTTTTGACTTCTACGGCATAACTATTGATGAGGTTGCCACTTTTAAGCTGGTTAACTAATTGAGTCCATAAAGCAGGCTTGTCAAAGAATTCAGGGATAATCTTGTCGAATCTTTGGCTTGAATCAATTCCAAAAAAAGGCACTAATAATCCGTTTTGAAAAAGAATCTGTTCACTTTGCAGACATACAATTCCAATCGGAAACGGGCTAAGTTCCGTTAACGAATAAAGTATCTGCTCCCAGTCTATTTTTAGCGGATTATCT
Source organism: Nostoc sp. LEGE 12450 (assembly GCF_015206895.1). Lineage (GTDB taxonomy): Bacteria > Cyanobacteriota > Cyanobacteriia > Cyanobacteriales > Nostocaceae > Nostoc. The sequence goes on along the minus strand of NZ_JADEXU010000288.1, from coordinate 5,771 downwards.
GAAGCGTTCACCTCTGGCAACGAATCTTTACTCGTATAGCTACACCCCCTTATGTATTCTTCATTTAATAAAATCGGCTTTTTAGTAGGATTATTTGGCGTATACTGATTTTCGTACACATTCAAGTCAATAAAGTTTTTCAAGTTTGATAAATTACCAAGTAGGCTCAACCCTATATTCGTTTTTTTAAAAGCTGTAACACAGTAGTTACAAAGCTCTTAAAAGAAGGAAGAGCAGATGATTTTATGTTTGTTAGTTAGTGTTAAATGAGGGCAGTCCTATCAAAAATAGTGATTTCCCAAAAGATAGATATTTAGCATTTATTACAGATATCTAAACACTAAATAGTTGTTTCAGTCAAAATTCTCAGGAATTGAGACTTTTAAGCATTGGTTATAAAGTTTTTTTAACTATTTTAAATCTACCCCTTTAGATAGATGAATTTACATCTTTTTCCAAATCTTTACCTAAACATAATATTTCTTAATTTTATTAAGGGTTTCTAGTTAAAACTGATACACTTTTCAAAATCTTTCATCAAGCAGCGTATTAATTATGGAGCAATAACACTTTGAGAGGACGACTTTGAGAGTTTTATGGCATCGCGTCAACAGATGATAATTGCCAAAATTGAAGCTGCTATGGGCAAGCCTGTATTAGCAGTGGACAATTCAGCATATAGTGATGTGACAGATGAAGAAGAGTGATTGAGAGGGAGTATTTCAGATTAAATGACTTACTAGGCAACCCCAAGTACTACCGCATCCATAGACAGCATCCGCGATTTTGAGCTTCTTCCTTGGTGGCACACAGAACATAGTTGCTGGGGATAAAGTAAGAAGTTGGGATTTTGGAATCAACCGCAGTCGGTGATGCCTTGGGATTTTCGGCGGGGTAAGAAAAATACTCAGCCTACAATGAACCGATCGCCGCAAGTGCAACAGTGCGATCCGTCTTAGGCACCTACAGGTAATAAAATGCCCAGCCCCTATGGGCTTGGTGCAGTCGCTCATGGGGGAAACCCCCTTGGCGCTAGTAGTCCACCACACTAACTTTGATAGGTAAATAAGTTTTTAGTAAGGACTTTAGTCCTTGATTTGAACGCCCAAGCGCTCACTACAAACCAAGCATTGTTGACTTGGCGGACTACTAGCCTCTCCCTTTGGGAGAAGACCGCGCTGCTTCACCGTATCAAATATATTTTGGCTCAACCCAAGGGCTGAGGCGCTTTCGCCCTTCTCCCAAAGGGAGACGCTCCGCGAACGGGGCGAAAGCTAGGCTTATAGCATTTATTTTCTGGAAATCCCTTACCCGGATATTTACATTCCACCCAATTCGGCAAGCTTGAATTGCCCTGATATTCCCTACCGCAGAGAAGAGAGTGATTCCACCAGACCCGCACGGGTTTGATAGAGATGGGGATGGTGTGGGTTGTGAGATTTAAACTATGTAAGTCCTACAAAGGCAACATAATTGCAAATTCAGTTCCTTGATTGAGTATGGAATTAACCTCCATTACTCCACCATGCTTTTCTACTACAATTTGATAAGCGATCGCCAATCCCAGTCCAGTACCTTTACCAACTGTTTTTGTTGTAAATAGATAATTAAAAATTTCTTGCCTCACCTCGTCTGTCATGCCAATACCATTATCGGCAATCCGAATCGTTACATATCCAGGGGTGGACATCTCTGTAAAGATGTTGATTGCTAGGGAATCATTGACTCGCTTACCCTGCTGCCAAACATCTTCTAAAGCATCTACAGCATTAGCTATTAGATTCATGAACACTTGATTGAGTTGTCCTGGATAGCACTCAACCTTTGGTAAAGAAGCGTATTTTCTGACGACTTTAATTTCAGGTCGCTGTCCCAACCCTTTAAAACGATGTCGCAGGATTAATAATGTATCGTCAAGTCCCTCATGAACATCAAACTTAACCTTTACCGATGTGTCAGTCCGGGCAAAGTTTCGCAGCGACATGGATATTTCTTTAATTCGTTCTGTGCTAACCTGCATAGAATTGAGGAGATTGGGCAAATCTTCTAAGAGAAAGTCTAAATCTGTTTGAGCGATCGCATTCTGAATGACAGGCGGTAGCTGGGAATAATTTTCCTGACATAATTGCAGGACATGAGTCAGATCAGCAATATACTCTTGAGCAGGATGAATATTGCTAACAATGCAGCTAATGGGATTATTCATTTCATGTGCTACACCTGCTACCAATTGACCAAGCATTGAAAGCTTTTCTTGTTGCACCAGTTGCACTTGTGCCTTTTGTAACGCTGTCGTTCGCTCTGTAACCATTTGTTCAAGATTATCGGTCAATTGCTTCAGTTGCAAATGGATTCGCACTCTGGCAATCACTTCTGTTTGTTCAAAGGGTTTGGGAATGTAATCAACGGCTCCTAACGAAAACCCTTTTACCATATTTCCAGTATCAGCCAACGCTGTCATAAAAATAATTGGGATGTTTTGCGTTAATGGATCAGCTTTAAGTTTCTGGCAAGTCTCAAACCCATCTATTCCCGGCATTTGCACATCTAACAAAATTAGAGCAGGTGGTTTATGCCGCACCATGTCGATCGCACTTTCTCCATCTTCGGCGACTCTAACCGCGAAACCTGCACTTTTTAGCGCTTGTGATAGTACTGACAAATTAGTTGGATTATCATCAACGATTAACACAAAATCAGGGCTTTTCATGGTTATTAAATATTTTTTATAAAATGAATTAACAAGATAAAAAATCTTGTCAAGAATTATTTACATTTATTTGGACTGGTCTATCAATTGATTTAATGCTTTTCGCAATTTCCTAATTTGGAAATTCTCGGCAAGTTGGATTACTTGTTGAGCAAAATCCGAATAAACAGGATGATCACTCTTTAAGTTATTGGCTTCATGCAATATTTCATCAAGATTACCATCTTTTGCTAACTCATACAAGTTAGTCAAAATCTCAATCGAAGGTAAAGAGAGATTCTGAGAATCTGACTGAATATGAGTTTGATTGCATTTTGAATCAACTTCCGATTCTGGTGCATAAATCCATACCAAATTTAATTTTAGTCGCAGTAATTCAAGCAAAGTTTCAGCTACAACAGGTTTAGATAAGAAAGCATCCGCTCCAACATCTAAACTACGATTTTGATCGCTGTCAAACACACTTGCAGAAGAAGCAATTATTGCTACGTTTTTTAACTGAGCAGATTGCTTGATGTACTGAATCAGCTCAAAACCATCCATTACAGGCATAACTAAATCAGTAACGATCAAGTCAGGTTGATATGTAACAGCCCGATCAATCCCCTCTTGTCCATTACTAGCTTCTATTAACTCAAATCCAATTGGTTCTAATAAATTAAGGATTACCGAACGGTTCTCCCACTTGTCATCTACTACTAAAATGTTGCGTTTTTTGCCTTGATAGCCTGTAATAGCTCCTTGTTGCATTACTCTGGAACTTGCAGCCCATTGTTTTGCTTCTGGTAACTCTACTTCAAACCAGAAAATACTACCTTGACCAATTTGACTTTCAACTTCTAAAGCACTACCCATGAGGTAAACAATTTTTTGACTAATAGCTAATCCCAAACCTGTTCCTTCAGATTGTCGTTTGATGTCTCCTGCTTGCTCAAAGGGAAGGAAGATTTTCTGCAATTGCATCGATGTCATTCCAACCCCTGTATCTTCTACTTGAAAACGAATTTTATAATTAGTTATTTGTTGTGTTTCTTGACTACTGACCCTGGACGAATGATTAATAACGTTTACTTTTAAAGTCACCCCTCCTTTATCTGTAAACTTGACTGCGTTACCCAAAAGATTAATCAGAACTTGCCGCAGTCTTTTCTCATCGGCGTTGATACCAACCGGGAGTTGAGAGTCGGGCTGATACGTGAAGGAAATAACTTTTTGATCAGCTTTAATCCGACAGATTTCGACTACTCCTTCCAGAAACGAAGGAAAATGGAAATCGATGGGATGCAACTCCATTTTGCGGGCTTCGATTTTAGACAAATCCAGCACGTCATTAATTAAAGTTAATAGATGAAAGCCGCATTGATGGATAATTTCAATTCCTTTGTATCCTTTATCGGACAAGGTTTCAGTCCGTTGTAAAATTTGAGTATAACCGAGGATGCCATTTAGTGGAGTTCGTAATTCGTGGCTCATGTTGGCGAGAAATTCACTTTTGGCTTGATTGGCAACTTCGGCAACAGTTTTTGCTTCGTTGAGTTGGGCTGTTCGTTCTTCAACTCGTCGCTCTAGTTCATCATTGGTTTGCCGCAGTATAATTGCTGATCTTTGGTTTTCACTAGTTACCGCAGAGATCACAAAGGTAGTGATAGCAATTACACAAATGAATGATTGCAACAAGATCAGCGATTCATTAGGTGAGAGTTGTTTAGCAAACGAACCAAAGCCTTTAACAGTACCAAAAACCGCGATCGCTGACATAATAAGTACAGCTAGAGTCGATATCCGCGCTTCAAATCGAAATGCCGTCCAAATTAATGGCGGAATGATCATGTATTCAATTGGGTATCCCCCTGAAAAAGCAACCCGAACAATCGCCATCATTGACAATAAAACAAATGCAAGTTCGATAATTTGTCGCCGATGGAAGCTTCTCGGCGATGGAGATTTTTGCAACCATGTCAGTACTAATGGTGTAACAATTAAAATACCTGTGCTGTCTGATGTCAGCCAAGTTCGACAAATGTTACTAAATATTGACCAAGGTGCAATACCACTAATACAAAGCGTTAGTGCAGCCAAGATGGAACTGATTAGGGGGCTGGGTATAGTCAGAACCATAAATTTAAAAACATCTTGCGAGCGCTCTAAGAAATGGCGACGCTTGATAAACTTATGAATTAAAAAAGTTGCTACGAAAGGAGTAATTAAGTTGACAGCCGGAATGATAGTACTAATTAAAAGATTATTCTTAAAAAAGAAAATATAACTAACAATAAAATCACTCAAAAATATGATGGGCCAGACCCGATAGCCTATCAATAACATTCCTGATAAAAACACACCGAGTGAAGGCCAAAATGCTGACGCACCACCGACAAATGTCATGGATAAACCTATGTATCCAAGTCCGAGGTGAACAATAGGAATAGTCAGTGCTGCTATTATAAATGGACGATCCAGCTTAGGTAGGAATTGCTGCCTTGTCGTAGTTTGCTGCATTTCTTGTCTCCGTACAGATAGCTGAAGGTGAATAACCCTCAATAAAGGTTGTCCAGTTTATAATTCCCAAAAGTAGTTGTGACTTTTATCATCAAGAATAGATATGACATAGCTGTGATACTAATTCACTAAAAGTGTGATACAAATAGCGGGACTTAAACAAAACAGGAAAGTCAAAAAGACCATCAAGGACACATATAATTTATTGGGTCACGCGCTCAAAAAAGCGATTGGCGTGATAACAGGGGGGGCTGGCAGAAATTGCTAATGACATTGGGGTTGATATAGTTGCCTCTTCAAGTTTGAAATACATCTGTACATTACAGTTTTCTAGCTGCCACTTGGACTCTTTACATCCTTGCGTATTATGTATGGTTGGTAGTGTAACGATGCCTTACCCTACGCTAAGAGCGATCGCAGGAATAGGTCTGGCACCAGGGCTATTTCATTCTAAAAGAAGGCACAATATGGTAGGATACAGCGCAAATTATAGTGAAAGCATCTACTGCTGTGTCCGAAATCGAAATTATAAAAGCTTTTGCAGATATAAAAGACCCTCGTC
>NZ_JADEXU010000287.1 GCF_015206895.1 Nostoc sp. LEGE 12450 | reverse complement strand
CCCTGCTCCCTGCTCCCTTGCCCTCTCTCATTCTTGCCAACCCACTTTAACAAAATGTGCCTCACGCCCCCAAACGTCGCGTGTACGAGTAATATTTTCAATTGCTAGGTTAAAAGGAATGGCAGTTGTTAAGTAACGCTGCGCCATAAAACCTAAATCAGGTGCGAGTTCAGCTGCTGTCGTCGCTGCTAACCCCAAACCTATAAGTTGCTCGATTGGTCGAAATGGTAATAATAGATGTACACCAACAGCTAGTCCAGCTGTTAAGAGCATTGCTACTGATAAATTTGTGCCGCAACGGGGATGTACAGCTAAATTCCATTCTCCATTGGTGAGGCGATGTCGAGCAAGTGCTACCGCACGCCGCAAATCACTAATATTTACTTCACCATAAAGGTAAAATCCATGCTCAGTAGACAAACCGCCTAATAGTTCGTTATCTGGTTGAACGTTAGTAGCTTTTCCTTTAGCAGGTTGGCCGCTTTGTGAATCACTAAGAACCCAAACAGTAGCGTGTTCTAAGGCGTGAACCTGCCGGATCATCAAAATTTCTTTCAACCCTGGAATAAATGATAGCTGCCTGAGTAAGTCAGCATCTTGTGTGGGTTGGGGAAAGTCTAAGGGACGGTATTCTGGATTGGGAACTTTCTCAGATACAGGTGCCCTAAGATCAAAGTTAAAAAAATCAAAGGGAGACGAGCCACCCTGAAAAGAAGCAGAAGTATTCATTGGAACACCACTCTCCAAGCCGATGGAGCAATATAGATTTCTCTCAAATGTAACGCTTGCACCACTGAATTGTTGCTAATTTTTGTGGTTGATTGTTGAGTTTGGGTATCAAGTATGGGGCATTGGGCATTGAAAAGAGGCAAAGGGCCAGGGTGCTGCTCTTGCTGAGGGGAAAATTCTTCCTTGCTCCCTGCTCCCTCGCTTCTTCTCCAGTCCTACATCTGTTCTGCTGAATGTGGAAAGGATTCTTTGTTATATGTTTCCGAGTCCGAGGGTCAGCTGGCTCCACTAACATAAACTCCGGCTGAGTGAAGGACTCGGAACTTTTGGTAGAGCGTTCACACTGAAAACTTAGGCGTGGGGAGGGAAACAATCAGTCAACCTCAAAATTGGCTTGCAATTCTACCAGACCATAGCAATTAGGTTGCCACTAGTAAATTGTTTATTCGATCTGCTTAGGGAGAAGACAGCAATTGACATCATTTAAGCAGACTTTGCCCCACTGTAAGGCCCAGCGGACAAGAGCTACTCGATTTTCGGTCTCGGTCTTGGTCAGAATATTGCTGATATGGTTATCAACTGTACGCTTGCTAATCTCCAGTTTACCTGCAATCTCTTGGTTAGTTAAGCCAGCGGCCACTAGGTCGATAATTTGCAGTTCTCTGTCTGACAGACTAACGGGGGTCTCAGACTTGCCACCAGCCATGACTATTTCTATCCTCCTTTGGTATATCTACTTAATCACTCTTTCTAATTCTAGAAGATTCTTTTGTTGGTAGGGGTTTCAAGTATTAGCAGTAACACTATTGTCAATATTTTCTTTTGATTTCAAGTTGGCAAGAATATAAATCATGACAATATATAAGTATTATACAGCACTTGTTTTTGTTTAAACTTTAGTATAAATATTTAGATAATTTCGGCGGTAATTAAAAGCATATAGATGTTATGGAGTAGTAAAAATTGCTATTTAATTCTATGAAGAACTGGCGACAAATTAGCAGAAATTGTTGTAGATTTTATACTGTAAATTCTTAATCCAAAATCGAAATCTCAATTCTAAAATGAAATGAGCAATTCCCGTGTTTTGTGCCTCGGTGAAATTTTGTTTGATTGTTTAGCCGATCAATTAGGGTTAAAGCTGGAAGAAGTTAAATCCTGGACCCCCTATCCAGGAGGGGCACCAGCTAACGTAGCCTGTGCTTTAGTCAAGCTGGGGACGACAGCAGGATTTATTGGAGCCGTTGGTGAAGATGAACCAGGAAATGCACTGGTCAAGCTATTACAAGATGTAGGTGTAGATACGACGGGGGTACAACGCCACCCTACAGCACCAACGCGGCAGGTTTATGTTACACGGGATCTGGCTGGCGATCGCACCTTCGCCGGATTTGGTCAGTATGACACCGCAGAATTTGCCGATACTCGCCTGCAAGCCAAACAATTGCCAGATGCGCTGTTTCAAGAGGCAGATTTTCTGGTTTTGGGTACTTTGGAATTAGCCTATCCTGAAAGCGAACAGGCAATTTACCGCGCCCTAGAATTAGCAGAACATTACGATCTAAAGATTGTTCTAGATATCAATTGGCGGCCTGTATTTTGGGACGAGCCAAAAATCGCTCATCAAAAAATTCCAGAATTATTTAAGCGAGTAGATTTTCTCAAACTCTCCAAAGAAGAAGCCGAATGGCTATTTGAAACCGCAGATCCTGGAGCCATTACTTACCGCTTGGCTTCAATTGAAGGAGTATTAGTAACAGATGGTGAAAACGGTTGTACCTACTGTCTGGGTGAGAACGAAGGCAAATTACCTTCCTTTTCCATCCCCGTAGTTGATACTACTGGTGCAGGAGATAGCTTTTTGGCAGGATTTATCCACCAGTTGAGTCATTACGGCATCCACAGCTTGCGGGATGCTGAAACTGCAAAACGCATCGTCACTTATGCCAGTGCTGTTGGGGCACTGACCACCATTAAACCAGGTGCGATCGCTTCCCAACCAACAGATGCTGAAGTTGAGGCTTTTCTAGCCTCACATCAACTTTAGGAATTAGCATAAATCACTGGGATATCAGCCACTAAAGGCTGATACTCCCGATTAGAAAATGAATGAATTCAGGTAACTTCTTTACGTTTTATTTAACAAGCTAGTACTTTAGTCAGTCTTAGCTTGCTGCCACAGAGTATCAACAGTTACAAACTCATAACCTTTTTGTAGCAGTTGCGGAATGAGAATTTGGATTGTGGCAGCAACATCTTGTCCACCGCAAGCACCATCATGCAAGACAATCAGCGAACCATTTTTGACCTGCTGCATAATTCGCTCTACCACAGTGGTGATACCTGGTCGTACCCAATCTTCAGGTACAACGCTCCACATAACTGAACGGTAATTCCATTGAGAAAACAATTTTAAAGTAGCAGGTGTAAATAAACCATTGGGCGGACGGACATCCCGTACTTGTTCAGGTTGTAGATTGCAGGCATTGTAGATGGCAACTTGGGTTTTTTCTAAACTGTCCTTCAATTCATTGAGGGAAAGCATGGGAAAAGAACGATGATCGTAGCCATGCAATCCGATCCAGTGGCCGCGATCGCTAACAGCTTTGGCGATCGCTGGTGAACGGTTGACGCAAACACCCAACCAAAAAAAACTAGCTGTAATATTGTAGCGATCCAATACTGCCAAAACTTCTGGTGTGTATTGAGGATGGGGCCCATCATCAAACGTTAATGCGATCGCTTTACTATGGGGATTTCCACCCCAAAGGCAATTGGGAAAACTCGGTTGGAGAATGCGATAGAAAATTGGGAACAGAGGAGCTAGCTGCATTTGCGTTTATCTGCTGCTGACAACTTTTTATAGGTGTTGCTTGCGAAACTGCGATGTCTGCGACGGGCTATTTGGCATCGCTTCTGGCAATCAACCATAAGTCCTTAAATGGTAATCTACATCCAATACGGTTTGGGAACAGGGGAAAGATTTTGAATACATCCTTTACCCTTTAACTCTTTCCCTTTCTCCAGACCACAAGGAAAGTGAAAAATGCTTATCTGAACCGTATTAAATCTACATCTGGTAAGTCAGTTTTGTAACAAAATCTGTAACAGCATTACTATTTGAGCTAGCACTCGTCTAGATTGATGACAAATCTACGGGTAATCCCGGAATTGAAGGATTAATGTTGCTCAAAGATATACGAGATTATCAAATTCTATTTCTCGGCTTGTTCCTAGTATTGGGAATCGGTACAAGAGATTGGACGCTACGGCCAGAGTTAATTGGGGTAGCGATCGCCACAAGTCTAGCAACTCAATGGATATTGTCATTAGTTACTGGCAAAGAACAAATGGCAAATCTTCGCAGTGCTTTAATTACCTCTCTAGGACTGGGACTGCTATTGCGGGCTGATTGCTGGACAACAATGGCAATAGCCGCAGCAATTGCGATCGCTAGCAAATTTATCTTCCAAGTCGGTGATAAGCATTTCTTTAATCCCACCAATTTTGGCATCATATCTGCCTTGATTTTGACCCCCGATGCTTGGGTTTCGCCGGGACAATGGGGTGAAGAGTGGTGGTATGGGCTATTATTTGCCGGCACTGGGGGCATGATTTTACAGCGCGTTGGTCGCTGGGACACCACAGCAGCTTTTTTGGGTTCCTACTCCTTGCTAGAGGCGGTTCGCAATCTCTGGCTGGGTTGGACTTGGGATGTTTACTGGCATCGATTGATGAGCGGGTCTTTGCTGCTGTTCGCCCTATTTATGATTACAGATCCGCGATCGATCCCCAATTCCCGAATTGGGCGTGTAGTTTGGGCAATCTGCATCGCCGGATTAACTTTTATCCTGCGGAATTATTTCTTTATTTCCACAGCTGTTTTCTGGGCGCTGTTTGCCCTTGCGCCATTGACCATCCTGTTAGATGTTCTGTGGTTAGCCCCAAGGTTTTCTTGGCAAGAAAGAGAAACAGATGTAGAGACATTGCAATGTAACGTCCCTCAACATTAAAAAAATAGAGGTATAAAATAATGAAGTTTTTTCGGCTTTTAACGCCATTATTGTTGGCAATCGTAGCTGTTTTCTGCTTTGCACCAGCAGCTTGGGCATTTTGTGGATTTTATGTAGCTAAAGCTGATACAAAACTGTATAACAAAGCTTCTCAGGTGGTGATAGCGCGAGATGGCGATCGCACCGTCCTAACAATGGCAAACGATTTTCAAGGCGAAGTCAAAGATTTTGCAATGGTAGTACCAGTACCAACAGTGCTGCAAAAAGAACAAGTTCGTGTGACTGAAACAAAGATTATCGAACGCTTAGATGCTTTTAGTGCGCCGCGATTGGTTGAATATTTTGATCCAGATCCTTGTGCCCCAGTTTACCCCCAAGAGTTATCAGCAGCACCAGCGCCAGCAGCAAGCAATGAGTCAGCGCGTAAGAGAAGCAGTGATGCTAGTTTGGGTGTAACAGTCGAAGCACGTTTCAACGTTGGTGAATACGACATCCTGATCCTTAGTGCTAAAGAATCTGGCGGATTAGAAACTTGGCTCAAACGCAATGGCTACAAAATTCCCAGAGGCGCGAAACAGTTACTAAAACCCTACATCCGTTCCTCAATGAAATTCTTTGTTGCCAAAGTCAACTTAGATAAATTCGAAAAATCTGGCTACCAGTTCCTTCGTCCGCTACAAATTTCCTACGAGTCTCCTAAGTTCATGCTGCCAATTCGTTTAGGCATGATCAATGCCACGACAGAGCAGGATTTGATTGTCTACATCCTTTCACCCCAAGGACAGGCAGAAATCACTAACTACCGGACGGTGAAAATCCCCTCCGACACAAACGTTCCCTTATTTGTCAAAGATGAATTTGGTGACTTCTACAAATCAATGTTTCAAACTGCCTACACCAAAGAAGACAAGAAAGTTGGTTTTTTAGAATACGCTTGGAATATGGGTAGTTGCGATCCCTGTTCTGCCGAGCCTCTAACCCCAGATGAGCTTAAGCAAGCAGGCGTATTTTGGCTAGATGATAATTCTCCAAGAGATGTGCCAGTATCCCCAAGCTTTCGTCGTCCCTTTCCGAGAACTAGCGTCTTCATCTCCCGGTTGCATGTCCGCTACACCCGCGACAAATTCCCTGAAGACTTGATATTCCAACAAACTGCTAACAGTGAATTTTTCCAAGGGCGTTATGTTTTACAACATCCGTTCCAAGGAGAACTCAAATGTCAGGCGGGTAGAGAATATAAACGGTCTTTGCCCAAGCGTTTTGAACAAGAGGCGCAAACTCTGGCTAAACTCACAAACTGGAAGATCCAAGACATTCGCAACAAGATGAAGCTGAGTGTTGGTAATCTGACATATTCCTGGTGGGAAAATTTATTTTCTTGGCTGGGATTATATTGAGGCGGCTGAGAACTGGGAAAGAAGCAAGGGGG
>NZ_JADEXU010000286.1 GCF_015206895.1 Nostoc sp. LEGE 12450 | reverse complement strand
AGCCAGTGGTTTAGCTTGGATTGATGAACAAGAGCCAAAAGCACAAATATTAGCCGATCTGCAAGAGTCAGTGCGACAAGCAGCAGGACAAACTTTCCTAGTTTCAAAACTTTGGGACGATATCGAAGCCTAGATTCATGGCAGAAGTTCGGTTTACACCTCCCTTGAAATTAATTTAACGTTTCTTCAAGAAGACGAAACTAAGCGAATAATGATTTTGAATCTCTAGGAGGGACTAATAAATAAGAAATTTCTCCAGGACTACTATGCTGAATTTAAACTATGTCTAGAGATCCTGCGAACTCTCATGGCAAAACGATCTAATACTATTATCCGAAGAAGACTTAAATCACAAATACAACTATTTATATTAAATAAAATTGAGATGTTTTTTTACTTTTTGATGGTTTTTTACGGTTGAAAATAGACATGAATAAAAGTATAAATACTATTTCATTTAGAAGCTAAAATCAACATAAATCTATGTTAACTTTTAGTACCAAGCAACCTAATGTTTGCTCAAGCTTTAAAACAATTGTATTAAAAAATATTGTCATCTTTTCAGACCCAACTCTCAATTCCTTTGGAGGGACTCTGCGCCTCTATATTAAGATAAATAAAAAAATAATGTAGGGGTGAACATTCGTCCACCCCTATTAGAATCAGGTGACACCAAAAACAATCACTAAGCCCAAAACCGCCCCAAACACAATCAAGGCATAGAATTGAGCGCGACCGTTTTCTAGGTACTTCAGACCTTCACCGCTAACAAGGGTGAAAAAGCCTGTGAGGTTAACAGCACCATCAACAACGCGGAAGTCAACTTCCATAACTTGTCTGGCTACGCGACGCAAGCCGAGGACAAAAACCCGATGGTAAATGTCATCAAAATACCACTTGTTGAGGGATAACTCATAAAGTGGTTGGATTTTAGCAGCGATCGCAGCCGGGTCAATTTTACGGCGCAAATACATCAGCGAAGCCAGGGTAATCGCAATCAAAGAAATTCCGACTGAGGCACCCGCCATGATGTAGAATTCCGTCGGATTGAACTCGGAAGCCTTTTCTATAACTTCGGAGAGAGTTTCGCTAGGAGGAAAGATAAACTCTTCAAAATAATTGGCGTAGGGAGTTCCCACCAAACCAATCAAAATCGAAGGCACAGCCAACAGTGCCAACGGCAGCGTCATTGTCCACGGCGATTCGTGGGGGGAGTCGCTGTGATGCCCGTGGGAGTCATGGGATTCATGATGCTGACTAGTTGCCGCCAATTCTCCTTTCTTCATCGCCCCAGGCCCAAAATTCGGGACTGGTTCTTCTGACTCTAATTCCAGGACAATTGTCGCCGCAGCTTTTTTAAGTTTTTCCTTGATTTTCTCGTCAGTACCCCGGAATTTGCCTTCAAATGTCATGAAATACATTCTGAACATATAGAAAGCTGTAATCCCGGCAGTTAGCCAGCCAATCATCCAGAGAAATGGGTTAGCCTCAAAAGCCTTCCCAAGAATTTCATCTTTTGACCAAAAACCAGCAAAGGGTGGAATACCAGAAATTGCCAAGCAACCAATCAAAAAGGTAGTTGCTGTGACAGGCATATACTTTCGCAGTCCACCCATCAAGCGCATATCTTGCGCTAAGGCGGGGTCGTGTCCAACAACACCTTCCATGCCGTGAATTACGGAACCTGAACCCAAGAACAGCATCGCCTTGAAATAGGCGTGGGTCATCAGGTGGAATAGTCCAGCACTGTAGGAACCTATTCCCATTGCCATCACCATGTAACCAAGTTGGGAAATGGTGGAGTAAGCCAAGCCCTTTTTGATGTCGTTTTGGGTAATGGCAATGCTAGCCCCCAAAAACGCCGTAAACGCCCCAGTAAAAGCAATGACATTCATTGCGGCTGGAACGTCTTCAAATACTGGGTACATCCGGGCAATGAGGAAAACACCAGCCGCCACCATTGTTGCCGCATGAATCAAGGCAGAAATGGGGGTGGGGCCTTCCATCGCATCTGGTAGCCAGACATGGAGGGGGAATTGGGCTGATTTTGCAACTGGGCCTAAGAAAACTAAAATCGCAAACAGGACAGCGAGAAAATTGCTGATAGAACCTGATTCTACGAGTTGGGCGAGGCGATCGCCCATGACATTAAAATCAAAGCTTCCTGTTGCCCAGAACAGCCCCAAAATGCCGAGTAATAGACCAAAGTCGCCCACGCGGTTGGTTACAAACGCTTTTTGAGCGGCATCTGCTGCTGACTTGCGATCGTACCAAAAACCGACCAGCAAGTAGGAACACATCCCGACCAGTTCCCAGAATATGTAAATCTGTACTAGGTTGGGGCTGACCACCAGACCTAACATTGAAGAGCCAAACAAACTGAGATAGGCGTAAAACCTCACGTAGCCGGGATCGTGAGCCATATAGCCATCGGTGTAAACCATGACTAAGCAGGCTACCGTTGTGACAATCACCAGCATTAGGGCTGTCAGGTGGTCAATAGTGTAGCCCATGCTCAGGTGAAAATTACCTGCTGCCGCCCACTCAAAGGTGCGAATATAAGACGCATGTCCTTGAATTTGACTCCAGAGCAAGGCAAACGACATCCCCATAGCTGCTGCCATCATGGAGATAATCACCACAGCATTAAGCTGGCGGAGGCGGTTTGTCACCTGATTCAACGAGATTAACCCTAGACCGACCAGCATTGCCCCAAGAAGAGGGAACACCGGAATCAGCCAGGCATACTGATAGATTACTTCCATCACTGACGCCTACTTTTAGAATTCTTGATTTAGCGTGTTGAAACTGTTAATAATTGTGACACACACCCTTTAGGATAAAATAACCCACCCAAGACTGATTGGGTGGGGTGTTAAGCATGGTTTTATATTTGGTCATTAGTCATTAGTCATTAGTCCCATGCCCAATGACCTATGCCCCATGCCCAATATCAATATTGATTAAGCTGACCGACACTCTAAGTCCACTGTTTTTGGACTATTGTAGATTTTCGCGTAATTGCTGTAGCTGGCTTTAATGTCTTCTAAAGCTAGACGTAAATCTTCTCTGCCGCGAAAGCCTTCCAAGCGATGGCGAACAGTGCCATTTTGAATCAGTAGTAAAGTTGGCAGTGACTTTAGCCTATAAGTAGTAGACAATTTAAAATTTTGATCGGCGTTAACCCCAACTAATTTAATTTCGTCCCCACATTGGGCTTGAAATTGTAACAACAGTGGGTGGATAATCCGACACAAGCCACACCAAGGTGCTTCAAAGTTAACTAAAACAGGAATAGGTGATTCTAAAACTTCTTGAGTAAATGTCCGTTCACTAACCGACAACACCATGACGCCTCTTGGATTATAAGGTTTTTATATCAAACTACCTATCAGTACTGAAGTGAAGGATTGGTAAGTCAGTAACTGCCGATAGATGCTTTCAGGAACCAAATCTCAGGACACAGAAGAATTGGGCAAAAATTCAGTGTGTTGATGTGTCTCTGACGTAAAAAGCCACTGCGACTCTCACCGTGGCTTTTTCGGATGTTAGACTCCTGATTGCTTTGTCTGCCTGGGATTTAACTGAATCTGCTACTGACTCCCAAGGAAAGACAACGGGTCTTCAACTACCAATATAAAATCTTAAGCTGACTAAACGCACCCCCACTGAATAGATGTTTGAATTTATCCTACATTGATTCGGGGCAATTGATAAGCGCAAATTCCAATCTATTTGGGATTTTCTCCTGACACTGGGGATCGCGTTAAATTTCCCACTTTATTCTACCAGTTGCTTCCATCAACAGAGGGTGCGACCACCAAAGCAAAGCGATAAAAATGGCAACTCCCAAATAGGAAGGGCGGAGAAATTCCTCCCATAAGATAGATTGACGACCGTCAATAATTGCCTTAAAGGGAATTATTGAAGTCCTTTGTTTGGCAATTTCAAAGGCTTCCCCATAGCGATCGCTTAGACGGCGATCCCCGTGCCAAACCCCAAACAAGTGATGCAAGACCAATCCAATGGAAGTCACAAGGGTAAAGGTAGTACCCAGCCACAGAGTATGGGCAACACACCAGATTATTTGTCCTACCATCTGGGGATGACGGGTAATTCGAATAATTCCTGTTTCGTAGAGATGAACTTGGGGCTTTTGAATGGCAGCAATTTCTAGTAGATTGAAGGTAGCAGGATATAAAAACAAAAACGAGATTGCTGACAGCAGCCAAACAAATTCTCGTACTCCTGGCACTCCTTGTACCTGCCAAAGTTGCAAACCATCATAGCGGTGCCCAAAAAAGTAAATAATTAATATCACAGCCAACGGTAGGCTGACTAATGCAAAAAAAATGCGATAAAGCCTTGGGCCAATATATTTTTCGGCCCTTGGACGCAAAGCAGCGCCTCCACTGTGAGCGATCGCAAAAACTATTTGTAACCCCAGTATGACAAAATGACTGGGTGTCAACCAAGAAATCAGCAGCATATAGACGGGTGAAGTAATTTAAAGAAAATTGAATTCAGTACAACCAATACCACAAAGTATTCCAAAGGAGACTTTAGTCAAGATGTTGTGCTACTGTCCTTTTCGAGTCAAGTCTTCAAGTTTAATATGCAACAAATCATACGCGGCTGATTGCTGCCAAAGTTTATTTGTTGTGTGCATCCGCTCCTTTCAATGTTTGTGGGTTGAGCCTTATGTCTGACCTTCCTTTCACTTTAGATCAGTTACGGATTTTAAAAGCGATCGCACAAGAAGGAAGCTTCAAACGTGCCGCCGATAGTCTTTATGTCTCCCAGCCTGCCGTCAGCTTACAAGTCCAAAATCTCGAACGGCAGCTAGATGTCCCTTTATTCGACCGTGGAGGACGACGTGCCCAATTAACTGAAGCAGGACATCTACTCCTAAATTACGGTGAAAAAATCCTCAGTCTGTGTCAAGAAACCTGCCGCGCCATTGAGGATTTACAAAATCTCCAAGGCGGTACGTTAATTGTCGGTGCTTCTCAAACCACCGGCACTTATCTTTTGCCTAGAATGATCGGGATGTTCCGACAAAAATATCCAGATGTGGCAGTGCAATTACACGTTCACTCTACCCGGCGGACTGCTTGGAGTGTCGCTAACGGACAAGTTGATCTGGCAATAATCGGCGGTGAAATTCCTGGTGAACTATCAGAATCTTTGGAAGTTCTTTCTTACGCAGAAGATGAACTAGCGCTGATTTTACCTGTCTTTCACCCCTTTGCTAAACTTGAAACAATCCAAAAAGAAGACCTATATAAATTACAATTCATTGCCCTAGATTCCCAATCGACTATCCGCAAAGTGATTGACCAAGTGCTAGGACGCTGTGAAATTGATACCAGACGTTTTAAGGTTGAAATGGAACTAAATTCCATTGAAGCAATTAAGAATGCCGTGCAATCTGGTTTAGGGGCTGCTTTTGTTTCAACAAGTGCGATCGCTAAAGAGTTACAAATGGGTGTTCTGCACCGTACCCCTATTGAAGGGGTAGTCGTCAAACGGACGCTATGGTTGATTTTTAATCCCAATCGCTATAGATCCAAGGCCGCAGAAGCCTTTAGTCAAGAAATTTTGCCCCAGTTTGCTAACCCTGGATGGAGTCAAGATGTGTTAAAATTGGCACAAAAAAACATCGTGGTAACTACATTGGATATAGCAATACCCGCCTCCTCTGGCGAAGACTAAAATCTGGTAACACAATTTTGGATTTTAAATTTAAGATTTTGGATTGATCCCATAGGAAAAGTGGAGCTTGAGATCATGAAATTATTTGATTCATCTGCACGAATTAATTCAAGGGTATAAAGCCAATATTTTAGATTTTGGATGGAAAATTTTTCCTTAACTCCAAAATCTAAAATCTAAAATTGGTAAGGTTATTAGTCCTTTGTTTTTTGTAAATGACCAATACTTGACTACGCTCAGTACAAGTGAC
>NZ_JADEXU010000285.1 GCF_015206895.1 Nostoc sp. LEGE 12450 | reverse complement strand
CCATTCCCCATTCCCCATCCCCCATTCCCCATTCTGATGTACGATAACGGTGGCGACAAAATTGCAAATAAATGTAAAGAATATATATAGATATTAAAAAAGTAGATTTAGTCAATCACGTTATTTCACTTAGGTAGCTTCATGTCCATGACCACGATCGCCCCTGAACAGGTTAACAGCATCGTTTGGAATCAGCATAACGATCCCTTTGAAATACTAGGTTCTCATCCCATAGAACAAGACGGCAAAACTGTCTGGGCTGTGCGGGCCTACTTACCAAATGCAAGTGCAGTATGGGTCGTTCTTCCGGAACAACGGAAAGAATACCCAATGCAAACAGTGCATCATCCTCACTTTTTTGAATGCACTATTGAAACCGCAGAACTGGCAAACTACCAGTTACGGATTAAAGAAGGGGAACATGAGCGTGTTACTTATGATCCTTACGCCTTCCGTTCTCCCAATTTGACAGATTTTGATTTGCATTTGTTTAGTGAAGGCAACCATCACCGAATATACGAAAAACTGGGAGCGCACACCACGGAAATAGGCGGCGTTAAGGGCGTTTATTTTGCAGTTTGGGCACCCAATGCTCGCAACGTTTCATTGTTGGGAGATTTCAACCTCTGGGATGGGCGCAAACACCAAATGCGTAAAGGGCCAACCGGGGTTTGGGAATTGTTTATTCCTGAAATCGGTGTGGGAGAGCATTACAAATATGAAATCAAAAATTTTGAAGGACACATTTACGAAAAATCCGATCCCTACGGTTTCCAGCAAGAACCCCGCCCGAAAACGGCATCTATTGTCACTGATTTAGATGCTTACACTTGGGATGACGAAAGCTGGATGGAAAAGCGGCGACACACTGATCCCCTTACGCAGCCTGTCTCAGTTTATGAAGTGCATTTAGGGTCTTGGTTACACGCTTCGAGTGCCGAACCTGCTAAACTGCCAAATGGTGAAACTGAACCGATAGTTATCGTTTCGGAACTTAAACCGGGCGCACGCTTCCTTACCTACCGGGAACTAGCTGACCGACTCATTCCTTATGTCAAAGAATTGGGATACACCCATATAGAAATGCTGCCCATTGCGGAGCATCCCTTTGATGGTTCTTGGGGTTATCAAGTAACTGGGTACTATGCTCCCACTTCCCGTTTTGGTACCCCCGAAGATTTTATGTATTTTGTTGACAAATGTCACCAAAATGATATAGGGGTAATTGTGGATTGGGTTCCCGGTCACTTCCCCAAAGATGGACATGGTTTAGCTTTCTTTGATGGTAGCCACCTGTACGAACATGCTGACCCCCGCAAGGGCGAACACAAAGGATGGGGTACTTTGGTGTTCAACTACGGTCGCCATGAAGTCAGTAATTTCTTAGCAGCAAATGCCCTCTTTTGGTTTGATAAATACCACATTGATGGGATTCGTGTCGATGCTGTTGCCTCAATGCTCTATAACGATTATTGCCGCGAACCAGGAGAATGGTTGCCCAACCAGTACGGCGGCAGAGAAAACCTAGAAGCAGCAGATTTTCTGCGTCAGGTCAATCACATTATCTTTAGTTATTTCCCCGGTATTCTCTCCATTGCTGAAGAATCTACTTCTTGGCCAATGGTATCTTGGCCCACCTACACAGGCGGACTGGGTTTTAACTTGAAGTGGAATATGGGCTGGATGCACGATATGCTGGATTACTTCAGCATGGACCCTTGGTTCCGCCAGTTCCACCAAAACAATATCACCTTTAGTATGTGGTACAACCACAGTGAGAACTTCATGCTGGCTCTATCCCACGATGAAGTGGTGCATGGGAAGAGCAATATCATCGGTAAAATGCCGGGGGATACATGGCAGAAGTTAGCTAATATCCGTTGTTTATTTAGCTATATGTTTGCTCACCCAGGCAAGAAAACCATGTTTATGAGCATGGAATTTGGACAGTGGAGTGAGTGGAATGCTTGGGCAGATTTGGAGTGGCATTTATTGCAGCATGAAGCCCACCAACAATTAAAAACGTTTTTCCAGGAATTGAACCATCTCTATCGTTCTGAACCAGTTTTGTACACCCAGGATTTTGCTGAACCTGGGTTTGAATGGATTGACTGTAG
Organism: Nostoc sp. LEGE 12450; assembly: GCF_015206895.1. Taxonomy (GTDB): domain Bacteria; phylum Cyanobacteriota; class Cyanobacteriia; order Cyanobacteriales; family Nostocaceae; genus Nostoc. The sequence continues at coordinate 4,173 of NZ_JADEXU010000285.1, read as the reverse complement.
TGATAATCGCCATAGTGTAGTTTCCTTCATCCGTCGTGACAAGGATTCTGATGATTTTGCGATCGTGGTTTGCAATTTTACACCGCAACCCCATTCTCACTACCGCATCGGTGTACCGCAAAAGGGATTTTATACTGAGTTGTTCAATAGTGATGCACGTCAATATGGCGGCAGTAACATGGGCAATTTAGGCGGTAAGTGGACGGATGATTGGTCTTTGCACAGTCGTCCCTATTCGCTAGATTTGTGTTTGCCACCTTTGGGTGTGTTGATTCTCAAGTTGGATAAGAAGAAGACTGCTGAATTAATGGGATAACAATTTTGGGTGGGCGATGTCCACCCAATGTTGATGTTTTATCGAGTGGTTACGCAATGTGCAATTTATCCTTAGAACCCCTCTCCAAACCTCTCCCCCACAGGGAGAGAAGCTTTGATTCTTGCTCCCCTTCCCTACAAGGGAAGGGGTCGGGGGTTAGGTCTGAGAGAAAGTTGCACACGGCGTAGTGGTTATAAAATTTTTGCCATTTTCTCATTCTCTGCTTGTCAGACAGGGAATGAGAGAAAACTAACTTGCGGCTATATTGCCCCAACCGATGTAGGGTAATTTTGCAGCTGTTGTCCGAACTTGGCTAGCATTCGCCACCAACTGACCGCAAGCATCCCAAGTCCCAGAAATAAATGTGCTTCTTGTACCTTCACCGATCGCAACTGGGGCAGTATAATCATCAATTTGCACTTGCAAAGTTTCCAGATTTACTGTCACGGCGGCTTGAGGATTGGCAGCTACTAACTCTTGCAGTTGTTTAACAGTAGCCGCGTCGGCTGTCACACAAGGTATACCCATTGCCACACAGTTACCGAAAAAGATTTCTGCGAAGCTTTCACCAATTAAAGCTTGAATTCCCCATTTTGCGATCGCTTGGGGTGCGTGTTCCCGTGATGAACCACAGCCAAAGTTACGGTTGACTATTAAAATATTCGCGCCTTGATATTGGGGTTGGTCAAAGGGGTGTTCACCTTTAAGTGCTGTCCGGTCATCAATAAACGCACCTTCGCCTAAGCCATCAAAGGTAACGGCTTTTAAATATCGCGCGGGAATAATGCGATCGGTATCTATATCATTGCCCACTAAGGGTATACCGCGCCCTGAAACTGTTTTAACTTCACTCACCATAATTTTTATAGAAAACGAACCGCAAAGAACGCAAAGGACACAAAGGAAAGAAAATAAAGTTTAAGAGACTTTTCTCTACTAAGAGGCGGGATTATAGCAACTCGCGTACATCAGAGACTTCGCCTTTAATCGCAGCTGTGGCAACCATCGCCGGACTCATTAACAATGTCCGACCCGAAGAGGAACCCTGTCTGCCTTTAAAGTTGCGATTAGATGAGGAGGCGCTAATTTGTCTTCCTTGTAGCTTATCGGGGTTCATGGCTAGGCACATCGAACATCCCGGTTCACGCCATTCAAATCCAGCTTCTTGAAAGATTTTATCCAGTCCTTCAGTTTCCGCTTCTTGCTTCACCCTTTCAGAACCGGGGACAACAAAGGCTTTGATTCCTTCTGCAACATGGCGACCTTTGGCGATTTTCGCCGCTTCCCGTAAATCACTAATTCTGCCGTTGGTGCAACTACCAATAAAGCAGACATCTATTTTGGTACCCTTGATAGGTTGACCAGGATATAAATCCATGTAGCGGTAAGCTTCTTCGGCAATAAATCGGTCTTCTTCAAGCAGTTCTTCTGGTTGAGGCACTGATTGGTTGACACCGATACCTTGACCAGGAGTAATGCCCCAGGTGACAGTAGGAGAAATTTCCGCAGCGTCAAATACGACTACATCATCGTACTGGGCATCAGCATCGCTCTTGATGGAATCCCACCAAGCCACTGCTTTATTCCAATCTGCATCTTTGGGTGCAAAATCTCTGCCTTTGAGGTAATCGTAGGTGACTCGATCGGGATTGACATAGCCGCATCTAGCACCGCCTTCGATCGCCATATTGCAGACAGTCATCCTCTCTTCCATATTCATTTGTTCAAATGTCGTACCTGCAAATTCGTAGCCATACCCCACACCACCTTTAACGCCAAGGGTGCGGATGATATGCAGGATGACATCTTTGGCGTAAACTCCTGGGTTCAGGTTGCCGTTAACTTCAATTTTGCGGACTTTCAGTTTGGAAAGGGCGAGGGTTTGGGAAGCGAGAACATCCCGGACTTGACTAGTACCAATACCAAATGCGATCGCACCAAATGCCCCATGACTCGAAGTGTGGCTATCTCCACAAGCGATCGTCATTCCTGGTTGAGTCAGTCCCAGTTCTGGAGCGATGACATGAACTATACCCTGGCTACCAGAACCGATGTTGTAAAAAGTTATGTTATTTTCTTGGCAGTTATTTTCGAGCGCCTGAATCATCTCTTCTGCCAAGCTATCAACAAAAGGACGTGCCTGGTTTTCTGTCGGCACAATATGATCGACTGTGGCGACAGTCCGCTCTGGAAACAGTACTTTTAGACCCCTCTCGCGTAACATAGCAAAGGCCTGCGGACTGGTGACTTCATGAATTAGGTGAAGCCCGATAAATAGTTGCGTCAGCCCAGAGGGAAGTGTACCAACGGTGTGTAAGTCCCAAACTTTATCAAACAGGGTACCTTTGCTCATACGTAAATTAATATTTCAAGAGTCCGGTCTTAAATAGTATCAAAAAAGAGTCTAACTTTTTCCATATAACTTCATAATATTAGTTACATTTTTGTACTATTATTCCTCTGTGTCGCGCCAAATGCAACGGCAAGGCAGTCCATTTCTTTTGGGGTGGCAATGTCCAACTTGTTCGACGCTATGCTTTTGGTCTTCCGTAACTCATCCTTAAATCCTAACTAATACCTAATCCTCCATCCTGAAGAAATGCGATGTGACGAGTATCCTGGCGATGCTCACGTTTGGAATGCAGCTAATAAAGTTGCTAAAACTACGCTCCTAGTAGAAATTGCCTGATTTTGCCTCTTTACATTACTTTAGAGACAGTCTTTGAAAACTCAGCTTAATTCTTCTAGTAGAGGAGAGACCTAATTAAAAAGCCATATACTGCAATTACCAAGCAATAGTTTGATCGGCTCCTAATTCAAGACCTATTAGGAGCTTTTTTTAATTGATCTTTTTTTAGCGATTATCTACCTGAAGTGGCGGTATATATCAACAAAGCCTAGTTGCAATTAAACTATTCCTTATGGATATTAATGATTGATTCTGATGGTAGATGGATTCAAAAGAGCAAGAGGTCTAATATGTATTCGTGAGTGAAAAACGTTTACCGAATTAATAACAATGAATATTCTTGCTTGGATTGTTTTAGGTCTAATTGCTGGTGCGATCGCTAAGGCTATCTACCCCGGTCATCAAGGTGGCGGAATTCTGGGAACAATCTTGTTAGGAATCATCGGTGCTTTTGTTGGTGGTAGTCTAGGAGTGTTTTTCAGTACAGGGACGTTAAGTTTAGCAGCTCCCAGTCTCAGCATCCCAGGTATTGCAGTAGCAGTTCTTGGCGCAATTGTTGCGGTTTTCTTGTGGAATTTATTAACAAATCGCAGTGCGGTATAAAAGCATAATTGCTGACAATAACTGAAGGTAATTTAGCAAATTTATTTAACTATCGTGAATTAAATCAAAAAAATAGCGCTAGCCTAATCACAGGCTGGTGCTATTTTTTAACTTTTGATCAATCAAAATTTGTAGGATTTTAATGGTGTGCGATCGCTGTTAGAATCGCATATTAGAGACTTGCCATTCAAAAAATATGCTGTTATTGCAGGCGAACCAGTGCATTACGGTGAAGCAATCTGCACAAGAGGCAGTTTTCGCCCATGAGAAACTGCTGTAACTGAACCGTATTGAGTTATAGATATCTTCTCTGAGGCGTTACGCAAACACTGTCCCATGCCTAATCTAGGATAAGTAGTATTTTTAACAAAGATTGGTTAGGAAATAGATTTTTGATTTCTTCAAGCCGCACACTCGTGACTTCCAGTCATGAGTTATGCGCTCTATATTAGGTGTCACTTTGTGTTAAAATTGAAAGGTATTCAGCAAATTAAAGAAATTGTCATCCATCCAAAAAGCATTTAAAGTTACTCTCATACCGACACACAATCAAGAGGTCTTAATC
>NZ_JADEXU010000284.1 GCF_015206895.1 Nostoc sp. LEGE 12450 | reverse complement strand
GTGATAGTTTTATCTGGGAAGCGTCCTTACTTGTTCTGGTCAAGAGTGTTCCCAAGCGTTCCAACTTTCACACGCGGCTATATCAGATATACTTCGCCCCAAAACAAAAAAAGGGCGGGTCACAAGAAAATGCCTAAGCTATGGTAAAAAGCAGTATTCGTAATCAAAAAATAGTACCCTTTGAAGACTTTTTAGACTTAGCAACTTTAGTAAAACTAAAAAAGGGGAACTATCAAATCGGAGCTTACTTGTTGAGCAAAAAACAAGTAAGCGACACTAACAACACGCTGCAATTAGTATTCGGATATGAATGCACTGGCTTTCACCCACTGTTTAATTCATCAGAGAGACTAGAGGCGATGGCCAAGGCTTTTGAGAACGGCTGTAAAGAGTTCTCCGAGGGTGAGAAATTCACCTTTCGTTGGTCTTCGTTTTGCGATGAAGACAAAGTGATTGAAAGCTATCGCCAGAGGCTAGCTAGCCCTGTATCTCCTGAGAGTGAGTTTCTTGATTGGGGGCAAGTTGCCCGAATGCAGGAACTGACACGTAATCATCAGCGCAAGGATATCAAGCTCAGTATTTACACGACTTTTACTGTCCGCCCAGGAGGTACTGAAGGTGGTGACGCGGTAGATAGAGCGATAGTTAAGCTGGCAAACTTTTTACAGCGCAAATTCACCCCAACAGGAGCGACCGAACTCACTCTTCAAAACTTAATTCAAGTTCTTGAAAAAGCGATAATTGTCTCTTTGCGTCATCAACAAATACTATCTGAGATGGGCTTGTTCCCCTCGCCCAAATCAGACAAGCAATTGTGGGGCGACCTAGTTGATAGAATGGGTGCAAAGGCTGTAAAAGTGCCCCATACCTTGGTTTATGATACTGGTGAATTAAGGGAGGAGATTAACGAAGCCGCACCCAACCCATCGCAGTATAACGACCAATTACACGCGACATCGGTACTTCTGAATAACGGCATACCTCATGCTGATAGACGATGGGTATGTTTGCCCCACCAGAGTACTGATAAAAAGAAGTATATCGGCGTAATGACGCTTGCCCAAAAACCAGAGGTATTTGCTTCAACCTATCAGCAAATACGCTTTTTATGGGACGTATTCTCACGCGAGGTTATTTATGATGTTGAGATAATAACAGAGATTAGCCCAGCCGATCAGAAAATGGTTAGGCTTACCCAACAATTGATTACGAGACGTTCAAGAAATGCCGAGGTTAGTGCCAGTAAAAAGACCATTGATGTAGGAGCGCAGATTAACACAGAGCGTTCTATTGATGCTCAAAAACAACTTTATACAGGCGATGTGCCGGAAAATGTAGCTGTCATAATCCTTGTTTATCGCAACTCTCCAGAAGAAATCGACGACGCTTGTCGGTTGATTTCCGGTTACATCAATCAACCTGCTGAGTTGATTAGAGAAATGCAATATACATGGTCAATCTGGCTTGATACTTTGCTGTTAAGGCAGCGACCACAGCTGACTTTTCCTTTCAACAGACGCGCTACTTTCTTTGCCAGTGAAGTAATTGGTTTAACGCCAGTTGTTCAAACAGCGCATGGCGATAAACAAGGCTTTGAATTAGTTGCTGATGAGGGTCAATCCTCGGTTCACATTGACCTATCAAAGCCGAAAAACATGATGGTAATCGGCACTACTGGGAGTGGGAAATCGGTAATAATTGCCTCTATTATTTATCAATGCTTGGCGTTGGGAATGTCAGTATTAATGATTGACTTGCCAAATGATGATGGTTCAGGAACCTTTGGAGACTTTACGCCCTACTTTAATGGGTTTTACTTTGATATCTCTAAGGAATCAAACAATCTTGTACAGCCGCTAGACCTATCAAAAATTCCTGAGTCGCAACGTGAGGAAAGAACAAAAGCCCATCGGAATGATATTAATTTAATAGTTCTTCAGTTGGTTTTAGGTTCGCAAAAATTCGATGGGTTGTTATCACAAACTATCGAGTCCGTGATACCTCTAGGCACAAAAGCCTTTTATGAAGATGCCGAAATCCAAGAGCGATTTGAATTAGCGCGGAAAGCGGGAATTAATACCCCAGAGTGGGACAACACCCCGACCTTGGTTGATATGGAGAAGTTTTTCTCCTCCGAGTATATTTACTTGGGCTATGAGGACGACAACGTAAGCAAAGCGCTGAACTATATCCGCCTACGCCTCCAATACTGGCAGGCTAGTAGCATTGGTAGCGCTATCTGCAAGCCTTCAACTTTCCAGGCTGATAGCCAGTTGATTACCTTTGCTCTGACTAATCTGCAATCAGGAAAGGATGCAGAGGTGTTCGGGATGAGTGCATATATCGCCGCGTCCCGTCAATCCCTCTCCTCGCCCAACAGTGTGTTCTTTATGGATGAAGCTAGCGTCTTGCTGGGATTTTCCGCATTGTCGCGGCTTGCGGGTCGTAAATGCGCTACGGCTAGAAAGCAAGGCTGTCGGGTGTTTCTGGCGGCGCAGGACGTTATCTCTATCGCCAAATCGTCGGCGGGAGAACAAATATTACAAAATATGCCATTGCGGTTGATTGGGCGCATTGTTCCAGGCGCGGCTAATAGCTTCTCTGAGTTGCTGGGCATCCCTAGAGAAATTATCGATAAAAACGAAAGCTTTGTCCCCAATATTCAGCAGCTATATACGTTGTGGTTGCTCGACTATAACAACAAGTATGTGCGCTGCCGCTATTATCCTTCCTATCCCCTGCTGGCGTTGGTTGCCAATAGCAGAGAAGAACAAGCCACGCGAGATAAATTCAAGAAAATTCACAGCGACAAGTTCACCTGGGTGGCAGAATTTTCTAAATATTATGTCGAGTGTATCAAACAGGGAAAACCATTATGAAGGTTCTATCATCAGTCATTGAAAATAAGCTGTTGCTGGCAATACTAGTAGGTGTCGTGTCAATAGGAGGCTTTCAAGTATGGCAATACAACCAAGCTCAATACGAAAAGCTTATTAACGAAGCGAAGAATGGCTGTGGCGTGTACATAGAATTGGGCGAGGATGCCATCAAGCGCTCCCCCAGCCTGAGAGCATTGAAATATCAAAATAAGCGATTGAGTGGATTAGAGCAACCGGGGATAAACTCTGAATCCGCCGACCCAGGTGCTTATGTCATGCTTTTTCGATCCCCTGCTTCTACCCTTCCGCCTAATGCTTTGCCTTTTGATGATCCCTTCTTCACCAGTTTATTAAATAAAGAAGAATCACCTAAAACATTAATGGTTCAAGCTGTTTCCTTTGATTTAGCAAAAAAGCAAGCAACCGTAAAATCTCTTTGTACCAAAAAACCTTTTGTAATATCCCTGGAGGACTTGTATCTTGAATACCAACCGATTGATCGTGATCTCAGGCGCAGCAATTTTGACATCCTTTTTTAGCCTTCCTGCCAACGCTCAAACTAATCAAAACCAATCTTTTTTGACTCAATTTCAACAAATTTATAGCAGCTTGCAGACTTACATTAGTAATTATCAGAAAGAATTTACTAAAAGTTTGGGCAAGTTAGAAGCTGAATTAACCCAGGCAATTGAATCTAGTGTTGGTGATTTGGGTATTCCTGATCCCCTAAAAGCTGGTAAGAATATTGAGAAAGTCATTGAGAAACAAGAAGGCAATTTGCTGATATTAGATCCGCGCATTCAAGCCGACAATGCTATCAAGGATTGGAACCAGCAATATACACGCGGTCAGTCAGAATCAGTACTAGGAGTTGAGGGTCAACGAGTGCAATCGCAAGAGGCAGCAATAACTAATGATGCCACTGCTCAATCAAGCGAAAATGCTGCCGCCGCCCAAGAGGATGTTATTACCCAAGACATTCTTAAAAAGGTCGCTATTCAAAACTTGCAAAATGTTGTGATTGCCAAGTCTATCCACTCAGAAGCACAAAAGCAATCCCGTTCCTTGGCTGTTGCAAATATTAACCTTGCCGATATTTCAAACAGGCTTGATGAGCAAGCTGCGGCGAAGGATCAGGAATCTAACGCCGCTACTCGCCAGATAATTCAATCTGCTGCCGCTAACGATTCATTCTGGAAGAATCAATAATCGAGTCACAATAACGTTACGATAACTCAAATGATAACGTTCTTAGTTATTCTTTTTGCCCAAACGACAGGGCAAAAAGCTGGAGAAGATACGGGCACTACGAATTCAGGCGAAATAGTCGAAGGGGCTATCTCAGGCGCAGACCTAATCTATAAATCGTTTGAGAATGATTGGCTAGAATTAGCATCTGGAACAAGCCCAATTTATACGGCTGTCGTCGCTGTTTCTACCCTCGCGGCTGTTGTGATGATTGGCTTTGCATCATTTGGCTGGTACAGGAAGTATGCAGAAGAAGGGTTTGGTTTTGATTTCATAGCTGAGATGGTTTTGCCATTAGTAGTAATTGTAATGCTTAGTAATAATGGGTTCCTCCTAGCAAACACAACAGTCGCATTAAAAAACGTATCGACCGGACTAAACAGGAGTATTTTAAATATTACGAGAAATGGGGTCAATTTGAGAGATGCTATACGGAATGTAAATGCTGACCAAAGCTTTGTCTTAGCCGCACAGATAGCCTTAGCTAAGTGCGAAAAGCTCAACAACGAAAAGAAGGAAGGTGAAGAATTGAGCGAGAAACAAGCTTGTATCAAACAGGCTGTGGAGAATACACGAAAAGACGCGCAGAAAGCTAGAGAAAAGACTGGTGCAGGTTCTGGAGTCGGAAGTTGGAACCCCTTAGACCTTACTGGCGAACTAATCAATAGCGCAATCCAAGGTTTTGTTTATGTCATTCTCAGTGGGGTATCGGCAGCTTTTCAGTACATCGTCCAACTGTCATTCTTAATGATTGCATTCGCTGCCCCAATCTTCCTAGTTCTATCTTTACTGCCTTTCCAAAGCAAGCCTATTTATGCTTGGCTTGCTGGCTGGTTAGGGCTGACATTGGTTCTGATTTCGTACTCGATAACTGTAGGTATTATTGCCAGCGCAATAGTCTCCAAGCCTTCCAGCAATCCTTTGCTATTGCAACTACTGCAAGCCATTTTCTCGCCATTACTTGCGGTAGCCATAGGTACTGGTGGCGGAATGGCTGTATTTTCAGCTTTCACTAGTGGGGTTAAATTCTCCGTGGGGTTAAGGAGATGAAATTATTAGAGAGAAAAGAGCTAAATTTCACCCCAATTTTCTTAATAGTCAATGCGGTTTTATTAATGCTTTTATTATTCATAGAAATTGTCAATTTTGCTCGGATAGCAACGTTTTCTAAAACGAAAGCTTCGACCTTGGTAGAATTGTCTGACGGCGAATCTATCAGAGTTATTCCTATAGGTAGCCTTGAGCGATCACCGCAAGCTATTACGTATTTTGTCGGGCAGACAATGACCGGACTTTTAAGTTGGAATGCTCTACCAAAGCCAAGCGATGATTACAAGATAGACCCCACCAAACAATTAAAATTAGATCCGGGGATATCGACATCAAAAGCCAAGATTACTACTAGTGCATGGGCTTCAGGTTTTGCGTTGTCAGAAGATTTTCGCGCACCATTCCTTGAAGAGATAAGTAATCTTACGCCGCCCGATGTCTTTAATGGGTCTACGCAATCAATCCTAAAAGTCAGCCTAATCAGTCAGCCGACTCGGATTAAGGATGGGCAATGGAAAGTAGATATGGTTGCAGAGATTGTTGTTTTCCAAGGCAGCAATTTAGTTGGTAAGCCCATCGCTTTTAACAAAACTGTATTTGTCAGGGCGATTGATACGGCTGCCCTGCCTAGATTTGCGTCCGATGTTCAAGAAACGGCCTCTCGTGTTCGCAAAGCGGGGTTGGAAATTTACAAAATCCAAGATTTAGATTTATGAAAAAGAACACCCAGTCAGCTTTGTCAGAGGCAACTATTGAGATAGAAGAGCAAGATTTTGCCGCCATGAACGGCGCTAAAACTTCTCACGCTAATGATTCAATTCAAGCCTCCGAGAACCCCGCCCCAGAAGAAATTGTTACTGCTCGAACAGTTTCGCAATCTCCACTCTTAAAAATGGGCGTTGTTGCCCTGATTTGCCTTCTCTTCGTGACGATTGTTGGGGCAATGCTAGGCAATTCAATGAATGTGCTGAAGTTTGACAAGGGCATTGTGCAACCGCCCAAAGAAGAGCAAACGCCCCTAGCAGAGCCGGAAAATGAGACGGGCAAGGATAAAACAGCGCTTGCCCTGACTAGCCAAAATAACGAGTTAAAGCAGATTCGCGATCGCTTGCCTAGCCCAACGC